>JAQIBS010000159.1 GCA_027858965.1 Kiritimatiellia bacterium
CGACTAAGCTTATGAATTACGACAAGCACGACTGTATTCAGGCTGAGTACCAGCAGGAGGGCGATCCATTTCCAGACAGCCTGCCGATAAATCCCTTTCTTCAGCCAGGCGGGAAATTAATGAACCGTATCCGGGGCAATCATCCACCCGGTCGGGGCAAGATAGACCCGCATCTCAGCAAAGTTTTTCAGAGGGATCTCACGGCGGTAGGGCAGCCTCTGCGTTTTCAAGTAATATTTCTCTGCATGCATCACTCAGCTGCTTATCCTTCTTCAACCTCTTTTCAATGCGCATCGCCGCCTGCGATACAGCATGCACTTGCATATCAGTATATCCGCCAAGCTCTTTTAATGTCAATCCGCAACGCATATAAAGCCAGATCTCTGCCCCAGTCCCCATACGGGGTTTTAAAATCAGGCCACGGCACACCCTTGACTATCAGCTCCCGCCTTGCCCGTCGCACCAACTACAGCCACAGCCGCCTTCAACTGCTCAAATATGCCGTCTATGACGCTCCTGTTGCCCGCGAACAGCTCCTCGGATTCCAGTGTGGATATGACTGAAGGGCGGCTCATAGAGCGCTGAAACAGGCGGTGGCGCCGGTGGGTGATTAAATATAGAATCGTTGCCTATATGACTTGCGTCGTGGTTATATTCAGGTTATATTATTACCGTAATGAAATACGAGGTCAGAGTTAAAAAGAGGGTTGAACGTGGGTTGCAGAAGCTGCCTTCAGATGTTCAGAAGCTCTTATACCTTCTAGTTGCAGACCTCCAGGCAGATGGACCGACCCAGAAATCATGGAGAAATTTTTCTCCACTTACCCAGGATCAATATCACTGCCACTTGAACTATCGATATGTTGCATGCTGGACATGCCGAAAAAATGAAATTGTTATTGAGGTATACTATGTTGGCTCTCGTGAAAAAGCCCCGTATTGAACTCTCCCTTCAGGGCGAAAATGTTTCTGAACTTCTCGACTGGATTAAGCAGAAGTATGATGTTTCAGTGCTCTCTGAGAAGTCGGAGAGCGAGTTCGTGTCGGTTGAAAGCACTGCGTACTGGAAAAAAATGGAGAAAAACCGCGTTGGCAATCTTCTTTCCGGATCTCGTCTTAAGGCCGGCTTGACGCAGGCCCAGCTAGCAGCTAAGCTGGGTATCCAACAGAACATGGTGAGCGATTACGAACGTGGCCGTCGCACTTACTCTGATGCCATGGCCAAGCGTCTGAGTGAGACGCTTAATGTTAATGAAGAGCACTTGAGATATGGAAACGAACAGTATCCAACAGGTAATATCCAACCGAACAAGGAGGCGTGTCGGGGTCCAAATAGAAAATAGCGATTGAAGGTTCTGAAAGATGATGATGCTTTGAATGGCAAGGTTGGAAAAATAGAAACTTGTCTGGAAGAGCAATGTAACCAATGAATTATGCCGTTATTTTTTATTTTTAGGTGTGACCCCGACGTCGCTGTTTTAAACGGCGCTCTCTGTGTGACTATGGTGTTTAGGTAATACAATTTACTACAGTGTCCAGTGTCGGTTCTGCTGAAAAAGTCTTGATTTACAGTCGGGACGGAGCCCGACCCTCCAGAATATTCAAGTAACGCTTGCTTTCTGAGGCTGGAGGGACGACCTCCGTGTCGTCCGCTGGACTTTTTCAGCAGAACCCAGTGTCGTGATACGACCCTTATACCGTTTTCTTCCAACTCTTTGGAAGGTGGTAATGTAACCTTGCGCTGGTTGATCAGTTTCGGCTATAATTGAATACGTGAACATAAATATGTTAAACAGATAAAAGGCGTACCATGAATCAGGCAGAGATAAAAGATACAATACACGGACTTAAGCAAAAGCTGCAGAAAGAATACCATGTAAGTCGTATTGGTTTATTTGGCTCGGTACTTACGGATAACTTTTCTGACACCAGTGATGTCGATGTGCTTGTCGATATTGACCCTCGGCATAAATCCTATGAAACGATGCTTGGACTCAAGCAATTGCTGAAACGACAGATCCAGCGCGAAATAGACCTTGTTTTTTCTGATACAATAAACCCTATCGTAAAGATGCACATTGGGGATAAAATCATATATGTTTGATAAGCAACTTCTTTATGTTCTAACAATTCTTGAAGCTGTGGAAAAGATTCGGATATACGCAGATGGTTTTTCAACCCCCTTGGATTTTTTCGAAGCAAATTCCCAGATGAACTTCAATGCAACTGTAAATCTTCTAATTGCGATAGGAGAGGAATCAAAGAAAATCGATGATGCAAAAAAAGAAGCATTATCGGATATTCAATGGTCGTCAGTTGTTGGATTACGTAACGAACTTTCCCACAATTATCGTGGTGTTGATTACCACATTATTTGGAATGTCATTCAAGTTCATCTTGAGAAGATCAAAGCAGCTTGCGTTGAAATCTTGCTGCAGCTAAATATTGAAGAGGATATATTGAAAGCTGCCGTCTCCTCACATTACTATGAGCATCTGGCTTACCTCCTTGATGATCGAGCATAGGGTATGAGGGTTTACGCTTTACACAAATTGCTGTTAAGCCTCTTTGCGCTGTGTAAAATGTAAACACGACCCCGCGAACATGTGGAGCCGCTCCCAGGCTGTCGGTAAAAACCTCCGTTTGGAACTGGCCTGAAGGACGCCATGATTGATAAGCACGATAGAATATTTGAGTTGGCTGAGCAGATTCATAACCTGCAGAACGTCGCCGCTGCTCAAACACGTACCCTGTATGAGAATGAGGTTGAGCAGATAATCCAGCGAGACATTAAAGATGAGCATCGCATTGAGCGGATATTGGATCAACTGCTGGATGTAGCGTTTGACGATAAGGTGCTTGTTCTGTTTAAGAAGCTCTGCCGTCACTTGTATTTTTTTAACCCGGATGCCTCCTCCTCCTATGTGAACTCATGTTTTGAAATGTGGGATGAAGAGAACCATTGTGAGAATTGAACGGTGCTAAAGTTTCCAAGCCCGACCCCATTGCGGGACCAATATTTTAGAATAAGGAGTGTTTGGAAAAGATGCAACTGTTTCCCTTTTGGAAACAGTGCAAATTTATCACGGGCAACTCAGTTCCGTATCTGGGCAACACGCCTCTTGAAACAGGCCTGATGCCCCGGCTTTCCGCTCATCAATTCACTAACTACTATTCTAAGGGTTGACCCTGGTTTCGCCCCATAGGATGCTGAATTTCGGTAGTTCGCCCCCTTTATTTATAGGGGGTTGCGTATGGATTTCGATCTTTTTTGAAACAGGGGTTTGTCGCTTATTTTCCAGGGAGTATTGTATTTCGGAGTTTTTCTGGCTATGGCTGTCCCATAGGATTGCTGGTGTTCGGCTCGAAGCCCTTTAAATACAGCTGTTTTGAGAAAGTGACTGGTCGCCTCGGTGGGTCGGATGTCTCATAGATGCCGAGGGTTTCGAGCAGATCAATCCGCATCCAGACGGCCGACTTGACGACACCGTACAGCCGGGAAAAACTCAGCTTCCATTTAGACAGATGCCTCAGCAGACGCAAAAGGATATGCGTTAGAAGTCCGATCCACACCTGCCACTTGACCGCCTTGTCGTTGTATCCGATGAAATCGGCCAGCTGTAATGTCTGCTTTATCTCCTTGAAAAAGATCTCGATGGCCCACCTCCGGCGATACAGTTCCGCTATTGTCCGGGGGCTCCACTGAAAGTTGTTTGTGAGGAATGTCATCTCGACTTTTCTGCTGTCCACTTCAACAATCGCTTTCACCCGGCGGAGAACATCAGGATACTTCTTTGAGGTGTTGGCTGCCGCCAGTTTAATTGTTTCATCAGAGATGATCGAGGGATCGTTATGTGAGCGAAACTCTGCCACTTCAAAACACATGTTCTTTTTTTCTCTCAGCACAAAGTAGATGCCGCGACTGGATAGTCCATGAAGGAAGTCGAACTTCACATACGCTCTGTCAGCAAGCAGAATGTCACCATCTTTGAGCGTCACACAGATATCTTCAGCCCTGGTTGAGTCGTGAGCCGAAGCTTTATCAACCACTGCAAATGAGGGAATCCCGCTTCCCGTATTGAGACACATATGAGTTTTGGCCGCCGCTTTTTTACGGCGGTGCTTTGCCCAGTCAATGCAGTTGAGGGCGAGTTGCAGAGTCGTTGAATCTATAGCGAAAATGCTGCGCTTAATGCGGGAGAGAAAACCTGAATGCTTCTTATCATACGCAAAGTCCGGGTACGTTTCTTTGATGTGCTCAAGAAAATCCCAGAATATGTTTTCGGCAATGGCCGGCTCTCTGGTGCGGTTGGCGTTGGAGAATGTATTCCGTTTCGGCGGTGTGGCATTCTTGATTTTTGCCAGATCAGAAGCATGAAGTCTGAGCCCGTCACAGATTTCATTCAGGCTTCTCGCCTTTGTCAGATGACCGTACATGATCGCTATGACGTGACTGGTGCATGAGAACCTTCCCGTTGCGTCCCTTGACATACAAGGACTCTTTTGGCATAGTAGCGCTTACGAAAAGAAATCCCTTATCCCTTACTATCAGTTCTTTGTGCTTTTCAGCTTGTTTGCTGAGTCGATCGGCAGAAAATAATAGCTAACACCCTAAACCGGCACAGTGTTGTTGTCACTGTCATGGTCCGATTATAAATTTGAAGGAAATAATATGTCTCTTAAAAATCTTATCAGCCCTGAACAACGCCGAAAGAAACTAAAAACAATTCTATTAAAAAATGGTTTTGCACGAATTATTGAAACCCATAACGGTTTAAGTGGATTGATTGGGAATGACGCCTGTATTAATCTGGAAAACGGAGATTGCCTGGAATTCGACGGTTTGTGGGAAAGCAGTTTTACCGATTCAGCATCGAAAGGACATCCGGATGCTGAAATAATTGGGCCGGATTCGCGTCTGCACAGTATTGAAGAAATTATGAACGTCACAAACAAACCGATGATTGTTGATGGTGATACCGGCGGCGAGGCGACGCAGTTTGAATATTTTTGCTCCAAGCTGGAACGCTTTGGCGTCTCGGCAGTGATCATTGAAGATAAAATCTTTCCTAAACGTAACAGCCTTGAACCTGGAGCAAAGCAAGAGTTGGAAGATCCCGATGTGTTTGCGACGAAAATTTGGCGGGGCAACAAAATAGCCTTATCTCAAGATTTTATGATTATTGCCCGTCTGGAAAGTTTAATTGCCAATAAAGGGATTGAGGATGCTATCAGTCGGGCAAGAACGTATCTGAGAGCCGGGGCGGACGGGATCATGATCCACTCAAAAGAACGTGAACCTCGTGATGTTTTTCGATTTGCCGAAGAATATACGAAGCTGTGCGATGAATTGGGCTATCGAAAACCATTAGTGTGTGTGCCCACCGCCTATAATAGGCTCACTGAACAGGAGTTAGTGCAGCGAGGATTTAACATCATCATCCATGCCAACCATTTGTTACGTGCGTCGTATGCGGCAATGCAAAAGGTATGTAAAAAAATTCTTATATCAGGAAGAAGCTTTGAAGCCGACCTCATCTGCGCACCTGTCAGGGATGTCTTCAAAACCGTCGGTTTTATGGACGTGAAAGAGAAAGATAAGGTCTATAATCGGATGAAAACCTGTGCCATTATTCCTGATACACACCGATTATTGGATACTGCTTTAATTGAGAAATGCGGTGATATTCCCATCAGTGCGGTTGAACTGCTGGATAAATCGATTATCCAGCGACAGGCGGAAGTACTGAACAATGCCAAAATTTTCAACATTTATTTAGTGGGGGGTTTTGGGCTTGAGAAAATCACCTATCGACAGATTAAGAAAATTATTAATCCTCAGTATGATCTCAATTCTCCGCTGCACGCCTTGTTTTGCGCTGAAGAACAGATGCAGGACGGATTTATTATGATCTATTCGGATGTTTTATTTTATGAAAAGGTTATCAGCGAGGTTCTCCAAACCCAGGAGGATATTGTCCTGATCATTGATAGTACGTATCCTTCCCGCCTGGATAGACTGCACAAGACTCGCATGGAACTGGTTATCGCAAAGCATCAGGCAAATAACGATCATTACCGTATGCTGACCCCCTTGACGGATATGGAAATCAAAATGATTGGCAAGAGAGTTTCTCCCGATCTCGCCACGCATGAATTTACGGGAATTGCATATTTCTCCGAACAGGGGGCGGATATTTTGAAAAGTGTCTATCATGAAGCGGCGCAAAAATATGCCGGCAAAAAATTTCATGAAGCCGCCACCTTTGAGACAGCTTCATTTACCGACATTATTCAGGAGCTCATTGACCTGGGATATCCTCTCAACGTCTGTGAAGTGAATCAAGGTTGGCAGGAAATTCATAATACGCATGATTATAAACACGCCTTAGAGAGTCTGCAATGCTAGGTAATGATCTTTATAGAATCTTTCAACAACATGAATTGACCTATTTTTGCGGTGTGCCCGACAGCACGTTTAAAGACTGGATGAGTTTTCTTGATGACAGGCACGGAGAGGGTTTGACCAATAGAATTGTGACTGGCGAGCGGGATGCTATCGGCTGGGCAGCGGGATATTATGCCGCCACCGGTAAAATTGGAATGGTGTATCTGCAAAATTCCGGTTTAGGCAATATTGTCAACCCGGTCACGTCCCTGCTTGATTCGTCAATCTACAATATTCCCGTGCTGTTGATGGTAGGCTGGCGCGGTCAGCCCGACCAGCCTGATGAACCTCAACACAAGAAAATGGGAACGATCACGCAAGAGCTGTTACAGATGCTGGATATTCGGTTCAGCATATTGCCTGATTCACTTGATGACGCAGAGCGAATAATTGCGGAGGCGAACGAATATATGACGACAACCCGTCAACCCTATGCGCTAATTATTCAAAAAAAGACCTTTGACAAATATACCAAACAGAAGAAAACGCAAAAACCGTATGACATGACGCGCGAAGACGCTCTCAATATTATTCTCGATACCGTGCATGTAGAAGACATTGTCATAGCAACTACCGGGAAGACATCCAGAGAGGTATTTGAGCATCGTGAGGCTACGGCATTTGGGCATCAGAATGACTTTTTAATGGTTGGTTCAATGGGACTGGCTTCCTCGTTTGCCGCGGAAATTGCTCTACAAAAACCAGACCATAAGGTCTATATTCTGGATGGAGACGGAGCGCTGCTTATGAACGCGGGCGTTTTGTCGACGATTGGGTATTATGCCCCCTCAAATCTCTTTCACATTGTAATTGATAATCGGGCATACGATTCCACCGGGGGGCAGCCAACGACATCTTCGGTGGTTGATTTTGTCCAGATGGCGTTGGCGAATAACTATAAAGAGGCTGTTGCGGCGTCCTCTGCCGGCGAGTTGCGGGATGCCTTTGGCAGGCTGCAGCATCAATCCGGACCATCAATGCTTGTCATCAATGTTAACAGTGGTGCAAGACCGGATCTTGGGCGTCCGACAACATCGCCGATTGAGAATAAATTGGCGTTTATGAATCGGTGGAACAAACAATGACAATCACCCGGAATATTTTGTTAAATCCAGGTCCCGCAACGACGACCGACACAGTGAAGATGGCTCAGGTCGTTCCCGATATTTGTCCCCGAGAACACGAATTCGGCGCTTTAATGCGGTCTATAACAGATGATTTGACGGCAATTGCCGGCGGGGATGGTGAGTATACGACCGTCCTGTTCGGAGGATCGGGAACAGCCACAATGGATACCGTCATTAATTCCGTAACACCGCCCGAGAAAAAAATTATGATCGTCAATAACGGCGCGTATGGCGAACGTATGGTCAAGATCGCTAACGCTTACCAGATTGAGTGTGTTGAAATACAATGCTCCTGGGAAGCTTTTCCTGATCTTGGGGAGATTGAGGCTGCGTTACAACGAGATCCGGATATCGCCGTTGTCGGCATGGTGCATCATGAGACAACGACAGGATTATTGAACCCGATTCAGGAAATAGGGGCATTGGTGAAGCAGTATCGGAAAGTCTTTGTGGTGGATACCATTTCAAGTTTTGCCGGAGTTCCATTAAATATTAAAACCTGTCAGATCGATTTCATGATGTCCACCTCCAATAAATGTCTTCAAGGAATGGCAGGCATCAGCTTTGTGATTTGCAGCACACAGGAATTGAAACGCGTTCAATCGTATCCCCGACGTTCATATTATTTAAGTCTGTACGATCAATATGCCTATTTTGAAAAAAGCTCCCAAATGCGTTTCACCCCTCCGGTGCAAACCATGTATGCCTTACGGCAGGCGGTTGATGAATTTCTTGAGGAAGGGCAGCAGCAGCGATATGACCGCTATACGCAAAACTGGCGTGTTTTGCGGGAAGGGATGCAGGGCTTGGGGTTTAAAATTTTAACACAACCGGAGCAGGAATCCCATATTTTGATCACAATTGAATATCCAAAAACGCCTGGTTTCGATTTTGATATGATGCATGATAAGCTTTATGAACGAGGCTTCACCATCTATCCCGGCAAAATCGGCAAGAAGCGTACCTTTCGGTTAGCAAACATGGGAGCCATTGCGGAAGATGATATTCGCGATTTTCTGCAAACTTTACAAGATGTATTAATTGAGTTGAACATTCAACTACCTTAAAAAAGGAAAGAATATAAAGTTATGAATAGTTCTGAATATGAAAAATATCACGAGACAGCGGCAAATTATGACCAGACCAGAACCCCTGTCGGACTTGAAATTGTCCTGGGATGTTTTGCTGGGTCGCCCCAACCCTTATCCGCCCAAACCATTTTAGACGCAGGTTGTGGAACCGGGAGCTACATCAAGGCGTTGAATGACAAGTTCGGCTATCTTCATGGCCTGGAATTCAATGAAAACATGTTGAGTGAGGCGCAAAAAAAACTGAAGGAGACTCCCAATGTTCGCTTAGGTTTGGGAGAATTGCCGGATATTCCTTATGATGAACAGAGTTTCCATGGACTGATGTTTAATCAGGTGGTTCATCATCTTGGGAATGATAATTCTAAGGAGGAATTTGGCCCGTTACGCAAACTGGTACAGGAAGCCCATCGTGTGCTTCGTCCCGATGGAGTTGTTGTGCTGAATACAAGTAGTCAACGACAACTTCGGGATGGTTTTTGGTGGGCTGACCTGATCCCCGAGGCTGTAGAATCTATCGCTCGACGATTTCCTCCCATAGAGAAGATCGAAGAGGTACTCCAAGCAACAGGTTTTCACTCTATCGGAAAAATCGTCCCTTTACATGAAGTTTTGCAAGGTCAAGGCTATTTAGATCCTCAAGGTCCTCTGAAGAAAACTTATCGTGATGGCGATTCGACATGGTCTTTAGTAAGCGATGAACAATTGAATGCCGTATTAAAACGAGTGCGGGCAATGAATGAACAAGGTACGATGACAACCTACCTTGAACAACGCGAAGAATTGAGGAGAGATGTTGGACAGGCTACGTTCGTGTTTGGCAGTAAATAATTGAAATATCTGATTGAGCACACTGGCCGCCTCTATCCCTGGAGCCTTACTCTCCCTGTTGCCGGCAACGTTAAGAACATAGCCCGAGTGATCAGCAGCTATCTTTCTGTGCCAGGCCTTGAACTCCTGCGTGACATCGTTTATTGACATCGGCGCTATGTCCAGGTGAAGACAGGGCTTGCTGTGCTTGAGGGTGAACTCCTGAGTACGCAGGCTGCCGCCTGATAGTTCACCGAAGTAAGTATTAAAGTCGCTTCTGAATCAATCACGTTGGCCTCTGTGCGCTTCAGGTAATCGCCAGTGTTCATCTCCTGGAGCTGATACTTATCCGGGATCTTCTTACGCTTTTCCTGTTTGCGACCTTTAGGGCACCAGCCGCCGTGATTGACATTGCAGCAGATAGCTGCATCAAGAGCGCCTAATGGAGCGGATGACAGAGTACAACAGGGCCCACAGCACTGGTAGACCAAACCCACCCCACTCAGATTAAGAAGAATCCCGCCCCCCAACAACCAGACATAAAAAAGAGCAAGGCAGCAGACCATGAGCCCAACAACCTGAATAATTTTTAATGCGAGTCTGATTTGGTTCCGGCCGGAATCTTTGGGAGAGCGCAGGTCCCACACCACCCCAGCTGGATTCCATTCACAGACTGTAATGGATTTGTAAACCAAAAAAAGGGTAAGAGCCAAGATCCCCCCCTGTTTAATATCATGTAGGCTCACTTGGCACTGGAGCAGGAGCTGAATTAGATTGTTGTTTGGGTGCTTGGGCAGAGAGATACTTAGGCAGATGTCCCAGATGTCCCCAGAGGCCGCATAGGCCCCTGGGAGCCGTTCTAAGCCCTCCCAGAACGTAGGCGATTTTATTCCTCCCAGCACACTCCTGCGTCTCCTGCGGTACGCCTGATACACTACGGGCTGTTGTGAGATTCTTAGGACAGACCACGGGCATCTCTAGGGTCGCAGAAGAGACAGTAGTTCGCCATTGCAAAAGCAGCACTCAAGTTGACCCCCAAGTTTCGCTTTGAGACAAAAGGCAGGTTTGAGTTAAACAGAACGGCAAGACTGAAGAATAATAATCGACCGTAGAGGGAAACGAGAACCCCCTGGATGTACAAGCGGGTGCAAGCGTAATTTTGTATTTTTTTTAATTATTTTTATGATGAGCATTTTACACCGCTGCAGTGTCCTCATAAAGAAACTGCTGGAAGCTGATGAACAGTTTGCGGATACAGTCACCTCGTCCGCACTGGCATTAACGACCTTCAACTGCTCGAAGATCCCGTCTATAACGCTCCTGTTGCCCGCGAACAGCTCCTCGGGTCCATCGGTGTGGATGTGACTGAAGGGTGGCTCGTAGAGTGATGAAAAAGGCGGTGGCGCCGGTGGGTGCTCAAATCGAAGTTGTGGAAAACCTGATTGGCATCTTGACTAAAGACTTAATTCTAATTATTATGAACGCACTGAATGAGGTGGTGTTGGGTGGTGTTGATTTGTGGTTGGATCAATCCAATTGGAATGTGGAACGACGTTCTCTAAAGGTGCGCAACCTCAATAAACGCTATATTCTATTTTTAGGTTTGACCCTGGAATCAAAGGTATTTCGACATTGTGGTTTTGCCATTGCTTTTGTAAACTTTTCATAAAGGAACAGATGGTTCAGTGTTATGAGGTGAAAACATGGGTGCGAAAAAGTTAAGGCTTAGCGGAGGTTATCGGAGCACATGCAGTTTTCAAACGGCAACTATTATCTATGATGCAACGGTCTGGTTCTGCGAGAAGTTTATTGATTCTCGTTCCCGCACTGTGGATCAGATGGTGCAGGCTGCACGAAGTGGTCGACAGAACATTGCCGAAGGAAGCAGGGCGGCTGCAACATCTTCGCAGACGGAGTTGCGTCTGGTGAATGTGGCAAGGGCAAGTCAGGAGGAACTGCTGCTTGACTATGAAGATTTTCTACGTCATCGGCATTTGCAGCTTTGGGCTCAGGATAGTCCGGAGGCAATGGCGGTACGGAATGTGCCACAGCAATTCTGGGGCTGCAGTGCCTATCCTGAATGCAAGGGCGTTGTCAATATCTGATGTTGCAAACCAATGGGGCACGCAATAGTGGGGGTCTTGTGATTACCGTAGACATTGGATGTGCAATGTAACCCAAGCTTCCAGCTTGGCTTATTGTTGAGGCAAGCAGGATGCTTGCGTTACTATTTAGGCAAGCAGGATGCTTGCATTACTTTGATTCCCTTTACTTCACGCAAGAGGACTCTCAATGGAAATGAAATGCGCCAATACAGCGGTTTTACTCCCGGATGCTGTTTGACGACCCTTGGTCAACCTCCTTCCTGTTGCCTGCGTACAGCTCCTCGGTTCCACCAGTGCGGATGTGACTGAAGGGTGGTTCATAGAGCGCTCAAAAAGGCGGTGGCGCCGGTGGGTGTTTAGGGTTTTGCAAAAAATCAATCGCTTACCACTTGAATACAAAATACCGTTTGTTGATTGACTCAAACGTGCCATAAACATTTTACCTAATAGCCTGCAGCCTAAACCCCTAACAGCCTAAGCGTCCTATGGGACGCTACTGACTTAATTCTAATTATTATGTATGCACTGAATGAGTTGGTGTTGATTTGTGGTCGGGCCAATCCAATTGGAATGTTGAACTACGTCCTCTAAAGGTGCTCAACCTCAATAAACGCTATTTTCTGTTTTGGGTTTGACCCTGGAGCTACTACTGGAGCCGCTGCCTATGCCCCCCCCCCACATCTTTGTCTTTTGGTTTTCAGGTCGGGTAAAAAAATAGAGTTTTTTTGCCCAGCAGGCTTGTAACATCAGTTAAAATGAAATATAATCTTGCAATTAAATAAAAGCAATGATAACATTTTTACACTGAAAAAGGAGGAAGGTATGTGTTCTGCATTACGAGATTCTTTTGAGAGTCGTGTAGGTCTCAGGATTAAGGTGGCTCGTGAAGCTATGAATCTTACACAGAGTCAGTTGGGAAAAGAGATGGGGTTTAAGGACCGTCAGACAATTACGGCTATTGAGTCGGGTTTGCGTAAGGTCTCTGCTGAAGAATTGACTCGTTTTATGTCTGTTTTGAACCGTGATCTTGATTTCTTCACAGATCCATTTCGACTGGAAGGGGAAGGGCGTTTTTCCTTCAGGGCAAAAGGTGCAGGAGAGGGAGAGTTGGAAGCTTTTGAGTCGATTGCCGGACAATGGATAGCTTTCTGGCGTGAACAAGGCCGAAAACAATCCATTGAGATCAGTCCATTACGTCCTCAATTAACGTTAAACAACAAGTCTTCATTTGAGGAGGCTCAAGCTGCCGGTGAAAATTTGATAAAAGCGTGGGGGCTTGGCAGTATTCCTGCCGTAAAATTGATTTCGACTATAGAGGATAAATTAGGAACCCTCGTTCTTTTTGTGGATATGCCTGATGGTATCTCTGGTGCAGCTTGTCAGATTCCAGGTGCAGATACTATTCTGGTGAATCGAAAAGACTCAGTAGGACGCCGTAATTTTGATATAGCTCATGAGTTGTTTCACGTTCTGACATGGGATGCTCTTCCTCCTGAACGTGTTGATCGTGAACATCCATCCGGTTACAAGGCTAAAAGAATTGAGCAGCTTGCCGATAATTTTGCGAGTGCCCTTCTTATGCCTCGAAGTATTCTGGAACCCTTATGGAATGTTCGTGATAAATCAGGCATGGATATGAAAACCTGGTCTATTGCGGTTGCAATGGAACTGAAAGTTTCTACCTGGGCACTGGGGTGTCGGTTGAAAACTCTTGGATATATAACAGATGAGGAGATATTAAAAAGAGATGAAGAAAGAAATGTAAGGGATATTCCTGCCCTTTTTTCACGCAATTTTATGGAACGGGCGAGTCAGGCGCTGGAGCAGGCGGATGTGTCTGTGATGCGTTTAATCAAATTACTTGGAATTACGGGACGAGGAGGTTTGAAAGAGCTGTTTAAGTTTCATGGGATCCAGGTGCCATTGGGAGTATAAAAGATACATGGGTAATGGCAAACCAGTTATTTATTTTGACACATGCGCTATAATTGAGGCGCATCGTGTTAAGTGTTGGAGACAATTGGTTGACAGATACGAATTACATACAGTACGTAAATGCTGTGAAGAACTGGCCGACGGAAACCCTTATGACCCGGAGTACATTGCCGTAGATCAGGGACAGATTGCCAGGGATATGGTAATTCATGATGTGACTCCTGTACAATGTGTTAAGGCGGCAACTAAAGCGGCTACGCTCAGCGGGCTGGATGCTGGTGAGAAGGAGTTGCTGGCTTGGTGCGCAGAACATGACAGAGATGCAATGATTATCACGACTGGGGATAGAGCTGCAATTGTTACTGCCTGTGAACTAAACTTGAGAGAGAAACTCAAGTCTCTTGAAGAAATAACAAAGCCTATTGGAGTTAATCCTAAATTCAGGCATCACTTTTGCCGAACTTGGCTTGAACAGGTCTGTGCTGCATTTGCACTGGATAATCTATAAAAAATCGAATAGCTACCTGGGCCGTTTAGACAGGAATTCAAGCAGGTATCCGCTCCAGATTGGCTAGGCATGAGTTGAAGCCGGAAGTGCGGCCTTTTATATAGCGAAAGAAGTGAATTCAGGGGTTGCAAGAGTGCATCGGGTCCATCGGCGTGGATATTGCCGAAGGGTAGCTCATAGAGCGCTGAAAAAGGCGGTGGCGCCGGTGGGTGTTTAAATATAGTTGAGGGAAACCTGAGTGGCATCTTGACTAAAGACTTAATTCTAATTATTATGTTGGCGTTGATTAAGTTGATGTTGTTGTTGCTGAAATGAACAATTCTGTTTGTTTCTCATATCAACATACGGGATGTCGGGCGAGTTTTTGCC
Source organism: Kiritimatiellia bacterium (assembly GCA_027858965.1). Taxonomy (GTDB): domain Bacteria; phylum Verrucomicrobiota; class Kiritimatiellia; order RFP12; family UBA1067; genus M55B167. Next base: position 14,391 of record JAQIBS010000159.1, read on the forward strand.
GCATAAATTGGATCACCTACAACGTTCAATTGTTATGTTTCAATACACGACCCCGATGTCTATTTTGACTTGCTCGACCGGCTTGCCCTTCGTATCAGCTACAGCCGCACTAGCCGCCCTCAACTGCTCAAATATGCCGTTTAAAACGCTCCCTTTGCCCGTGAACAGCTCCTTGGGGCCACCAGTGCGGATCTGAATGAAGGGCGGCTCAGAGAGTGCTGAAAAAAACGGTGGCGACGGTGGGTGTTTAAATAAAGTTGTGGAAAACCTGAGTGGCATCTTGACTAAAGATTTAATTCTAATTATCATGAACGCACTGAATGAGTTGGTGTTGATTTGCGCAGGATCAAGCCAGTTGGGATGTGGATATGGAACGACGCCCTCTAAAGTCGCTCAACCTCAATAAACGCTATTTTTTTTTTGGGTTTGCCCCTGGAGCCGCCCAAATTTTGAGATATTAATCGCCTTGATCCTGTTCCTGTTGATACTGGGCTGGATTGTCAAAACCGTCAAGGGTGTATAATTGGATATCAACAAGCTGAAATACCAGCGTGAGCAAATCAATACATATGGACATCTGCTGGAAGCAGCTCGATGGGCTCTATCCTGTGCCGCCCCGCAACATGAAGCCCCGGAAGACTTCAACGCGGGAAACGTTGCCTATTACTCTTCCATGCATACGATACTGGCATCGGTGTTTTTTTTAGAGGCCTACATGAACCACGTCGGTCCGAGATTCTTCGGTGACAAATGGGATAATAATCCAACGAACTGGCCGCCCGGAGACCTGCAGCAGGAAGCGCACAGGCAACCTAAGCGATGGGAGAAGAAAGGCCTCCGCAAAACCAAGGACAAGCTGAAGGGACTGATTGAGGAGCTTAAGCTTGATATCAGATGTGAAAACCCTGAATACCTGTCTTTTATACTTGCTATGCAAATCCGCGATCAGCTGGTACATGGCAGAACTTATGAGATCTGCGATCCAAAGTTATCGCGGATCAAGGGTAATAGGGTTGTAGAAGTGCATCCTGAATGGGAAAAACACTGCAACCCCGAAATGGCCCGGCAGATATTTGCCGCCGCAGAAAGCATTGCCGACAAGATAGCAAAAGCCTGCGGTGAGGAAAGAGTGTGCTATCAGCAGCTTGGCAATGGATCTGGCTGGGTATCATCAGAATAGGAATGTCCCCTACAAGATTTCATAGTGTGTGCAGCATTCCGCACCGCCGCTGAAATAAACATTAGACCTGAGATGAAAGGATCAAAAATGCTGTATAAGTACATTCCGGGTTGCTGGGCACAAGAAACGCTCACGGATGCACGACTTAAGGTGTCACATCCGAAAGAGTTTAACGATCCTTTTGAATGTTTGCCTCGCACGGACGTGCAACCAAGTGACCAGAAAATCGACAAAAAACTGAACGATCCGCAAACACTTGCCTTTTGGCAGGCGGCCTACCAAAAGACCAACGGAGTGTCCGGATCTCCCCAGAAAGTCATGAACTTACTGAACAACAATCACGAATTTTACCGAACCTTCATACGCAATTATAAGCGATCACCGGAATACTGCCGCGATACATTGTGCAGTCATGTCCGTGTTGTGTGCTTCTCACGGGAGAAGACCGATATTCTCATGTGGGCACACTATGCCGACAAACATCGTGGAGTTCTCATCGGTTTCGATGAGGACCAGATTTCACCCAAAGAGTACCTCCATGAAGTACAATACAAAGATCAAAGGAACAAGTTTCACATAGTTGATGTTGTGGGTTCAGGTGATGAGTGGATATTGCCTCATCTCACAATAAAATCACGTCATTGGAGATATGAAGCTGAAGTACGATTGCTTGCGCCGTTGGTAAAGACTGTCGAATCAGACGGTCTGAATTTCTGGCACTTTCCTCCAGCTGCTGTGAAAGAAATCATTTTTGGGGCTCAATGCGAGACCCCTGAAAAAACAAGCATTCAGGCGATACTTAGCAGCTCATATACCCATGTAGCCCAAAGTCAGATGCGTCTTCATGACACCGATTTTGCATTGATTGAGGAGAGTATATGATATCCAGAAATCAATTATCATATACACCAAGTCGCACGACTCGCGTTACCTCCATGAGCAACCGCAGCAGCAAAGCTGACAGCGGTTTCGGATTCATGCTTGAGTAGCTCTTCCAGTTCATCACACCACTGCATTTGTTCATCCTCCTTGGCAACAATCAGCTTTTGTCTGTGTAGGCACCCGAGCGAGACATTCCAAGGGATGAGTGCCGAGAGATTGGATGCCGCAAATAATCTAAGCGACAACTTGACTTAAGACTTAATTCTAATTATTATGAACGCACTGAATAAGGAGGTGTTGATTTGTAGTCGGAGCAATCCAGTTGGAATGTTGAATGACGTCCGCTAAAGGTGCTCAACCTCAATAAACGCTATATTCTATTTTTAGGTTTGACCCTGGAGCCGCAACTGACGTGCTTTTCATGGCTCCGCGGACACAGTGCGCCAAAGGCCCGTGCTTCGCTTTTCCGTCGTCGCCTACGGCTATGCCGGACGCAGCAAGCTATGCAGGGCATGTTTCGCCCTGACGTGCTTTTCATGGCTGCGCCATGCGTAGCCCGTCAGGGCGAAGCATGGTGGAGGCGGGGGGATTTGAACCCCCGTCCGAATAAGAGTCACACGCGCTTCTACATGCATAGTGTACTGTTATTGTTCTTACTCCGCAGACCGACAATACACAAACTGTCATTGGAGCCAGCTCTCTGTTGTTTTCGCCCAAAACCCCGCGAGCACGAATTTTGAACTAACCTGCTAAATGACATTTGGATTCCCTTAACAGGTGTCAGGGAGCAAACGTGGCGCACAATTTAGGCAGCCATTGCGTAACTATTGTTAGCATTTAATGTTTTTGATCGATTATTTACGAGGCCAACGATCATCCTCGACATGCCACGAATGCTTCAACTTACCCGTCGAATCCAGTCGCCCCCCAATCAAAATTTGGAGTTGTTCTCTTATAAGTGCGTATTATCGCAGATTGGCCTGGATTGTAAAGCGTATATTTACAATCTTCACAGACTTCACAGCTACTTCTGTATATTTCTCAACTTCTGGTTCTTCGGTGTTTTTCTTTGTTGTTTCATACCACCTCATATATAATGATATTAAATAGAACAGAGACACAACTCCGTTCAACAACATAAGTTTTGCTATAACCGGTACAATCAGCAGCATTAAAAGTAACCCAAGCATCCTGCTTGGTTTATTATTGAGGCAAGCAGGATGCTTGCTTTACTTTTCGGGCAAGCAGGATGCTTGCTTTACTTTTCGGGCAAGCAGGATGCTTGCTTTACTTTTCAGGCAAGCAGGATGCTTGCTTTAGCCAGGTTTATAATCAATTTTAGCGCCGCCATTCGGCAGAGCTAAACAAGAGGATGCTGAGATGAAAAACCGCTGGATAGCCTTGGCGGCTGGTTGTTTGATTCAAACGATATTGGGAGGAATCTATGCTTGGAGCACATTCGTCCCCTATCTAATGAAAACCCATGATCTGAATGCAGGACAATGCGGACTCATATTCGGAGTGACCATTCTGACTTTCACCATTTCAATGATATTTTCCGGATGGGTTCTGACAAAGATAGGATCGCGCTTGACCGCCGGAATTGCCGCTCTTCTTTTTATGTCCGGATATCTGATTGCCTCGTTTTCCGGCAACTCATTTCCTCTTCTGCTGCTGGGAATCGGCGGCATTACGGGCATGGGGATTGGCTTTGGCTATGTGTGTCCATTATCAGTGGCAATGAGGTGGTTTCCGGAAAAGAAGGGCATGGTCACGGGAGTAGCTGTCGCAGGTTTCGGGGCAGGCGCCGTACTGCTTTCTTCAATTGCGGAACGGTTGCTGCTAAACGGAATGGATGTACTGATTTTCTTCCGAAGATTCGGGATATGCTCAGGAATCATTTTACTGCTGGCTGCATCTCTTCTGGTTGAGCCGCGGATATCAAAGACAAATGCAGGCAGAGCGCATTCACTCTCATCAATTTTCACCTGGCCGTTTTATGTGTTGGCAATCGGTATGTTCGCGGGAACTTTCGCTGGTTTGCTGATTATAGGACACCTGACACCCCTGGTCATGAAAGCCGGACTGACCGAAGGCGAGGCGGCCATTTCCGTATCTATATTTGCAGTCGGAAATGCAATCGGCAGAATCACCTGGGGAAAGGCCTGCGACCACCTCGGACATAAAACCATCCCTTTATCTTTATGCAGCTTTGCTGTCACAACAGGGCTATTACTAGTTCCGCTTCCGAAATCGGCACTGCTTCTTACCATCGGGCTGCTTGGTTTTGGTTTCGGTGCCAACTTTGTTGTTTATGCCTCAAGCATATCACGGCACTTCGGCGCGATCTCTTTTCCCCGACTTTACCCGCTATGCTTCCTGGCATATGGGTTGGCGGGGTTCATCGCCCCGGGAGTTGGCGGTTATCTGGCTGATAAGACCAACTCATATGATATCCCGCTGTATATAAGCATCGCACTTGTCTCGTTTGCAGGTGTTCTGTCGTACATGAAAATAAATGCCGGGAAGACCTTTGATAACGACATAACAGCTTTCAACTGATCTGACATGCGCTCTGTCTTCGCTTCGCGGTAGCCTAGGGGTCGTGTTAAGCCCATTATGATAAAAAAAATGTCGACTGCTAACTGGAAACTGCTAACTGAAACCGGTAAACTGTAAACTTTATGAAACCCGGGATAAAAAAACGCATGGTCATATATCCGCTCATCTACATTCTGGTGGGTGTGTTTTTGTTTTTCCGTCAACGCAAGATGATTTATTTTCCGACAGCGCCAGAACCTCACCGCTATGCGGAGGAGATTATTGAGAACGAGGGAGAGTCCATCAAGGTCATTGTGTTAAACTCAGGTAAAGAAAGGGCCATCATCTACTTTGGTGGCACTGCCGAAGCGGTCATCTACAACGCCTACGAATTCCAACAGGATTTCACCAACCACACCGTTTACCTGTTTAATTATCGCGGCTACGGCGACAGCACAGGCAATCCCACCGAAAAGGGCATCTTTTCGGATGCGCTCGCTCTCTACGATCAGATAAAAGAACGCCATGCCTCGATTTCCGCCATTGGTCGCAGTCTAGGCAGTGGAGTTGCCATATATTTGGCATCACAGCGCACTATCAACAGAGTGGCGCTAGCCACCCCGTACGACAGCATCCTCAGTGTTGCCCAGCACCGCTTTATGATCTACCCACTACGCATCCTATTGCTGGATCAATATAACTCCATCAGCCGGGTGAAGGATATTAAAGTGCCCGTACTTATCCTCATGGCGGAAAATGACCGAATCATCAAGAAACGTCATACCACGCGTCTAATAAAAGCATTCCCCTCTGATCAGGTCACAGCTAAAACAATTGAAGATGCCGAACACAACACTATCTCCGACTACCCGGAATTCCATGAACAATTAAAAACATTTTTTAACACAGAATAACACTGCGTATTTTTTATCCACAATGACACAGAGAACTGAAGGAATTTTTCTGCGAAAAAATTAGTGCGCGAGTTCTAAAATGCGAGAGTGCGTAAGTTGAAGAGGTAGCGCTCTGCGCAGTCAGTAAAATCATGAATGAATAAACCGTACATAAAAAACAAGAAAAGGAATTATATTAGCACAGCGAAACAGAGCCGCAACCAAATTCCTTAAAACACCCAAAACGCGCAGCGTTTTTACCTAAAGCTGCGGCGGTGATAACACAACCAGGCATTTTGAAATAAAAATTACGCGCATTCCTTGATCTACGCTTGGTCCAAGCTGAAAGCAGATTTAGCATGAATAATAAAATCGAAAAACTATCTGCGATGGTTGACAGAGCAGGTTCAATCGCCGTACTCACCGGGGCGGGAATATCCACTGGCTCCGGCATACCCGACTTCCGCTCCGCCAGTGGTCTCTATGCCGATAAGCGCAATGTAAATGTCTTTGATCTGGGAGCTTTCAGGCAGGACCCCTCGCTCTTCTATAACTTTGCACGCGAGTTCTACCCCAAAGTTCGCGATGCTAAACCAAACGCTGCTCATACCAAGCTGGCAGAGTGGAGCAACAGTGGAGAGAAGGTCACGGTTATTACGCAGAATGTAGACGACTACCACCAGCGGGCTGGATCTAACCCTGTCTACACCGTTCACGGCAGCTTCATCACCAGCACCTGCCGTGCATGCGGAGAACAAACAGAAACAGAAAAGCTTTTTCCAGCAATTCAAACGGGAGAGATTCCGCACTGCAGTTGCGGCGGCATATTCAAACCGGACATCACCTTCTTTGGGGAGATGCTACCTGAATATGATTGGAATGCCTCGGTTGAGGCAATAAGTAAAGCGGATCTGCTTCTGGTAATAGGAACATCTCTGTGTGTATATCCCGCCGCCAACCTCCCCGGCTACCGCTCACGCAACACCCCGATGGTAATCATCAACCGCGACCCGACACCGCTTGATGATCAGGCCGCTCTGGTTTTTCATGAAGATATCTGCAAAGTGATGGAAGCTTTGTAGAGTTCTAATCGATGCTTCTCAGAGCAATACGGCTGACTGAAGTCTGACTACACACTAAATCTGTATGCAGTTCACTCTTCAGCGTAAAGTAGTCCAAGCATTAACTCAACTTAAAAAAGAGTTCAAAAGAAAAGTTAATTTATGAGTGAGAAACAACCGAAAACCCACTTCACGGCATTAAGCTGGGGCAAATCATAACCCGTCTAGTTGAACATTATGGCTGGGGAAAGTTGAGCAGAGTCATTATACATCGCCACGTAGAAGGATCTGCGCCGGTAACACCACCGCGCTTCACGCGCACCGCAAATATCAGACGACAAAAATCTCGTGGTTATTCGCAGGATTTCAAGTTACACTGAATCAGATACCTGACCAAGAACCAGATGAATTTGTACTTTCACAGGGATTATTTTGACTTCCTTTTGAACTACAGCTGTGATTAACGGCAAAAATGCCTCGATCAACTATATATCAATCAAGAGAGCGCAAAGAACACTTAGAGTCATTGCAGCGCTGGCTTTAAGGTGAAAATGTTCAAGTAAATATATTTAACAGCTCCTCTTTTTCCCCAATCAAAAACACATCGAAATCACCCAACAGCCTCATTGCCAACAAAATTGTTGGCAGAGCATTGACAAACAGAATCACATATGTTAACTTAACAACAGATTCGTTGGCAACAGATTTGTTGCAATAAGGAGGCAGTAATGAAAACACTTAAGCAGGCACATGGAAACTGGGTTACTGGTGATCGATTCTGGAACAGAACCGATGAAATTGCTCAATTCAAGAGATATGTACGGGAAGGCGCTCACCTGTCAGTCTGGGGCAAAGCCCAAAATATATTCTCCAACATTCTAGACAAAGTAGAGAAAGTAGGAGTTGACGATTTATCCGTAACACTCCGTGCCGGACTCTCCGAAGGCAACTGGCAAAGCAAGGGCAATCAGCTTCTTGCTATTCTTGCGGAAGCAGAGAAACCAGTACTGCTACTTATGGATGAGGTGCCAATTCTTGTTAACCGGATGATAAAGGGCGATGACTACATAATTACACCGGATCGCAAAAAGAAAGCTGGCGATTTCATGACATGGTTGCGAAAAAATAGCATTGAACATCAAAATAAAATTCACATGGTTATCTCCGGTAGTATCGGTCTTGAACCGGTTCTACGCCAGGCAGGTTTAAGCTCCACTGTCAATAATTTCATGCCCTTTGATCTTAAACCCTGGAGTAAGGGAACTGCCATGGGATGCCTCAGCGCACTAGCCGCCGAGAGCAGACTTCAATTTGATGATAACACCGAAGAACAAATGGTGGGCCTGCTAGGTTGCTGCATCCCCCACCATGTACAGATGTTCTTCGACCACGCGCTTACATACTGCATCCGTCATAAAGAGATGACGCTTAGTCCTGAACAGGCTCAAGAGGTCTATCACACCGAGATGCTGAGTACTCGCGGGCACGCCGAACTCACACATTACGAAGAGCGTCTACAGCTGGTTATCGGAATGGATAAGATGGGACTGGCAATGGAACTGCTGACTGAGGCGGCAGTTACCGGCGCTCTAACAAAAGATGCAATTACAAGAGTTCAACGCGACTACAGTTTTGAAGATGAATCCACAGTCGATGCTCAAAAGGAGATCATATGGATTCTTGAACATGACGGATATTTAAAGCAAACTCCGGCCGGCTATCAGTTCGTTTCACAGCTTCTGCGCGAGTGGTGGAAGGGACGCAACACCATGTTCTTCACACCTATTATGAAAAGAGAGGTATAAGCCATGTCAACTCCCCCTATTAAATATAATCCCGCTTTCCTTACAGACGAAGAGCTGAATGCCGCATTTGTGGTACGACACGATGATCACGATATAATACTGCGAACGATCAGAGATAACACCACTGAATCCAATCAGCATGTTTTAATTATAGGCCCGCGAGGAACCGGCAAAACCATGCTGGTTCAACGACTGGCGCTCACGATACGTGAAGATGAAAAGTTGCAGGAGCAGTGGTATCCTCTCATCTTTGCTGAAGAGAGCTACGAAGTCGGTACAGCCGGAGAGTTCTGGTTAGAGGCAATCTTCCACCTTGCAAACCAGACAGGCAATCCCCAATGGACGGCCACCTATGAAGAGCTGAGAGAGGAACATGATGACGACCGGCTTTATGCCCGTGCTCTGGCACAGCTAATGGACTTTGCCGATGATAAGAAAAAACGCATTATTCTTTTTGTAGAAAACCTGAATATGATTCTCGGGGAACAAATATCTGATGACGATGCCTGGAAATTGCGTAAAACACTGATGCATGAACCACGCATTATGTTAATGGCCACCGCAACCGCCCGTCTATCCCTGCCTGAAAACACAAACAAAGCCTTCTTCGAACTCCTAAAACCACACGAACTTCCGCCACTGAATGATGACGACTGCCGCACCATTTGGAAAACCATTGCCGGACATGACCTAGGCCCGCGCCGGATACGGGCGCTAAGCATCCTGACCGGCGGAAACCCACGCCTACTCACAATAATATCCCACTTTGGAAAAAATCTCTCCTTCACAGATCTAATGAAAGAGTTGACAGGACTGGTTGACGACCACACCGACTATTTCAAAAGTCATCTCGAAGCCCTCCCCCGAACAGAGCGCAAAGTCTATGTTGCCCTTGCTGATCTATGGGACCCATCGCTCGCCAGAGATGTAGCGAAATCCGCCCGACTGGAAGTCAGCAAAACAAGCTCACTCTTAAAACGCCTTGTCAGCCGGGGAGCAGTAACCGAAATACCAGGCAATGGCAAAAAAATTCGTTACCGAGTAACTGAACGGATGTACAACATTTACTACCTGATGCGCCGCCGCGGAGCCCCATCGGATCGAGTAAGAGCTGCCATTGATTTCATGGTAAAGTTCTATGATGAAACCGAGATTCTCGACATTACAAAAAAACTGGGTAACGAAGCCTGCAGCCTCGCCTGCACTGAACGCAAGCTACACTACCATGCCTTTGAAGGAATAATAAAATCCGTTCACCCAGAGCTACAATCCAAACTCCTTGAATGCGCTCCCGAAGATTTCCTCAAAGCCGATGACAAACCGGAGTCGCTAACGAATCTGTTAGAGGAACTTGAAGCTTATAAAACTGATGACAGTCTAACTTTAATCAACCACATATTAGCAAAAGGAGTGAGAGCGTTCATGGATGGCGATTTGGTTAGAGCGGAGATAGAATTTCAGAAAGCAATTGACACTGCTGAAAAAAATAGCGATGCATGGATCTGCATGGCATTCCTGCGCGAAGAGACCAAACAATATGACAAAGCCGAAGATGCTTACAGAAATGCATTAGAACTCAAACCCAATGACAACCTAAACTGGCTATGGTTCGGTAAACTTCTCCGTGAACACACAAAAGATTATATAGCAGCAGAAAAATCCTTCAAAAAAGCAATAGCTCTAAACGAGAACAATGTACTGGCATGGTTCCATATAGCACAACTATACCAATTCAATTTAAAAAAGTATAAACAAGCAGAGGATGCATATATAAAAGTTATAAAAATTGATCCTGAATTCAGCTTAGCATGGGCGTATATGGGAATCCTTCTGCATGTTAATTTATCGAAAATATCTGAAGCTAAAAAGGCATACAATAATGCGATCGATTCTGATAAATCAAACTACATTCCAAGACTGGGGTTAATACAGATTGCCTTGCGCGAGAACACAAAAGATATTGACAAGCCACTCAAAATTGCAGATGAGGCAATAACCGATATCCCAAATAATTCTGACCTACTTAACCTCTTAGCATGGACATTCATAAACATATATCCTAGAAGCCTTCCTTCTCAAATACTTAATTGGGCAAGAAAAGCGGTTTCAATAAAGAAAGACGAAACAAATATTCTTGCATTAGCTTGCGTCCTGGCCAGAAATGGTCATAAAGAAGAAGCACTTCTTTGCACTAAAGATTTGTTTAACAATGATACCTTAGGGGAGATAAGTGCCGTTAATCTTGCGACCCTTTTCGAAAACCTTGTTTTGTCGGGTTATGCAAAAGAAACAATCACGATTCTAGCAGAGTCAAAACACGCAACACGATTAGAACCAATTCTCGTTGCCCTTCGAATGTATTCCGAAGAAGAAGTCTCAGTTGCCCCTGAAATAGAGAAGGTTGCAAGAGATATATTGAAAATGTTTCAAGAGGCTGACAAAAGACTTTTAAGCTAAGCGATCACAGGCTGCATGATCTCCAAACTGGGATCATTTAAGTGTATAGCGTTGGACAATCTAAATAATGCGGGGTCCTCTCCCGCAGGCATCAAAAGAATTTTTGCAGTCGCAAGCGATGTATAATGAGTAATTGATTTCTCTTTGTATTCAAGTATATCTTTAATTTTGTCAGCTACTTTACCTGCCTTCTGATTCTCAAAATCACTCTTAATTATTGAGTACTGAGAATCCGACAACTCAGTAATATAAACAACAACATAAAGTCGCTTATAATCCATTTCATAAAAGATATTATAGAAATCGAGAAGCACACAACGACACAATCACGGTGAGAACACACCGGGCAAAGGAACCACATTCTCTATTACCCTGCCGATCGAGTAATACTCACTTCAAGTATTTACCCAGTTCTTTGACCACATTTGTCAGGTCCTGTATTACAAGGTTGGATATTATCGCAGCACCCTTTTTATTGAAATGAGAGGTATCTCCCTCTTTCAGATTATAGGTCATGCTGACAGCACGGCCCACACGATTCTGAAGGTTGGTGCTGGATCGATGCAGATCAACAAAAGGCACCTTCACCTCAGAAGCAACCTCACCCGCGGCCATAGCCCAGGGTTTGAGTGTTGTATAAAAATTACCGTTTTCATCATATCTGCGGCGGGTTACAGAGCTGATAATCACCGGCTTTGCATCAATGGATCTGAACTCACGGACATACATCTTCAGAAAATCACGATAGGTTGTAGCTGGGTCGGTCTCGCGTTTCGGTCCCTTACCAGGCTGTCCATTATGACCAAACTGCATCAGAACATAATCCGGTTTGTACGCCAGAACTGCTGGCAACCGTTTTTCGTCATACCAGCTCTTTGAACTGCGTCCTCCCATAGCGAAATTACGCACCTGAACTTCATCAGTAAACCGCTCTGCAAAAGCTGTCCCCCAGCCACTCCCTCTTGCAACAGTTGAGTCACCAAGCAGGGCAATCTTAATTTCCGGGTCCTGCGCCATACAGATACCTGCGCAAAGACAGACTGCCAATCCAATTTGAAAAACTGATCTCATTTTTAGTTCATCCTCCACCATTTCAGAACGGGCGTCGAAGACGACACCCCTTCCTTCTTGTTCTCTGAATTTATCCACAAAGAACATAGCGTAAACTTTACCCGCAACACAATAAAAATTTAACATGGATAGACAGGATAGACAGGATATTACTGCTCCAAGAATTATTTCTCACAGAGTCACAGAGAACACGGAGAAAAAACCACTAAAGATATTACTCTGTGAACTCTGTGCCTCTGTGAGAGATAAAAAACGTACAGAAAAAACACGGAAATGAATGAGAGTAATACAATTTGCGCAGTAAATCTTTGCGTTCTATGTGTTCTTTGTGGACAATTATATTAATTTACTAAAGCGGGCTCTGCCCGCACCCCAGCTTGAAGCTTGTGGCGTGTAGCTTGTAGGTTGCTCTGCATTTTTGCTACCAACTACAGACTACCAGCTACCAGCTCTTAGCTCATTTACACAATGCGAAGCCGCCCACACATGTGTCGGCGCCATAGCCAAAACTCTCAATCTTCACAAACAGCTCATTACCGTTCTGCAGTTCTGCAGGAATTGCATAGCGGTTCACCGACACTTTATTGTCCAGCAACTTGCACTCTGTCCATGCTTGACCGTCACCGGAAGCAAAGACCTTCGGTAGCTCTCCGGTTTTGCGATGTTTGCTCATTGCCGCCAGCACAGCAAAGTGTTTGGCCCCATTAGCCTTTTCTTTCAATGGCAGACGGAAAACCAGCTCCTTAACATAAAACCACCAGGTTCCGCAATCGCCACCCTTACCACTCACAAATGCCGCCTCGGTCTGCTTCTGATCCTGACCGATCAACAGAGTCCAGAGCACATCATCACGTCCTTCAAAAGGCAGTGGTATTGCGCTGGTCTTTGTATTTTCTGAGGGCGTTGCCTGTGCGCTGAAGCCATCTTTGACACTTCGATAGACACGTGCGGCAATTCTACCATCACGCACACCGTAAACCCAGTAGCCATCAACACTCTTAACATGTATTGCCTGCGCAATAGTTGTTTTAGGCAGAGAGAATACCCGCAGGTTGTTACAATGGGCATGCCCGGCCAGCAGCCACACCGGTGCTTCAGTTTCTGCAAAGTTCTTACGGACGGCAATGGGAATTCCACGTTCACGAACTGTCTGCCCCAATGATGGTTGATGCACCAGAATCACCACGCTTTTATCCTTCGGGATTTTGGCACACTGTTCAGCAATCCATTTCCGCTGACGCGGATCTATCGAGCCATCATGGGCACCATTCCAGATCATAAAGCGGATACCGGATTCATCAAAGGTTTCATAGGGCTTTACGTCAGGAAACTCACTGCGAAAAAGCTTTGCATCCACCTCGCCTGGATAGGAGTCATGATTTCCGATGACCAGTTTAAGAGGAATCTCTGGATTCAGCTTATTGAGTTTTTCGCGCAATCCCTTCATCTCTGTATGGGCACGATCAAAAATTTTGGGCATACTCCCGAAGCTGCGCGAAGCACTGCAGATGTTATCACCCTGCAGCGATATAAAGAGGGGAGCGGGTTTCATTGCATTCCATTCAGTAATCTGTTCGGGCAGATGCTCGCTGTACTCCGGCTCATGCACATCACCGCAAATCACAAAGGTTGTGTTCCCCGCTTTATCAGGATCAAAACCGGAGGCCATGAAAGCATCCTTCACAGAGTCCTTCCAACCACCCTGTGCTCCAAGCAATGGCAATGTCAGGGCACATGAAGCCCATGTCATCTCTCTTAAAAAATCTCGTCTATTATGCATGCTATTCCCCTTCTCGCCGAACAGCGAGGATAAAACCCTGTCTATTAAGTTACAAACCCCGGCAGATGGAAAATCAATCCAAGACCGGGGTTATCACAGATTTAGCGAATAATAACCAGCGTTCCCTTGAGCGAGAGACGCAAAACAATATCATCAGCAACTGCTTGCAATGTAGCCTGATAAGATGCGGGCAGTCCGCTGACCGACCAATCCGATTCCAGCAATTCAGATCCCAGCAGAGAGCCACAGGAAAGAATCGTATACTCGCCAGTAGCAAGCGAAGAGGTGTCACCTGTAACTTCTACCGTTCCTCCTCCAAGTAGAGTTGCATCACCTGAAACCGTTAAGCCATCGATATCTCCCGCTTCCGCTGCGACAGAGATAACCGCGCCATCTTCCAGGGTCAGATCGCCTTCAACAGTTCCGCTGCCGGAGAGCCCGGAGAGCGGCAGGTCCCCGATCACCTCCACAACCGCATTAGCGGCAACTGCCAGCGACCCGATTGCGGTCGTCTCATATCCAGGCAGGGTAACCCCTTTCCACTTCTGCATCAGATAAGCCTCGGTATCAAGTCGCTCACTCAATGACAGAACACGATCAAAGATGAAGACCTCACCAAGCTGCTGGCCTCCACAGGCGCCATAAGCATAATTGGCAAAAGCATCGGAATAAACACCGCCCACCGTGGTAGAGAGACTGATCACATCATAGTCGCCAGAAAAACCGGTTGATACAGGATTCACAAACGCACCATTCTTACGCGTCTCCCCCTTTCTCAGATAAAGAGAAGCGGCTGTATTGAGCATTGGCGCGGTATAAATTGATCCTGTCCTCTGAAAATCTCTAGGACCATTTTTAGTTCCCAACAGTGTATTTCCTCCACCTTCACTTCCGAATACCATGACAACCTCACGGATATCAGAACACGCCTCACTGAACTCAAGGAAGCACTGCTCTGTTGTCGGCACAGGAGATGTGTACTCACGGAAGTCAATAACAGGTAGACCGTTCAACGCATTGGTAACAAGCAATGGCGGTGGACGGGTAGCGGTTGTACGGATCTGAGCCCAGGTTGAACCACCATCAGCATGCTCCCATTTCGTAACCATATTCGTGCCGTTCACTACACTATACGTGATGGTATTGGTCTGTGAGGCATCCACGTGCATCCAGGCATCATCCGGAACCCGTGAGGACAGATCTCCTGCATGCAGAACCACACGTCCACCCTGCACATCCAGCAGCTGTCCGGTCAGATCGGCACTGCGCAAAATAACAGTTCCATCACCACTCTTGACCATTCCACCACCTGCATCCAGGCGTGCAACATCCAGGCAGTCATTGGTTTCAGCCAGCGCGACCTCAAAGGCTTCATCAGAGGACAACTCGTTCACCTGGGAACAACTTGACTCATAAGGCACAGGGCGGTTAAGCCACTTCTGCATCAGGTATTCAGCGGTATCCAGACGTTCCTGATCGCTCAGCTCGCGAGTATAAATGATCACCTCTGAGATCCGCTGGCAACCATTGCCATTAACAATAGAGGGGTAGCGATCACCTGCAAAAGCCGAGGCACTGACAGGCCCTGTCGGATGAGCCTCTATCAACTGGAAGTAGCCATTGTAGCCGGTATTAACAGGATCAACAGAATTGCCGTTAATATAAAAGGGTCCATTGCGCAGATACGAACTGCTACTTGAGGAAAGGATAGCACTACTATAACCCGACCAGGCGCCGCGATAGAAGTCAATCGTGTTTTCCGCAGCCGTGGAGCCGAGCAGAATTCCGCCGCCCTCCTGAGAACCCACCATCATAAAGACTGCGCGAATCTGATCCAGCGGAACATCCCAGAACATCGTCTCGCCTTCATACGGCAGTGAGGTGTTTCTATGGAAGTAGACTGAGGGCAGACCGTTAACATCGTTGAACCGCAGTGTCGGCCGACGAGAGACGTTAGTTGCATAATTGTAACCCGCACCGCGCACATCATCCCAGCGTGAAACATAATAGGTACCGCTCTCTTCAGATACATATCCGTTTCCGGCATTCGTCAGGCTGCAGGCATCCACCCAGAATACAGGATTAGTTGCCATTGATGACTGCGGAGGCTCAATCAGGCCGCCGACACCGGCAGTCTCAAGACCGCCGCCGTTCTCAAAGGTAATTGTTCCCGACTGAAGAACAGAACCGCTGACGCGCAGTTTACCGGGGCCTTCCAGCACCACATCACCACTCGTATCGAGAGCCCCAACCGTAAGCGTGCCTTCCTCTGGAAGTACCAGCCGCGTACCGTCTTTAAGCTCCAGCCGTTCAAGCTGATTACGAACAGGTGATGTCACGTCAAACCACTTATCCCGTAAATATGACTCTATCACGCGCTGTTCAGTAACTGAAACTTTCCGGTCAAAAAGAATAACTTCGGCGATCATCTGGCCACCGGAGCGGTAGTTACGATCATTTCCAAGTGCACCCACGGTTGTTGCACCGGTTTGACCAACACTGACCAGATGGAATTCGTTGATGGGAAGAACTGTCGTTGAACCATTAACATCCACACCATCCAGACCGTTGGAGGCCAATTTTACTGATGGACTGGTGTTCGGGCCCCACATATAGCTGTTTGGATTAGCCGAACGGGAGTAAGCGCAGCTTCCAATTCCCGGCGCTTCACCAAAAATAACAGCCTCAGAGTGGCGACCGTAATAAACAATGAAGACACTCCAAACATTAACCAGCCTATCATCAAGAAAGAGAGCGTCACCGGAAGAACCCGATTTATAAGGGCCGAAGTCCACAACGGGCAACCCGTTTAAAGTCGCGGCGCTCACCGAAGGACGCACACTTGCATTGCCGTTGGTGACACCGTTTGCACGTCCGTCAGCATCCGCCCAATACGCCACGTTGCCGGATGAATCAAGAGTCAAAGTATCCGGAAGACTGGCATCCAGATGGAAAACAGCATCATCAAGCATACGCTCTGAAATTTCAATAGCCCCATGCTCTGCAACCATTTCCATGGCAGATCCTGCCGCCAAGCCCACTTTCAAGTATCCCGCGCCTGTTTTTGTTAAAGAGCTCTCACCTGTTAAATACGGAATATGGGCCTCAGCACCTGCATCAGGAACACTCACAGTCGAAGCTGCTGTGACAGTTACATTTGAAAGCACAGGCTCAGCTGAGCCATCCTTAGGAAGTTCCAGCCATGCACTCTGCATTGTGTACATTCCGCCATACGAACGCGTATCATGCAGGGCAAGCACACCGGACTCCTGTCCGCCGGAAACACGCTGCAACACATTGGCGCTGCCGGTCAGTTCACCAACATCCACCCGCAACTCATTGGCACCGCTCTTATTGAGCATAATTGTAGAGTTGTTATGCAGTGCCGCAACAGAGTTAATCGACTGGTAGCATTTGGAATCAACAGGCGAGAAGCCCAGTGCATGCGAACTGGCATTTGTCTGAGAGGGGCTACTTAGCAGAATATGAGAGGCATCGGTAATCTGTTTCACAAAGGTGCCTTCCGGTAGTCCGGGTGCGGAAACAACTGAACCGGAGGTCAGCGATCCACCGGAGAGCCCTGAAACATATGTTGCCTTTACACTGCCTTCAACCAGAGTCCAATTGGATGTGATTGTCGCCGTAATGGCTTTGCGTCCATAAAAAGTTATGCGCCCACCGGTCAGATTATAATCATTAGTAGCGGCAAAATTATAGATGCTGTCATCAGATGTTTCTACAACACCACCAAAACGAGTGATCCAATAACCAGCCTCAACCGTTGTCAGACCTGTATATGAGTTCTTCCCAAAAAGATTGACACTCCAGTTGGCAGCGGTATTCAATCCGTTAGTTCCCTTGATTGAGGAATAAATGTGAAGCTGATCGGAGGTGCTGTCGATCCGCGGCACTTCTCCACCGCTTTTCTCCATAATCATCGGTCCGCCGTAAACCTTCAGAAATGCACCATCCCACGCGGTTCCATCATGGTTCTTAAACCAGAACCGACCCAGAGTCGTACCCTCCGGCGGAATCTCCACTGCACGATAGGCTTTGTTGGGATAGGCATTGGTGAAAGTTGCCTCGCTACCAACACCGTCGGCAATTGTACCTCCCACCCAATTGGCCGCATTAGTCCAGCTAGCCGGATTACCCATATCCGTATTATCAGCCCGCCCCCAAATCCCATCTGCGGCAAATCCGCTCATCATCGTAAGACTCATAAATGCAACAAATACAATACTTCTTTTTTTCATG
Organism: Kiritimatiellia bacterium; assembly: GCA_027858965.1. Taxonomy (GTDB): domain Bacteria; phylum Verrucomicrobiota; class Kiritimatiellia; order RFP12; family UBA1067; genus M55B167. Next base: position 32,318 of record JAQIBS010000159.1, read on the forward strand.
ATACCCCCTCCTGTTACTATACCCTAAACAACTGCTTATAAAACCTCCCCCTGCAGAGGGATACAAGCAACGATAAAACAATATTATTAAATCATCATGTGAAAAACATTACGATATGATTAATAATTGAATTTATTAAAGCTATCACTAACAACCATACTCTTCAAGCATAAAAATATATCACAATTTTGGAACAAGAACTTTCACAGAGGTTAATAGAAGCTTAGTACCCACTGAATCAAGCACCGGCTGTGAAGGATCTTGGATCGCTGTTTCATCCGACAATAAATAGGGCGAGACAAAATACTCAGGCAAAAATATATATTGCACCGCACCATCGCTGTTTTTACAGGCAGCTGCCACCGTCATCACACTCTGATCCACAGTCATCTCCGCCAAGGGAACTATATTATCATCCCCACCCTTAATATAGTAATTGCAAACCGGTTTCTGCCATCCCGCTTTGGTATTAGGATTGTGTGTAAATTTATATGCCTTTCCGCCAAGCGCTTTTTTAAAGTCTGAGCGGAATACAATAGTTGCCTTTTTCAGAGTTAGGGAATCCTTACCGTATTTATCCGAGACCGGCATCAGGCTGCTGTCAGCCCGAAGCATACTCTTTGAGAGCTCTCCCAGCTGATTCGCATGGCCACCACCGATCCAAAGAAGTTTTCCTCCGCTCTGTATGTATCCAGCAAGTTTCGCTTTAACCTCTTTTGAAACATGAAAATTGCCGGCAGATATTATCAGCAGAGGCATTTTTTTGGGAGAGGCAAATCCTTTTTTTCCCACATCCCTTATATCCACCAGACGACATGTTTTGCCATGATTGCGTACGGTACGCACAATAGAGGCGGTGATCAACTTGGAAGAGAACCCGAGCTTCGCTTTGTTCATGGAAACTGAAGGTTCTACCAGGGCACCGATAAAAGGTGTCTTCTCTATTGTTGTATCGATCAGCTTTGTGAAAAGAGAGTCCTGCCGCAGTGCCCGCTTACGACCAAACTCCGCCATTGCCAACTTGTACTCTTTTTTCACCGCATCATTCAACTCTGGAACCTTATTCTGTTCTGCAAATTCCCAGGCTGTCAGAATAATGTTAAGAGATTCCTGAATGCCCTGAACCCCCAGTTCCGCCATAGCCTTGATACTCTCCCGACGCACAGCATCCGTTGCGCCTCTCGCGTAAGATGCGGCAATGCGGCTGCCACGTTGCGTCATATAGGCATTCCCCTCAATCCCACACATCATTACTTTCAGCAAGGCCGGTTGGGGCGCATCGGTAAAAGGCACAATCTTAACCCCTTTGAGAAGCTCCTGAATAACGGCATCACCCTCCTTTGTTTTGGCTATATCTGCAAAATCAACCCCGATACCAGAGCCCATATCCATACCATACGCTTTGAATCCGTAGGTCATAATATGAATCAGCGGATCATGATTACAGGCCTGTTCATCAGCAACCGTATGCATCAGGGTGGACATCCAGAACGCAGCCCGTTCCGAATCCTTTGCCTGAAAGGCCTTAATCAGCAGAATAAAGTTAACGGCATGTCCCTTATGGCTATGTAATGAATAGGGCTGCTTCATATCCTGACTTTTCAGCACCTCCATATCTTCCGCACAGATGGTCACATGCTTCAAATCTTTCCATAGGGTAAAATCATCGGGAGCATGAGACCACTTCACAAACTTCTCTGCATTTTCTTCCCCTAGAAAAGATTTTATCTCCGGCGGCATGATTGTCAAGGCCAACCGATTCACATAATTATGACCGCCGCCCCAGGCAAATAATTCCATCGGTGTTACAGCAGCAATAAATAGAGATGCCGCCATTATAAGTAATCTGTTTTTCATTTAATCCCCCTTGTAACATTGGCGGTGCCGCTGTTAACCAGAGTTGACACACCATTAGTGTCGTTGAAATCCATATGTACAATCAGATCAGCAGATGCCGCTGACACAATAACTACAACAGCAGAAAGAATAAAATACAACCTGAAACTTTGCATAATTACCTCCCTATGAAATATTACATGAAACATTACAAAACTATTATTAATGTAGCAGAGAGTGTAAAGTCTGTCTGAATTGCAAAAAAACTGCCGCATGAAATTGCGGCAGTTTTTTCAGAATCTTGTTAAGGCTAAAACTTAGACAAGGCCCTGATCCAGCATTGCATCGGCAACCTTAACGAAGCCGGCAACATTAGCACCTACAACATAGTTGCCGGGATCGCCACACATTTCAGCAGCTTTCACACACTGTTCATGAACAGCAACCATAATAGCATTAAGTTTGGCATCAACCTCTTCGCTGCTCCATGCCAAACGCATTGAGTTCTGTGACATTTCCAGACCGGATGTAGCAACACCACCGGCGTTAGCAGCTTTACCTGGACCATAAAGAATTCTCTTCTCTACAAACAGGTCGACCGCTTCAGGAACGCAAGGCATGTTAGCGCCTTCAGAGATTACATAGCAGCCATTGGCCAGCAAAGTCTTGGCATCTTCAAGACCAATCTCGTTCTGTGTAGCACTCGGGAAAGCGCACTCACAAGCAACAGACCAAGGTTTCTCACCTTCACGATACTCACAGCCAAACTTATCAGCATACTCTTTAATACGACCACGCTTAACATTTTTAAGATCCATAACGAAAGCCAGCTTTTCAGCGTCAATTCCATCAGGATCATAAATTGTTCCGCTTGAATCAGAGAGAGTCACACACTTGCCACCCAGCTGAGTTAGCTTCTGAACTGTATACTGAGCCACGTTACCGGAACCGGAGACAACACATGTCTTGCCTTCAAATGTCTCGCCACGTGTCTTCAGCATCTCTTCTGCGAAATAAACTGAGCCATAGCCAGTAGCTTCAGGACGAATCAGAGAACCACCCCAGCCAAGCCCTTTACCAGTCAGAATGCCGGTAAACTCATTACGGATACGTTTGTACTGACCAAACATGTAACCGATCTCACGTCCACCAACACCGATATCACCAGCCGGAACATCGGTATCAGGACCAATATGACGCTGAAGCTCAGTCATGAACGACTGACAGAAACGCATAACTTCGTTATCGCTCTTGCCCTTGGGATCAAAGTCACTACCGCCCTTACCGCCACCCATAGGCAGGGTTGTCAGGGAGTTCTTGAGCACCTGCTCGAAAGCCAGGAACTTCAGGATGCCAAGATATACTGTCGGGTGAAAACGCAGACCACCTTTATAAGGGCCGATAGCGCTGTTGAATTCAATACGGAAACCGCGGTTCACTTCAACCTCACCTTTATCATTAAACCAAGGCACACGAAACATTATAACACGCTCAGGCTCAGTTATACGCTCAAGAATCTTTGCAGCTTCATACTGCGGATTTTTCTCCAGCACAGGAGCTAACGACTCCAGCACTTCTTTTACCGCCTGATGAAACTCAGGTTCAGCCGGGTTCTTTGCTACTACTGTCTCAAAAATCCTATCGGTATATGCACTCATTTTAATCTCCTTTTAGATTTGAATTGCTTACATTTTTGTTGCTTTCCATACACACAAAACAAATTTGTGTAAATTCCCTTTATTGAATCAAAACTGTAAAAAATTACAAGAAGTTTCTTAATAAATTCCCTGTCGCGTCATTTTACTTCCAAAAATGTAACTTTTTGCTTAAACTGAGCTTGATATGCAGACGATAAATAACCTTCAGCCTTAGGCCCTTCCACGAAGGACAAGACAAATAAATTATCCACAGCATAACGCTTAACTCACGTTCTTCCTTTAGTGGGGAACGAGCAATTGGGCAGACAAAAAAAAGAGACGGGGTAAAAAACCCGTCTCTTTTTTAATATAAGAAAACCAACTCTTACCAGAAGATAACATAGAGCGCCACAGTCAGTGCGCAAACTCCAACGCCACACCACAAAGCAATTTTTGAGGTAGACAGATCCATGGTTGTTTTAGTTTCAAACACCACTTTATCCTGTTTGCAGATCAACCCATACACAGTCATGATGGCGAGTACTGCGATAAGTGAATAGGACATGCTGTAAAGAAAGTGCATATCCGGTAACAACCAGAGCGTAAGAATTCCATAAATTATCGGATTTGCAATAAGACCAATAACACCGGCCCACTGTCCTGATGTCCGATTAATCAAGCCGTAAATGAATACAGCAAGAATACCGGTAGAAACAAATCCCTGGAATTTCTGAATAAATTCAAAAACACTCTTATTGTTGACCAGCATGGGAGCAACGATACACCCAATCACAACAAAGACCCCGATAAAAACACGTCCCATCGTAACAAGCTTAAACTGAGTTGCCTTACGATCCACATAGCGCTGGTAGACATCCATAGTCAACAGCGTGGAGGCCGCATTAAGAACCGCTGCAAGCGAAGATACAATCGCACCCAAGAGAGCTGCTATCACAAAACCGAGGATACCCTTATTACGGGGAATAAGCCGCGTTATCAACAGCCCCAAGGCTGAGTCATATTTATACGATTTAAGCACAACTGTTTTAACAGGTTTCTCGCCTGCACGTGCTGTAACCACTTTATTGAAAGTGGTAATTTCTCCAGCCTTCACAGGGTTGGCCACCGCCCACTTCTCATCCATTTCAAAAACTGTATCAGAGGAATTCGCGGTTACAGCCTGCTCATAAGCGGCCAAATGATCTCCTGCATTTTTTTCCATATCCTTGCTGTACAAATTGAATGCAATAATACCGGGAATAACAATAACAAAAGGGATAATAAGCTTAAGAGCTCCTGCAAGAACAAGTCCTTTCTGGCCCTCTGCCAGAGATGCTGATCCTAGAATACGCTGGGTTATATACTGATTCAAACCCCAGTAGTAAAAGTTAGGAATCCAGATGCCGAGAAGCAGAATCGGCCAGGGCATAGCCGGATTGCTACCCATATGCATCGCCTTTTCATTAAGTGTGCTGAATTTGGCCATCACCCCCGCACCCTGTTCCACTGTGGCAGCGGCACCGGTTGAAGCAACCAGATCCGCAACATTTGTTCCGCCAAGAGCTTTGAATGCAAAATATGTTATCACTCCGCCACCGATAATAAGCGCAGAGCCCTGCAGCAAGTCAGCCCAGGCGCAGGCTTTCAAACCACCTACAGCCACATATATAGCCGCCATAGCACCTAGCGCCCAGCAGCAACCAGCCAGGGACAAATGCACATCATAAGAGAACATTAACTCCTTCAATGTGAGAGCACCGGCATAAATCACACCAATCAGACTGACGCCAATAAGGATCAACATCATAGAAAGAGTCATGAACAAGCGAGCCCAGTGGTTATAGCGAACCTCAAGAAACTCAGGTATTGTGGTAATTCCCGATCTGAGGAAATAGGGAAGCAAAACAAAAGCCACCACAACCAAAGATATTGCGGCTATCCACTCCCAACTTGAAACAGACAATCCTTCAAACCCGGCTCCTTGTCCCGACATTCCTACAAACTGCTCTGCCGAAATATTCGCAGCAATCAGTGAAAATCCGATCAGCCACCACGTCAATCCACGGCCCGCCAGAAAATAATCTGCCGCACCTGATTCGCCATGTGTGTCTTCACCCTTCGACTTCCATAAACCAACAAACAATACAGCTGCCACAAAAGCAACAAATACAATAATGTCGACTATTCCCATTACTCTCTCCTTATTTTTTTGTTAACAAATCTAAACAATATACAATACTCAACACAAAATTTCCAAATTCCAAATGCCGGCTTCGCAAGAAAGGTCGTTTAAAAACCTAATGCAGCGGAGCCGCAACCAAACTTAACCCTTGTGATATGCGAATATTTTCTCCTTCATTGAACAGTTGTGTAATAAGCATCACTGCATTAGTCAACAACGCTTCGCGTTGC
>JAQIBS010000166.1 GCA_027858965.1 Kiritimatiellia bacterium
TCCAACAAAGCGCATTATGTTGCGTAAATTCCTTCAGAATCCTCTATCAGCATCAAATACAAGACGATTTACGAATATTTACCAAAGTACGCAACATAATACTCTTCGCAACATAACTGTTGTTTGGTGCAACTTACGTCATTTTCTCGTAAAAAACTCAGCCCTGCAGGCGGCGAGCCACATCCCGATTTGCTTCATTTATCGGCTTTGCATTTCGTCCACCGTGTAACGGCGGACATACTTAACAGCACAGTATATACGGTGGATTATTTCAGCCAACAACTCTAAGAATAGATCTTGACAAACCAGGTTTGTAGTGCTTTAATAAATGTCTTCGGAATTTAGTAAGGTATCGTGATTTTCTAGTCATCTATGCCTTATTGTTTTGTGAAGTGGTTATTATTATACATAAGGCTGAATTTATATTTCATGAAACATTCATTCGTGCAATATGATTTTAACTACAGAGTTTACTGAGAGTGGAATCGCTGTGTCGGCTTCCATTTATGTTCGTCGCTAAGACGTGAAATACATTTATGAATTGTTTTTTGTAGGGAAAAGGAAATTTGCCACAATGAAAAATTTAATTATAATTGCTCTCTGCTGCACGGCCCTAATGGCCCGTGCGACATCGACTTTGGATCTGAGCAGCGCATCGCTGAATCTGACAGGCTCCTCCACCTCGTCCTCAACCCCTGGCACTGCACTTTCCTTGACGGCAAATACCAACGGGAATGTGCTGGTTGTCGCCACCTTTTCAACCAAGGCCAGTATCAAAAAGGATAGTGCCGAGGGTATTTGGCAGTTAAAGAGCACCTCACAGACGTCGACTCCAATCAAACGATCTCTTGAGAATAAAGCCGACTTGGGGATCGCTTCAGTGGTTCATGTTTTTACGAATATCACTGTAAACGAAACTATTGCGTTACAGCACAGCAGCTCTGACAGCCTCGTAACCGTCACCACGCGTGGTGCCAATCTGGTGGCCATTCCGCTGACGGTCTCGAGTGGTGAAACGCTGGACTATGGATTGCATCAGCAAAGTGGCACATCGAGCATCACCTCGACCAACTTCCTTCCGACCGTTATCAAAACAAGCGTCGATCTGCCCCGGGCCACCAGTAACCGGCTCTACATGGCGGCGTCTTTTAACTCGCAAACCACCGCCACTACCTTTCCCGCGATCGGAACATGGAAACTCCAGTACCGCAAGGGTACAGATACATGGACTGATACAGGTAGCGAGATCAGTCGCTCGATGAGCACTGCAAACAATATAGGGGCGGTTACGCTCTACGGATTGGTGGAGGGATTGACCCTCGGGACATACGAGGTGCAGGTGGTGTGCAAAAGCGCTGCGGGTAAAACCATACAAACGCTCAACGGCACGCTAGCCGCCGTGTCTCTTTCATATGGCGAGGACCCATCACTTTCCGGAGGACATTTTGATGGATTTTCAGTCAACGCCACCTCGCTCAACCGCGCTGACACCAATCAGCCCACCGTTGACGGAGCAAAGGGTTCGCTGAACTTGGCCAATGGCGGAAGTATCTTTGCATCCATGAATTTTTCGGCTGTTCCGACAACGGGAGCCAACCAGACAGGCGCCTTTGATCTGTCTACCACCATTACTCAAACAACTCTCACAGGCTCAGGCAATCAGGAAAACCAACGGTTTTTCACAAGTACTACGGATTATGGGTCGGGAGGTTCGGCGGGGTATTTTTCGGGTCTGGCTGCGGGCACCAACTCGATATACGGACGCTATGAAAATACTACGGGGCCGATCTCTGTAAGAGCCGCCACACTCGTCGGGTTTGCCACCGAAGCCACCGTCGATCCGAGTCAAGTGGGTTCGCTTGGTAACTTCGTCTGGGAAGATCTGAATGGCGATGGCTTGCAGGATAGCGGCGAGCCTGGGTTGACTAATGTCACGGTCTATCTCTTTGATAGCAGCAGCAATGAGTTGACCTCTGTTGTTACCGATCTGGACGGGGAGTATGCTTTCACTAACCTGCAATCTGGAACTTATTATGTGCAGATAGCGCTTCCTGATGGTTATACCAACACTCTGATGCTGGCTGGTGATGACACTGCTTTGGATAATGATGGTAATGCTGCCGGATGGAGTGGACCGGAAACAGTGGTTGCTGGTGAGACCAACAGTGATGTCGATTTTGGACTGTACCTCCCGGCTAAGCTCTTCGGTTATCTCTTTATAGATGAAAATGACGACCAGATTCGCAACACGGGTGATACAACTATCACCAATGCTCAGGTGCAGTTGATCGTGGACAGCGCGATCTTGTACTCTACCTTCACTGACACTAACGGCAGGTATGAGTTTACTGATGTTCCCGCTGGTGTCGTGACGGTTCAGGTTGTTCAGGCTGATGCAACCCTCGTTGCTGTGCCCGCCACGAATGACGTAATGCGTAACCGCGCGGTAACCATTTCTGCCGATACAGCCATCATTGAGTTCAGTGTAACTTCCGGTTATGGTGTGTTGGCGGCTAATCCAGACGAACCTTTAAACTTCGGTTATGTGAATCATCCGCTTTCCACTCGGATTGATCTCACGGTATACGCTACCACTGATGGCAGGGTTATGATCGAACTCTTTACCGTCAATGAGAATGGCAACAATGATATCGAGATCTATGCCATAATGGACGGTGATTGGGTTATGGTAGCTATGGTGCCATCGGAACAGGTTGAAGGCACTGGCTCCCATTCATATACCGTCGAGGCTATCGGTCTGACCCCCGGTGCTAGCTATCTCTTCAAGATTGTCGATGAATCCGAACATATATTCTATACGGATACAGCGATAGAGGTGGCTCTTGTCCAGCTTCGCGCCCTGTCGACAAGCCTTGACCCCGAGTACTTCACAATGAAATTCAATACCGAACCCTACACCGAGTATGAGCTCAAGGTCAGCAGCTCCCTTGCGGCTGATGCCGAGTGGACAACTGAATATGTTCAGATTGTTCATCCTCTCTTCCCGAGTGGAGTCTCTAGTTTCACTCAGCGGATACAGGGTGCTCCCGAGGGAACCACTACCCTCCGGGTTCCGCGTAACCGCGATAAAGCCTTCTTTAAACTTATCAAGGTTGAGTAAGGTCAGAGGCCAGAGGCCAGAGGTCAGAGGTCAGAGGTCAGAGGCCAGCGGTCAGAGGTCAGAGGCCAGAGGTCAGAGGTCAGGTGTCAGGTGTTAGGGAAACCCTAACTCCTGCTAACTCCGCAGGCAAGTCATACTTCCCATCAATCCTATTCATCCTATCTCCCATACTTCCCATCATTCCCATTCCACCCGCCCTTGCGCTCTGAAATTTGCTATTTAAGAGAATCTGTAGTATATATTGAGCAATGGTTCTGTGTTTTTGTGAATAATTCAAAGTATGACAAACGTTAAATTATATAAATTTCTGCTGAGTTTGAAAAAATGTTTCTTTCCTGCTATGTTGGCGTGTTTTTTTTCCATGAGCTTGCATGCTCAGAATCCAGCGCTAAAGCCGGTTCGGCTTCAACTTAAATGGACACATGCATTCCAGTTTGCTGGTTATTATGCCGCGTTGGAAAACGGCTACTACCGTGATGCCGGACTGGAGGTGGAGATCCTTGCTGGTGGACCGACTATGGATGTTGTCACGCAGGTTGTCTCCGGGCAGGCTGATTTTGGTGTGGGTACAAGCGGGCTGTTACTTGACTATGCCGCCGGGAAACCGATCAAGGTTCTGGGCGTTAAATATTTCATGCTCTCTCCGCGTACCTATGGAATCGATTTTTATGGGGATAATTTTTTTACCAGCAGAAAGATGTTTCAAAAGAATGAGGCGCTGGTAAATGCCTTTTGTGCTGCAACGGTGCGTGGCTGGAAGGACGCTCTTGAAAATCCTGAAGGAGTGATTGATCTGATTCTGAAAAAATACCCGACAGAGATGAGCAGGGATCACTTGCGTTACGAGGCGGAGCGCACCGTGGATTTAATGACCAATCTGGTTTCGCCCGGCTATATGCTGCGTGGTCGCTGGGAACATATAGCGGATACTTATATTGAGCTTGGCATGCTGAAAAAAAGACCGGACCTGGATGACTTTCTGCTGTTGCCCGATTCCTTAATGTTGCCCGCTTGGTTTAAGGATGCAGTTTTGGGAATGGGGTTGGTGTTCTTTGTGATGCTGACTATCTTATTGTATCTTAGAAACAGAAACCTTAAATTGAAGCATAGATTTGCTGAGCAGACTGTGCAAGAGGAACAGCGTGAGCGTGAAGAGCGTTTAAAGAGAGTTGAGTTACAGAAGGTGCTGGTTCGCGACATTCACGACGGTCTCGGCGGAATTGCCGCAAATATCTCTTTTACTGCGGTGCTTGCCCGGAATGAAGTGGACGTCACCTCTAAGGATAAATGGCTTGATAAACTCGAACGCCTTGCACGTGAAGTCAACATGGAGGTGCGGGACCTGATGAATTCACTTGATGCCAGCACTATCCAATGGCCAGACCTGATTGATTCTGTTCGGCGCAGATCAGATCTTCTCTTTGATGGGAAAAAAACAATGGTCGATTTCCAGATCGAAGGAGAGCCGGTGGCGGAGGATATCGGACTCGTTGAGGGCCTTTCTCTGATCCGCATTGCCGGCGAGGGAATGAATAATGTTATTAAATATGCGGGGCGGTGCTCCTATGACTCCGAAAATAGCCCGTAAGGTTATCTCCGAATTTCAGGAACAGGAGTCAGTGGAGAATAAACTGACGCCGAGAGAGCAGGAAATACTGCTTGAAATTGAAAAAGGCCTCTCATACAAAGAGGTCGCTTCTAAATTGAATATAAGCCCGAATACGGTGCATACACATATCAAAAAAATATATGAAAAGGTCCAGGCCGGCAATCGCGATGAGGCTCTGCGTAAAGCCCGTCGTCTTGGCTGGTTATAAACCTAATGCAGCGGAGCCGCAACCAAACTTAACCCTTGTGATATGCGAATATTTTCTCCTTCATTGAACAGTTGTGTAATAAGCATCACTGCATTAGTCAACAACGCTTCGCGTTGC
>JAQIBS010000209.1 GCA_027858965.1 Kiritimatiellia bacterium
TATTTGTCCCAAAAGGTCGCTAGTTTACGGCTGTTCCGAATCATGCTTTAGTTGCTTTCTCTCAAGAACTTATATAATTGGCCTCTTAAGTTTCTTGTTTTTTGTGACAGGAGTTGAGAGAATAGCAACTAATGTGTACGGGGCGCTATGTAGCGCACACTTTTTTTAATTTCCATAAAAATATTACCATAGACCAAGAGGATTTGCTGTTAATGTTTAATACAAAAAATTTCATAAAAAACTGCTGCCTGTTTCTTTCTTGTTCAGGAGCACTATTTGCTGGCGAACAACTGCATTCAGATTGGTATCATACCAACGCACAAATACGCACCCTCTCGCAACTCTCTTCGGATGAGTTTGATAAATTTTCTAACTCTGCTCTTATTGATGTCGAGCCGGTGATAGCCCCCAATAAAGAAAATCTGGTGGGAGCCAATGACTATTACATGTGGCCGATTGCCACCATAATTGAAGATACAATGGTGGTTCTCTATTCGCGCAGCACCTGTCACTGGGGAAAGGAAAAATCACAAAACGACGGACAGGGTGGCATTCGTATGACAATCACCTCCTCTGACGGCGGATTAACCTGGAGCAAGCCAGTCGATGTGCTTCAAGCCGGCCGATGGGAAAAGACCCCTTTCAAAGGGTTTGGAGGTGGAATCGGATCGCACGGGGGCATCGTCTATATCGCATTAACACAGGGAATTTATCGCTCTGCCGACAAAGGCAGAACATGGTCATTGCTGGGTGAAGAACCACAATGGGATCAGGTTCCAAAAACTCTCTGGGCCCCGGGCATGCGCCTTACATTTGACGACAAACACGGATTGACAATCTGGACGACATCCGGTTTTTCACAGGACTACCTGCAGAGACGTGATCATAATGCCTATGGCACGCATATGGTATCGGTCTACTCACCTGACTTTGGCCGGACATGGAAGAGTGAATCTCAGCCACTGCCGGATGGATTGCGCCTCAGCGAAGTTACACCGATTCAATTTAATAACAAGATCGCCTTCTTCCTGCGTAACGGCTTAAAGAAAACCTGTTTTGGCCAGGGGTTTTCTGAGACCGGTTGGTTTCCTTTCACATTTGCAATCAGTAATATCGGACCTGTAGGAATTGTGGACACACCTGATATCCAGTACAACCCACGTACTCAGCGAATGGAGGCCGCCGCACCGCACCGCAAGGGACTTGGTCCAGGTCCACAGGGACAGATGAAAGTGAATCTATATTCAATGACACCAGCTGAGATGGCAGCCGGTGAAACCGCGTGGCGCTATGACGGCACACTGATCCGCTATAAGAATCTGTTTGGAAAGTCAGATGGATTTAATGTGGTCGGCAGTGTGGTTGACGAAACACGTAACCGCAGGTTTTTCCATGTATGGGGTGGCAACGGCACCAATACCGCCGCTGTTTTTCAGTATTCAATCTCACTCGATACCGATAAAGTCAGCGGCTATTTGCGGAACTTTTATAAGACGGCAAAGTCGACAAAAACTCCTAACCCTTAAACGCCAAACAAGAAGCCACCGATGGCAAGAGCTACCTCGCCGATATCGTGCGCATGCTCGTGGCGCGGGAACGAAGTCTGGAGGAAAGATGACAGGCCGGTGTTGGTTGCGGACCAACGACCAATCTGCCCGCTAAATGTGCCATAAGTACCCAGCATTACACTGTTGGTCATAAACTCCCAATCAGTACTCTTCCATGAGAAGAAATCACGTGCTTCAAAAGTGCCATCATTGATTGTCATGTCAACGCCGCCATACCAGCGGCCAACACCCGCGCCATTCTGACGGCCAAAGGCGGGCCGTCCCAGTGATACCAATCCGCCATTTTGCACCCAGGTCACAGGGCAGCGGGTTCCGATATCACACCAGCCTTCATCCTGAATAGTGCGGAATTCACCAGCATTGATCTCAACATTAATCAGAAGATTGCTGCCATCGCCAAGGGAAAGTGTCTGTTCACTCGTTAGAGCAAGATAACCGCCATTCATCAGAAGATCACCGTTGCCGGGATTACCGCTCCCTCTGAACGAAAGTATTCCCGCTGAGACCTCAGTGTCACCGGCATAGCTGGAAGCAGAGGCAATCTCCAAAGTGCCATCAGTCGCAAGCGTAATTCCTCCCAGGCCGGAAACCCCGCCTTCCAGATTTAATTTCACTCCGCTCGGCACCTGAATCGGAGCATCCGCAATTCCAAGCATCAACTCTCCTGCAAGCAGTGCATCACCGCTGCAACGCAAGGTGCCGGCATTATACTGCACCAAACCCTGAATTTCTGCCTCGCGTTCAAGATCCAGAGTGCCGTTATTGATACGAACCGAGGCCTCCACTAAGCTGTTTGAGATAAGTAAAGTTCCCGAAGTATTCAATTCCATCAAAGCATCATTGCCTGTGATATTTTCCTTAACCGCTAACGTATTGCCTTTAAGAGCTAAAGTCACAATACCGGTTGCTGAAGACTGTACTCCCAGGTTGAGCGTACCACTCACATCCAGTGTTCCGCCATTAAGATTGATCAGGGCTTTGCCTCCCTGGTCAACATGACCGACCTGAAGAACAACCGACTCGACCAATCCACCATTCAGATTTAAGGTTGCGACACTACCCTGTGACTCCGCAATATTAATATAAGTTGCAACAACCAAACCATTTTCAACCGTAACCAAGGGCTCTGCATTATATCCGATCACATTTCCGCCTGAATTACCAATCGACAGGGAGACTGTCCGCAGCACTCCATTACTGACCGTCAGAGAGGAGTTAAGGGGCGTGGGTGCTGTAACCGAATTACCATTCCCCCGACCAACTGCCAGCATAGAGCCCACTGCCAGCTCGCCTGCATTGAGAATTAGAGTAGCCTCGCTTGACCAGCGCGGAGCTGCCGGCAACACCGTTCTCATTGGTCAAAGGCTGGGTGATTGTCACGTTCAGGTTGCGGGTGTCGATCATACCACCAGCGGCCCCCAGCACAAACTCATCCACACCATACAGATAGTCATCAAGTGACTGAGTCAAGTCTCCCAGGGTCACGGTATTCACCCGATCTGCCCAAGTGGTTCCCATCCAGTCAAACAAACCCGCGACAAATATCTCACCCTGATTAATATTGAGATCCAGACGTCCACCAATTCGGTTTCCTGAGCCAGAGCGCACCAAAGCGAGATTAACAAACTGAACATAACCATCATTGATATCAAATGTCATGGGCAACATCTTTATCACCCACCTCAAAAACTGTACGCACAGTACCGACTGGATCAGAGAGGTGAAAACGGGAACCGCTTGCAAAACGCACGGTGCCATGATCCAGTTTAACGCGATACACACTGCCGGTATGAACGGTGTCGCCTGTGATAATCCATTCGTGCGCACCCTCCTTTGTCAGAATCGTGGTTGCACCAGAGTCATAATCGACAGAACCATCAAAGGTAATATTCCCGGCATCGGCATCAACTGTTCTACTGGCGGTGATTCTCAACGGCATTTCAAAGGTTTGATTAGTAGAAGAGCTGTTTAAGATTGATCCACCCAGTGTAAACCTATTACGGGAAAGATTAAATGCACCGGCATCGGCCAGAAACTCAATTCCGCATCATTAAAAGAAGAACTTACTACTCTGCAAAAATTCATGCAAGTAAAACATAAAAACCATTTACAACAAGATGATTCTCTCTTTAACTATATCCATCACGGTTTCAGCAGCTTGATCTCCACTTTGCGGAACTCAACCGGCTGGCCCTCTGCCTGAAGAGCGATAAAGCCTTTGCTCAGTGATTTTCCCTCAACAAATACAGCTGAGTCATAGCCATCAACCACTCCACCGCCAATCTGCGGTTTTGTATATTTCAACACCTCTTTACCGTTGATGATGTGTGTAATGCTCTCATTACCACGCACAATCGCCTCAGCCCGCACCCACTCGTTCGGCTGGTATGTATCGGCTGTGGACTTAACAATGTGCGCCTCGGTCAGCTTGCCGTTATAAAATATATGCGTTCCAGGTGTGCAGACATTACCGGTAGCCCGCGGTTTACCATCCGGCAACCCAGCCAGAAACTGAAGTTCAATAGAGATCGGCCAATTCTGGTCTTTAAGCATTGTTTCCGGGTCAAGCGCATGCAGCATCACACCGCTGTTCATTATGGCATACCCCGGTGCCCCCTTTTGTAGTTTTCCTGAGAAGCGATACTCAACCGCAAGATGATAATACGAAAATGGCCGGTTGTAATAAAGATGTCCATAACGCTCACCGAAATCATCATACTGGTCATAACGGACCTTCAGAATACCATCCTCAACACAGAAGGTATCGCCATAGTTATCACCGATATCATGATGGTTCAGCTTAACAATCCAGTCATCAAGATCTTTGCCATTAAATAATTGTATCCACTCGCCCTCCTTTGCATTGGCAAATGGATCGCTGTTAACACAGCTTATATTCATCTGAGCAATCAGGACAGCTCCCAGAGCAATTAAAATCAAGTTCTTTATTAATGACATATTAATCTCCTTTAAACGGTTATTCCGACTTTTGTGTGGGTAAACTTTTTCTCAACTCAAGAGTCTTGACTACTAAAATGACCTTAAAAGGCTGTAATATTTACTAAAATTGTAGTTTATACATTAATGTTGGTCTTTGTTGTCGGTATCGGTATCGGTATCGGTATCGGTATCGAATTTAAACCGATGCTTGCTGCGGCCGATAGCGATAGCGATACCGAGTAGCGATAATTCACCCAGTAAAAACTTAGAAGAACCCTTAAAACCCAAAAAGCACACTAAACATCGCGGCAACTATTCCTTAACAATTTCGTACAGCATCCGGGCACCTTCTTCTCCACCGCCGACAGAGGCCGTAAACACCAGCTTACCTGTCTCCACTGACGATTCCATTTTCTGTACACGTCTGCCACTGGTTGCCAATGCATAAACATGATACAACTCAGGCGTATCCAGCGACAGTGCGACACGCGCCGCCCCCTTACGCACCAGATGCGGCAACCCACCATGCGCAAGCAGTATCTGGCGGGCACGACCGGCAAACTTCGCACCCGTATTCTGAACATCGGTCAGATGCGTCAGTAACAACCGGCGGCTTGCAGCCACTGTCTCTTTATCCAATGCGCTCACCCAGACGGTCGCAGACGAACCTGAAATCCGCACATTGAGCGGTCCAGCTTCAATCTCACCTGATTCAGCAAACCCGCCGCAGATCTTTGTCGTATTGATCGTAAACGAACCATTCGCCTGGTTCATCACTAATGCACCGGGTGTGTTGGTATAAAATGGGGTATGCCCTTGACTCCAGCTGCCACAATATGTAGTATCCATACTATGGAAGAGTATCCAAAAACACTTAGAGAACTGAACGAAAAAT
>JAQIBS010000231.1 GCA_027858965.1 Kiritimatiellia bacterium
CATCAGTGGACTATCATTCTCGCTGCTGCCGGTACCAGGTATTATGGCGCCAGCCGAAACAATCTGGTTAATAGCTGTCGTGACATCCATATCCAGTTTTATGAGCTCATTCTCAGGTACAATAATATAAACTCCTGATGTTGGATTGGGGGTGGTGGAGATAAAAACATTCATGCACTCAACCGGCTGACCGTTCTCATCTCTGATCTTAGAGGTGATGACCTGTTGTGTTTGGGATGTGGCCAGCCCTATGGCGTATATACCCTTGCGTGGATATTCAACCAGAACCACCGACTCAAACATTGTGCTGTGGCTTTTGGCAACCCATTCGCAGAGTTGACGAATGAAAATATAGATATTTTTGATCAGGGGTATTTTAGATAGAATCTTATCAGTCAGTTGGTATATTTTTTTGCCAAAGAAGTTTTGAATCAGAAATCCGAGGATGTAAAAGACAAAAATAACGCAAAGTAACACGATTCCCTGCAAAACATGTCTGCTGAAGGGGATACCCATATTGGTTAATGATTCAACAGGTATCCAGGCTGTTGAGAGATTTAATAAGAATTTAAAGATCCATACGGTTGCCATAATCGGTGTTGCTAACAGAACTCCGACCAGAATCCTGTTTCTGATGATGTGAAATCCCGATATTTTCTTTTGATTTATCTCTGTTTTCATGGTTCTCATTATCCCCTTAAATTTAGCCTGAAAGCAAGGTGAATTTGATCTATATGGATGATAAAACTATTTAAACACAACAAGAATCATGTCTCGTCAGTTTTTGCTTAAAAGCATCGCATGTTGTTGAACGTGTATTCGAATCAGGGTGGCGTTTAAGAGGGCGGTTAAGTGTGCTAGAGGAGTCGCTGTGCTCTGTAAATTGTGAATTGAGAAATTATTTACTAAAACAGTGCGATACATACTTGCCCATATTATGTGTTTGTTTGTATAATAACCCCTTTATTAGGAGCAACTATGTTTAAAAAATGTCTGCCGTTAGTTTTACTTTTAGCTTTTGTCTCGTTTGAGGGCCTTTGGGCCGCTTCCTCTCCACCTGTAATTTCTGTTGTGAAAAAGGGCGCTAAAAAGAACGCTGTTTCATTTGCCAACCTCTCTGCTCCCGGTCCCGGTGGTCAGCTTTTTGTAAAAACTTTGCAGAAGAACCTGAAGCTCTCAGGATGGTTCGACCTCTCCGGTGCAGGTAAGGGCGGATCAGTTACTGTAAAGGGGCGTGTGGCCGATGCTGGTGGTGGAATTCAGAGTTCGTTGCGGGTCAGCTGGCCGGGCAAAGCTTTTAACTGGGCCAAAGTTTCGACAGGAAAACAGGAGATCCGTCGTCAGGCCCATAAACTGGCTGATGAAATGGTTCGTCTGATTGCAGGTGAGAAGGGAATTGCCTCTACCCGCATTGTTTTTGTTAACCGCCGGGCTTCCAATAATGCCGATATCTATATGTGCGATGCCGATGGCGGAAGCCTGATGCAGCTCACCAAAGATAATGTGGCTGCCGTGGGACCTCGCTGGGCTCCAAATGGCAGAGATATCTTTTATACCAGCTTTTTGAAGGGCTATCCCTCAATTCTGCGTTTGATTAATTGCGGACGGAGCCGCAAGACCCTCGCTTCTTTCAAAGGATTGAATACGGGTGCTGCCGTGTCGCCTGATGGCAGTAAGATTGCATTGATATTATCGTATCAGGGTAATCCTGAACTCTATATCTTGAGTGTTGCCAACGGCCATTTGACGCGTATGACAAAGAGCAGCCACGGGGTTGAAGCCAGTCCCTGCTGGTCTCCTGATGGTCGCAGCATTGTTTATGTCAGCGATGTCTCTAAGAATCCGCATCTCTATATTGTTAATGTGGCATCCCGCAAGGCACATCGTTTGACGTACCGCGGTGCTCAGAATGTGAATCCTGACTGGAGCTCAAAGGGTAAGATTGTTTATGCAAGCAAAGGCTCCCGAGGCTGGCAGATTGCCACCCTTGATCCTCAGAAAGGCGAGGGCTCCACTACTTTTGTGACAACCACCGGTGGTTATGAGCATCCTTCATGGGCGGCAGACAGCAGACATATTGTCTGTTGCCGTTCTTCCGTTTTGTATATTCTTGACACTCTTGGTGATCCTGCGGTACGTTTAACTCGTATTTCAGGTAATTGGATGTCACCGGATTGGTCTGATCGTTAGTATTGTTAAAATAAGGAGAAGATGATGCACAAAATGAGAGTAGTAGTTATAATAAATATGGTTTTGATGAGTTCACTCATTTTTATGGATACAGGTTGTAAGTCTGCAAATGGTGGCTGGCGCTGGCCTTGGCAGAAAGACCGAGTGATGGGATTTGGCGCAGATGATGCCATGGGACCTGAACTGATGGCTGATAACACCATGATCGATATTGACAGTGTTTATGGAGAAGATGGCGCAATGGTCAGTGGCTCACGTTTTGAGGATGCCTATAATCAGGTGCAGGGTGTGGCTTTTGAGCCGGCCTACTTCACTTATGATAGCTATGTGCTTCCTCCCAACGAAATTGCCAAGGTGGATATGGTTGGCCAGCACCTGAATGCCAATGCTAATCATGTTCTTGTGATTGAAGGTCACTGTGATGAACGAGGCAGCAATGAGTACAACCTTTCACTTGGTGAAAACCGCGCATTGGCGCTGCGTTCTTACCTGGTCAATATGGGAATCTCTCCTGATCGAATCCAGACCCGCAGCTTTGGCGAGGAAAAACCCGCTGTGATGGGGATGGATGAGAGTGCCTGGGGTATGAACCGTCGTGGTGAGTTCGCCTTTTTTCAAAAATAATTTTTCATTAGAGCTAATGGGGCTTTGAAGTAATAGGAGTAGATAATGCATAAAATGAGAGTAGCGGTAATTGTTAATATTGCCGTCGTGAGTTTGCTGGTTTTTACAGACACCGGTTGTAAATCAAAGAATGCTAAAGGCGGTATTGATGGGGAGGGACCAACCCTGATAGAGGGAGATGCCATGATGGATGATCTCGCCGGTATCAATGGGGCCGTTGATGGAACCAGTTTTCGCGATATGTATAAACCTGTGCAGGGCGTTGCTTTTGCTCCTGTTTACTTTTCGCTGGATAGCTATACCCTGCCGGCTAATGAAATTTCAAAGATCAATATGGTTGGTCAGCATCTCAATGCAAATGCTTCCCATGTTCTGATCATAGAGGGTAACTGTGATGAGCGTGGCAGCAATGAGTACAACCTCTCTCTGGGTGAGAACCGTGCTTTGGCTGTACGTTCATATTTGATCAACATGGGAGTCTCTCCTGATCGTATTCAGACCATTAGCTTTGGTGAGGAAAAGCCAGCTGTTATGGGAATGGATGAGAGTGCCTGGCGAATGAATCGCCGTGGTGAGTTCGCACTTTTTCAGAAATAAATAATTAATCGAGCAATGGGGGCTTTGGGGTATGTCTTATATTCCTAATATAGCTTTCCTGGCAAGCTCAGTTGGTGCTGGCGAGTGGATAATGCTCTTCGCGGTTGTATTGGTTGTGGTAGGACCACGCCGGTTACCCGAAGTCGCTCGCAAGTTAGGCCGCACGATGGAGATGTTCCGTCGGGCGGCTGATGAATTTAAAGAACAACTGATGAGCATGGACCAGGAAATTAATAAAAATGTATCGGATGCATCAGGAACAACGGATACTGATGGGGTGGAAGGTGATGAAGGAGCTGATGATTCCTATGAACCTTCATACGACTATGATGAGGGTGCTTACGACAATGATTCGGATTATCCCGGCAACGAGGATATCGTTTCCGAGTGGGAGTCCGGTTCTGAATCAACTGCTCTTGAGAGTGAAGATCTGGCTGGTTCTGAATCCGATTCTGAATCCGATTCTGAATCCGATTCTAAACCCGATGCAGCTGGGGATATTGCGGTGAGCGAAGAGTCTCCTGATGCAGATGCGGTGGCAGATTCTTCTGAGAAACCTCAACCGGTCTCTGAAGATGACTCTGATTCAGCGGAGACTAAATCATGAAGATTGGTCGTTTTGGAAAAGACCCGGAGTCATCAGAGGAATCTGAGAAGGATTATAATGATCCGCCGCGTCCCTTTATTGAACATTTGATTGAGTTGCGCACCTGTGTAATTCGCTCTTTCCTAGCCTGGTTTTGCTGCCTGCTTGTGATTGCCCCGTTTTCTCCTATGATTACGGATTGGCTGATCTCACCTGCCAATCAGAGTATGGATAAAGTGCAGGGGCTTACCTGGACTACCGGACTTGATATTCTGCTGAAGATTATGCTTTGGGGTGGTACGGCTCTTAGTCTGCCTCTATTGTTCTTCTTCATTATGCGTTTTGTCTTTCCCGGTCTAAAAAAGTCTGAACGGACGATTATTGTTTTTTGCCTGGGTGGATCAACGGTCCTCTTTCTTGGCGGTGTCTGGATGGCATATGCTAAGACCCTTGAAATTGCCTTTCAGGTGTTGCAGAAGATTAACGGCTGGATGGGTGTCAAAGTTGATATTCTTAAAATCGAAGATCATATATCCATTGTGCTGAAAACCATTATCGCTTTTGGTGTGGCTTTTCAGGTGCCCCTTGTGATTTTGGTTTTGGGGTGGATCGGAATTGTTTCATCGGATTGGCTGCGTAAAAAAAGACGCATTGCAATTGTTTTGACATTTGCAATGGCAATGATGCTGACCCCGCCTGATCCCGTTTCACAGATCATTATGGCTGTGCCTATGTGTGTGCTATATGAAGTTTGTATTCTGGCTATACGCCTGCGCGAATTGACAAAGAAGAAGAAACGCGATGGCAAATACGATGACAAAAATGAGGATTAAGTCGAAGTGCATTAGTGCGTTAGTTACTGTGAAATCATTCACTAATGAGTTGAGGTCGTGTAACGAAAGGAATAAATTATGAAACGTACAGCATTAGAAAAACGTGAAACATGCGAGACCAATATTAAGGTTGAGTTGAATCTGGATGGTACCGGTATCTCGGATATTGAGACTGGGATTGGTTTTTTTGACCATATGCTGGAACTCTTTTCACGGCACTCCCTGATTGACCTGACCGTCAAAGCTAAAGGTGATATTCATGTGGATTATCATCATACCGTTGAGGATGTCGGCCTTGTGATAGGTGCTTGCTTGAACAATGCCTTAGGCGATCGTAAAGGTATCCGTCGTTACGGATCTTTTATGCTGCCAATGGATGAGGCCCTCTGTGAAGTGGCGCTTGATCTGGGTGGGCGTCCTTTTCTGGTCTTTCAAAGTTCCATGAAGCACATGAAGGTCCGTGATTTTGAAGTTAAACTTCTTGAGGAGTTCTTCAGGGCTCTCTCCGTTGAGGCAAAGATGAATATCCATCTCCGCCAGATTTGCGGTGATGAGGTTCATCATGTTTGCGAAGGATTTTTTAAGGGTTTTGCCCGTGCCTTGAGAATGGCCGTTGAACTTGACCCTCGTGAGCAGGGTGTGCCCTCCAGTAAAGGTACGTTAGTATGATAATTTTGCCGGCAATTGATTTGAAAGACGGCAAGTGCGTGCGCTTGCAGCAGGGGAAAGCGGATGCGCTCACGGTTTATTCCGATGATCCTGTTGCACAGGCCCGTAAATGGGTTGAACAAGGGGCTGCTGAGCTGCATGTGGTTGACCTCGATGGCGCTTTTGACGGTAAGCCAAAGCATGCCGCTGTGATCAGTGACATTGTGGAGATGCTGCAGATACCCGTTGAGGTTGGTGGTGGTCTGCGTACAGATGCCGACATCGAAAAGCTGGTTGACGCTGGTGTCACCAGAGCCATACTTGGCACGCGCGCACTTGAGAGTGTTGAAGTACTTAAATCTCTGGTTCACCGTTTCGGCGATATCATCACCGTCGGTATCGATGCCCGCGACGGATTTGTTCAGGTAAAAGGGTGGGTCGAAACAACCGGTACGCGTGCGGTTGACCTTGCCCGACAGGTGGAAGATGCCGGCGTTAAAACTATTATTTATACCGATACTGCCACTGATGGTATGCTCGGAGGTCCTAATTTAAGTGCCATGCGCGAGATGTGTCAAACCGTCTCCTGTAATGTGATTGCCTCCGGTGGAGTCAGTGCCCCCGAACACGTCACGGCTCTTAAAGCTCTAGGATTTGATAACCTCTACGGTGCCATAGTTGGTAAAGCCCTCTATGATGGCAAGACAACTCTTGCGGCCATGTGTGCTGCTGCGAGAGGTTGAATTTGTAGGAGGCTTCTGTCATAAAAAACAAAAAATTGAGAAATGAGCTAAGTGCTTGTTGCTGGTAGTCTGTAGCTTGTAGCTTGTAGCAAAAATGCAGAGCAACCTGCAAGCTACAAGCTGGGTTTTGGCAGAGCCACTTTCGCACTCTCGCACTCTCGCACTTTCGCACTTTCGCACTCTCGCACTCTCGTACTCTCGTACTCTCGCACTTTAGAACTTTAGAACTTAGAATTGATTCTCCATATGTTAAATAATGTTAAAAATTCACAACTTGATAACGGATTGACTATTCTCTCCGTATCGGATTCCGGAGCTGAAAGCGTTGCTGTGGGTATATGGGTCAAAGCCGGTGGTCGATATGAATCCAATTCCCAGGCTGGTTTCAGTCACTTTCTGGAACACATGCTGTTTAAAGGTACATCTGCGCGCAGCTCTTTAGATATTACACAGGAGATTGAGGGACGTGGCGGTTATTTAAATGCCTATACCCAGGAGGAGAGCGCCTGCTACTATGTCAGACTCCCTTATGAATTCATGGAAGAGGGTATAGATGTTCTCTCAGATATGTACATGAATGCATCGATCAGTGATGAAGAGCTGGTGCGTGAACGCGAGGTTATCCTGGAAGAGATCAAGATGTATCAGGATATGCCTCATCATCTTGTGCAGGAAAAATTGCAGGAGGCCATGTTTAAAGGTCATGCCGTCGGTCGACCGCTGGCGGGCAGCGAGAAAACTCTTAATCCCGTTAACCATGCTATCTTAAGTGCATATAAAGAGCAGCACTATAAGCCATGTGCAACGGTGGTTGCTGTATCAGGACGTGTTAACCATGATGAGAGCGTTAAGTTTGTAAATGATCGGATGGGTGCGCTGCCTGCTGGTTCGGTTGATGATTTTGATCCGCTTGACAACTCATTCGGTCAGGAGCCGATTGTAGTTCTAGGGCGGGAAATAACGCAGGTTCATGCTGTTCTTGGATTTAGAATATTCGGACGTCATGAAGAGAAACGTTTTGCTCTGCGGGTTATGAATGGACTTCTGGGGGAGAACATGAGTTCACGTCTCTTTCAGAGTGTACGTGAACGCCACGGCCTGTGTTACTCCATACAATCAGGTTACCAGCTCTTTGATGATTGCGGTATGTTTACCATAACTGGAGGTTTTGATTCAAAACGTATTGATGATGCTCTGAAACTTACGGTTAAAGAACTGAATAATCTTGTCGAAAAAGGTGTGGATGCCGATGAGCTGGTTCGTACAAAAGAGTATCTGCTTGGAACTTTCAGACTCGGGCTTGAAAGCGTCAGCAGTCGCATGAATTTTCTGGGAGAGTCCTATACAAACTTTCGTCATGTGCGCAGCCCGGAAGAGGTCCTGGCCGGCATTCAGTGCGTCACTGCCACAGATATACAAAGTCTGGCAGCAGAGATACTGACAGAGTCAAACATGACCTTGGCCATGGTAACGCCCAACGCACTCAGTGGCGATGAATCCCGCTGGCTGGATGCAGTCAAACTCTAAAGCTGCTTTCAGCTGCAACCAAACTTAGCCTTGTGATTTGCCTTGTCATGATTTTGTCCACAAAGAACGCATAGAACGCAAAGAAAGCTTTCGGGAATATCTCGAAAATAATTCGGGTTAATTGCTGGCGGGACGGCGGCCCGCCGTCCGCCACTTGTCGACTGTACACTGTCGACTGTACACTGTACACTGACGACTGTATTATACCCTCTTCAGAAATCCATCCACAAGCGCCGACATAACGGGTGCGCTCTTCTTGGTCTGTTCAATGACCTCGGTATGGGATAGATGTGGGCCGCTGATGCCAGCTGCCATGTTGGTGATGCAGCTGAGAGCCGCCACCTTTATTCCCGCGGCTGAGGCAACTGTGGCCTCCGGGACTGTCGACATTCCAACGGCATCCGCACCCATGCTGGCATAGGCCCTGATCTCGGCCGGTGTTTCATAACTGGGGCCTGTGGTGAAGGCGTAGACGCCTTCTGAAAGGATGGCATTGCTTTCGTTAGCCGCTTTACGCAGCAGCTCAATCAGCTCAGTTGTGTATACATTGGATTGATCAGGAAAACGCTCGCCCCATCCTTCAACCACTTCGCCAATCAGAGGATTGAGGCCCGCTGTGTTGATATGGTCACGGATGATCATCAGATCACCGGGGTTGAAGCAGGAGTTGATTCCTCCAGCTGCATTGGTGATCAGCAGGTTCTGCACCCCCATGCGTCGCATAAGTTCAACCGGAAGGATAACCGGCTCCCAGCCCTGGCCTTCATACCAGTGGCGACGACCCATGAATGCAACCACGCTTTTGCCGTGGCGCTCAAATAGCAGCATTTCACCGGTGTGACCGGCAACTGTGCTGGCACCCAGGCCCGATATAGCTGAGTAGGGGATGCGCACAATTTCCGTATCCGTTTTAATAACCCTGCTCCATCCTGACCCCAGTATCAGCCCGCAATCCGGTGCACGCTCAAAGCAGATCTCCGGCAGTGATTTCTCCGCATCATTGAAACACTCTGTATTCATTGTTCTTCCTCTTTTGAGTCACTGCGTCTTGAGCTGCAGAGAACCACTTCAACCGCTTCAACCACTTCAACCGCTTCAACCGCTTCAACCATTTCAACCACTTCAACTCTTCAACCATTTCAACCACTTCAACCACTTCAATTCTTCAACCATTAAATGTCTTTCGGCCACCGCAGATTGTCATAATCGGTCGGGCCTTGAGCTTCCATCCGGTGAAGGGTGTGTTGCGTGAGAGGGATTTGAACTTTTCTGGATCGACCGTCCATGGTGTCGAGGGGTCGATGATAACCATGTTTGCTAAAGAACTGGAAGCTAAACTGGGTGTTGGCTGATTGAGCAGTTTTGCAGGGCCGGTTGTCCAGTGTGCAATAAAATCGGGTATGGACATTTTTTCCTCTTCAACCATAATTTTCCATGTCACACCCAGGGCTGTTTCCAGTCCGATTATTCCAAAGGCGGCTTGCAGAAAACCCTTTGTTTTTGTCTCCTGGGTGTGTGGTGCATGATCTGTTGCAAAAATTGAAAGGGTCCCATCTAAAACTGCATCCCGGATAATCCGTACATCCTGACGGTTTCCCAGGGGTGGGTTCATGCGGAAGTTTCCGTCATCGGAGGGAATATCCTCGACTGCAATGGCAATGTGATGCGGAGAGGCCTCGCCAGATACTGGTAGCCCCTCTTTCTGTGCCGCCCTGATTAATACTACCGACTCACCGCATGAGATATGCTGGATATGGATGGGGCAGCCGGTTTCGCTGCAGAGCTTGATATCACGCCTGACAGCCTCAATCTCAGCTTCAGGGGGGAATATCGGAAGTTTATAAAGCTTTGCTGTTTCACTATCACGGATAATACCCCTTTTTGCAATTGAAGAAATGATCGCGTGTTCCATTATCAGAGAGTTAAGAGCCTTGGCTTCAATCATCGCTTTACGCATTAGATCATCATCTTCCAGCATTGCACCATCATCGGTGAGTGCCACGGCGCCGGCGTGAACCAGAGCCGGGATGTTTGTCAGCTCTCTGCCGCTGCGTTGGACGGAAATACATGCTGATGGCAGTATCTTAACCGGTAGGTTGTTTTCCAGCTGGAGTTGAATCTGTTCTGGTGTGTCCATGGCGGGAACGGTGTTTGGCATGGTGACCACATGTGTGAACCCACCTGCTGCGGCTGCCATGGCACCTGTTCTCTGGGTTTCAGCCAGAGAGTTTCCCGGATCGCGAAAATGGACATGGGCATCCCAGAGCCCCGGGGCGGCAATCAGCCCGCGTCCGTCAATCTGGCCGAGCTGCTCAGTCGAGTTGTTGTCAACTGTGATTATGCCGTTACGGATGATGATATCGCCCAGTTCATCCCGCCCGGCAGCCGGGTCAACTATACGTATATTTCTGATCATCAAATTCGTCATCTTTTTATTCTATATATTATATTTATCCGGTGCAATGGGAATTATGAAGGAATTTGTGTTGGATATTGTTTGTCGGCAGCAATTCTAATTTTGAACTGTGCATTGTTGATTTTTGGAGTGTTTGTTGTTGGAGCGCATGATTTCCTGAGCGATACGGCCATCGAGTTGCCGCTCTTAACGTGGCAGGACGCAAA
>JAQIBS010000044.1 GCA_027858965.1 Kiritimatiellia bacterium
AGTGAGTTGTTATTCGTGTGTCCTGATTACTGTATCGTTACTACTGTCTCCTGAGTCCTGACTCGTGACACCTGACACCGGACAACTGACACCTGACACCTGACATCTGACACCTACATATTGTGCTTTAGCAGTCGCTTCAGTTTGCCGGAGACGGCAAGCTTCTGAACAGAGTTCATCTTGTCGATAAGCAGCACGCCGTCGAGGTGATCCAGCTCGTGCTGAACGGCTCTGGCTAACAGACCTCCTACGCTGATGGTTTGTCGCATGCCTTGCAGGTTTGTGAACGAGACTGTGACCTGCGAGGCACGTGTGATCTGAACGCCTATTTTGGGAAAGCTGAGGCAACCTTCTTCATCGCGCTGTTCTCCATCGGAGGCAATAATCTGGGGGTTAATAAGAAAGAGAGGCATTTCTACGGAGGCGTTCTGTTCGCTGTACTCTTTTTTTTCTGCGTCTTCAGGTATGTCGATTACGCAGATGCTTTCAGTTCTGCCGATCTGCTCAGCGGCAAGTCCCACTCCGTTTGATGCATACATCGTTTCCAGCATGCTATCTGCCAGAGCTTGAATTTCATCGTTGATATCTATAATCGGGTTTGCGTTGGAACGCAGAGCCTCATTGCCGTATGTCACAATTGTGTAAATCAAGCGGTACCTCGGTATAAATTTACTATCTTGCCTGGAATTCAGGGAAGAGCGGAATAAAGGAGTTAAAGGTTTTCATGCATTGCATGTTATTGTAGCTGATTATTACGCTCGTCCAACGTAGACTGTCCACTGTCCACTATCCACTGTCCACTGTAGACTGACGACTGTCCATCACTTTTGGTGCGCCTGGCGGGGATTGAACCCACAACCTTCGGCTTCGGAGGCCGACGCTCTATCCAATTGAGCTACAGGCGCAAAACGCAAAAAAGTCACATAATATTAAGGTTAAAGTGGGAAAACATCAAGGCTAAAGCTACATTATCCGTAACTACGATTTGACTCTTTCTTGCAGGAGGCCATCGCATCTAATTGTCCGTGGTAAAAAAGTTATTAAGGGCTCAAAATGGTCTTCTAAATCATGTTAATCCTGTAATCCTGTCTAAAAATAAAGAATGCAGATTTTTTATATAGGGTCTATTTCTGATTATTTACTTTATTTGCAATATAAGTATGTCCTCCGCTATGCGGTGGACAACAATGATTTTGAAGGTTATCCGGCAATGTGCACCGATTGACACCTTCCATAGCTTCGTGGTTCAACTAATACAAAAGTAAAAAAGAACTAACAATAGTCTCTTGCAGTTTGCTTGTATAAAGTGATAACATATAACCATTGATGAATTACGTTTGTTTTGGTTTAAACTGATTGTGGAATCTATATGACGAGAAATTTGTTATTGCTGTGTCTTTTTTTTGGGGTAGGAATCTCTTCTGCTGTTGAGAACAGCGAAGACTTTCAATCTTTTTCTTTAAAAGCTATTGACTGCTCTATTCAAGTGCCAACTAGCTGGAAGGTTTATGATCAATCTAATCAGTCCATCAGTTCCTGGGTGGTCACCCCAGACGATCTGAATAAAGCTCATTATGATACCGGGGTGAGGGTTGACTCACTTTCTCAGGTAAAGAATAAAACCGGATCCATTGCCTCGAAATGGGTTGCCGATCGGATCAAGGACAAGTCATCGTCGCTACAGGTATTGAGCTCTGAATCAGGTCCGACAGATGATTATTTCAATGTAAAGCGCCTTGTTACTGAAGAGGTATATAGTCCAGGACGTGATATTTACAGGACTTATCGCATGTGCTACTCCTGGTTCTGGAATGATAAATACGATTTTGTCGTCTGTATGGTGATGCGTGTCCCTGAAAAATCATGGAAGAGTCTCTCCCCATCATTGGAAAAAGTCGAAAAATTGGATTTTGATGAATCTGCTTGGAAAAAGAAGCTTGAAAATGCTCAAAAGAAGTGAGAAAAAAGGGATGAAAATGAAATCAATTACAACATTTTGGTTGAAGGTCTCTATCTCGATACTTTTATTGTTCTGTTCCTCGCTGCAGACTTTTGCCGTTGAAGGTATTCAGGAGCTACAACCTTACAACGTATGGCTGGACGGTCTGACTATCCATCGTACTTCGATGTCGCCAGAGGCTAATAACCTTGGTTGGGCTATCAAAGAGAACGGTCTTGTGGAACTTGGTCGTAATGCCCTGAATGAAACTTCATATACATATTATAGAAATAGAGCTGGGATTGACTTTGTTGTTTACCTTGATTGTTGGAAAAACAGTAGGTATGCGCGTACCAGTAATACCATCGGATATCGGGTGGGGGTTGACTATAAAGGTCCGATCATCTCGAGCGAGATTGCTGAGGTGACTGTGGTCAACACGCCCTATGAGTATCAGATTACTGCTACGGGAGCCCCGCACAAACTCTATGCGGAGAATCTTCCTGATGGGCTGGCGGTTGATTCTAACGGGCTTATCAAAGGGGTTCCAACGCAGACTGGTAAATACCTGATTACACTTTATGCAGAAAATAATCGGGACTGGACCACAGGAACACTACGACTTGATGTTGTCAGCGGCAACAACGGTGGCGGACTGTTCAATTATTACACTCTCGTTCTTGATGAAAACCTAGTTGTAACCCGCAACCATGGGGATGGTCCTTATGGTGGTGGCTTGACTTGGATTGTCAAACAGGAGGGAGTTCAAAAACTGGCCCGAAATGCACTCAGTGAAACCCGTTATCAATATTACGGCAATTTTTCCGGGTATACTTATACCATTCATCTGGAGTATATGAGTCAGCGTTGCTCTAATATCGTAACTTATAACACTGCCACTCCCGTTTATAATGTCAGTATAACGAGTGCAAGCAGCCACTCGGGAGTTATGGGAACCGATATTTCACCTTATACAATCCAGACGGATAGAGCGTGTGACGCTTACTCGGCAGCAGGGCTGCCTTCTGGCCTTACTGTGACACAGAGTGGAACAATCGTGGGGTTGCCAACCGAATATGGCAGCTTTCCTGTGAAGGTTTCCGCAAGCGGATCATATGGAGTTGCTGAGAAAACTGTTACCTTTAATATTCAGCAGGGTAGTGATGACTATACGACAAAGTACTCTATCTCAATAGATTCGGATCATGTGGTAACTCGGACTGCCGGCGAGCACCCTGGGCTTGTCTGGGTTGTAAGAGTAAACGGAAACCATGAGGTGGTTCGTCGGAGTGCTGAGGGAGAGACCACATTTCTTTACAGCTCAGGGACTGAATCCGAGCATGTGCAAATTCACCTTGAAGCATGGATTGATGGTAAATTCAGACCTGTTTCCAATACGGTAGTTTACCGTTCTAATGGGGTACTGTCGCAGCAACCTGTGATTTCAATGGATGAGTCATACAGTGGCCATGTCGGGTCGGCTATTGAAGCAATTTCAGTTCAGGTAACCGGTGATCCAACGTCCATTGATGTGAACGGCCTTCCGCCTGGACTATCTTTCAATCAAACTTCAAATCTGATTGAGGGCACACCGACAGCTTCGGGGACATTCACCACCTCTATCACCGCAATTAACGCATATGGGGTTGCATTGTTAAGTCTGGAGTTTGAAATTGTGCCGGAAACTCAGGTCGCGTTGGAAGATCTTTTCCAGTTGTCGGTACTCTCGGGGTATAATGTTATGCGTACATTTGGTACAGCTGAATCACTGCGTTGGGTGGTATATCGAAATGGTCAGCGAGTTTATGAGTACCCTGATACGAGTAAAACAAAATTCAACTATAATCGGCACAATGAGGAAGGTGAGTTTGTTGTCTTTCTTGAAGCTTGTGTGGAAGGTGAGTTTGTAAGAGTGTCAAACTTTGTAGGCTACCGCACTCTCAGCACTGACAATGGACCTGTTTTAAAGAACGACCGAACCTTTACCATTCTGTCAGGTGATTCTGTTGATATTGAACTGCAGGCCACAGGAAATCCATCTCTTTTCGAAGCTGATGGTCTGCCGGCAGGTTTGGTTCTTAACAGCTCAAGCGGACGGATAACCGGAACG
The DNA here is from genome assembly GCA_027858965.1 of Kiritimatiellia bacterium. GTDB lineage: Bacteria > Verrucomicrobiota > Kiritimatiellia > RFP12 > UBA1067 > M55B167. The sequence continues at coordinate 4,050 of JAQIBS010000044.1, forward strand.
ACAACTCAGATTGGAGACATTACGACCCTGCTTTATATCACGGGGGTTAATGGAGTTTCTGAAACAGCTGTCGTTTTTCAGGTGAGACAGTCCCTGAGCTACGATCAGTATTTAGGAATGTATCTGCTGGAAATTGATGATCTGAATCGTTTTACTCGATCTCAGGGAGACGATCATAAACTCACATGGATTATATCAAAGGATGGCGAGGTCGTCCTTAGGCGCAACGCTAAGAACGAGTTAACGTATACGTACAATAAAAACTATGATCCGGGAGTTTATACATGCTATCTTCAGGCTTATGTAGATAGCGACTTCCGTCAGGTTTCTAACACGATAGAGTATACGGTAGAAGCGGATTCTGATTTCAGTGAAAACGGCTTTCCCAACCTGGTTGAGCACGCAATGGGCACCAGGGCAGGAACCGAGCCGCACCATACCACACCCGACTTAATAAAGATTAACACAGAAGGCGGGTTGACCTATCTCACCTATCGTTACTCTGTAAACACCGATGCGTCGGATGTTTGCCTGTTCGTGGAAAGTGCTAAGAAACTTGGCGAGTGGTCCAGAAGTGCCCCGGTAAGCGTAGCGGTTGTCTCAGGTGATGAGCATCACGAGGTTCGGGATGTGCTTTTCTGTATTGAAAGTGACCGTGGATTCCTGAGACTTGTGGCTGAGCTTGTTGAGTAAGGTCTGAATTTTTTCAAGAATCATTTTCTGATTTCACATAAAAATCTCTGTAGTATTCTGCGGAGATTTTTATGTGTTAATAATTGATAATTCTGAGTTTTCATTTATAATATCATTATGAATAAAATATTACTCTTCCTCTCTGTTCTCTTTCTGTCATTGACCTCCACTGCAGCAGATGCTCCTGATGGATGGACAACCCGCTGCCCTCGTGAAGAAATTGCACCGGCATTCAATTATGAACCATCTTCCGGGCCCTCAGGTCAGGGCGCATTTGTGATTACTAGTGACAAACGTAAAGGACTCTCCGGCTGGTGGGAGAAAACAATGCCGGTGCAGGGTGGTAAGTGGTACCACTTCGAAGCTTTGCGGCGCACCGAGAATGTTCAGGAGCCACGTAGATGCGGCGTTGTCCGCCTGCTCTGGCAGGATGATGAGGGCAACTATGTTAAGCGTGATACACCTGTGGAGAATTCCTACTATCCACCCAACTGCGGTCTGAGGGCAGAGCCGGAGTATCCAATGGAAAGAGCTGATCTTGCTGCGCCTGATGGATGGAATATGGTGGCAGATACCTATCGGGTGCCGGTGGAGGCAACTCAGGTGGTGATAGAACTGCACTCTCGCTGGGCTTTAAATGGAAAGGTGGAGTGGAGTCAGGTCTCTATGAAAGAAACCGATCCCATCAGTCGCAAGGTGCGTCTTGCGACCGTGCACTTTCAGCCGAAAGAGGGAAAGACTGCAATGGAGAAATGCGTGCAGTTTGCTCCGCTGATTGCTGAGGCCGCCCGGCAGAGGGCTGATCTGGTTGTGTTGCCGGAGGTATTAACCTATTATCATGCAGGAAGAACGCCGTTTGAGAATGCTGAACCGATTCCTGGTTCGTCAACAGCATATTTCGGCACACTTGCTAAGAAATATAATCTCTATATTGTTGCTGGGCTGCATGAACGTAAGGATCATCTTATCTATAATGTGGCGGTTCTTATAGGACCGGATGGTAAGGTGCAGGGGCATTACCGTAAGGTCTGTATAACCCGCAATGAAATAGCAAAGGGAGTCCAGCCGGGGGATAAATATCCTGTTTTTAATACCCGATTCGGAAAGGTTGGAATGATGGTTTGTTACGACGGGTTTTTTCCGGAAGTAGCAAGAGAGCTCACCGCCAATGGCGCTGAGGTTATTGCCTGGCCGGTCTGGGGCTGCAATCCATTACTGGCAAAGGCACGCGCCTGCGAGAATCATGTTTATCTTATCAGCAGCACCTATACAGGAATTGAACGTAACTGGATGATCTCCGGTATTTTTGATCATCAGGGCAATGTTATGGCACAGGCAAAGGAGTGGGGGAGTGTTGCTGTGGTTGAGGTCGATCTTGATCAACGTCTTCACTGGGCTAGCCTCGGTGATTTTAAATCCGAGATTCAGCGTCATCGGCCAGCGGATAAATAGGTTAAAAGTGATATGCAATTGACTGTTGAACTAAGAAGGTTTAATATTTCAATAGTAGGTTCAATGAAAACTGCCAAATAGGAGTCATATGATGAGTGCGTATTATGTCAAAAAAGTAAGTCGGGTTCGTTTCGCAGTATTCTCGAATGTATTCACGGGGCTTGGGGTGTCGCAGGAACGAAGGTGCGGTATGAGGTCCAAAATTTTCAGATATGCGGCGTGCATCGCCATAGGGTTCATGGTGTCGGCGGCCTTCAGCGGCTCGGCCCAGGAGGCTGCCATCTCCCCGGCGGATATAGCCGGATTGGCGGCATGGTACCAAGCGGACAACATCATCGACGGCGCGGAGCCCGCCACCGGTTCGGCTGTCACCTCGTGGTTCGACAGTAGCGGCAACGGGAAGACCTTGACCGGCGGGTTGCTCACGCTCGTCGGCTCCAGCGCCACGTTTGGCAATATGCCCGCGGTCAGCTTCGATGGCGTCAACGACATCCTGACCTCGAGCGCTACCTTGATCGGCACGTACCTATGTCCTGTAACCTGGCGTGGAACGGTTCCGTGTTTGGCGGCAAGGGGGAACCCGTGACCATGCTCTTTGACTTTGGTATGGCCGAGATGGGACTGGACAAGGTCAAGCCTGATTTTCTCTTGCGTGCGTCCAGAGATGCGCGTCGTCGAGGCAAAGCAATGGTGTATACGTCGCACCAGAACCTTGGCATACCCACGTATCGGCTGGCCATAGCCGGATGCTATGCTACAGGCATGCATTTCATGGTTCCATGGGACCAGTTTGGCGGTGTGAATAAGCCTCGTGTTTTCAGTCGCCCGGTAGACTTGGCAGACCTGTATAGTTTTGTTCGAGCGAATACGTTCTGCCTCGACGGTTACGAAGACGCTGCCGCTGTTGGGTATCGACTGAAGGACTCCCGATGGGAAAAGAACCTGATTCTAAGCGTGGAGGGGGCCGATCAAGTGAGCGCCTTTGTCCGTGCCAAACCAAAGGATGACAAGGCTCCTGTCGTGGTTCATCTAATCGATTGGGGTAAGCCTGCATCCTTCAAGATTAAGCTTCGTCCAAAGGCCTTTTTTGTTACAGGCAACATTGCGGTCTCTCTGCGTATACCTCTAGCCTACGATAAATCCATTCATGAGAAGGCAGAAGAGGTGAAAGATTACACCCCTCTGTCGAAGGAAATTGTCATCAAGACCACAGCAGAGGGGAATTGGACAGTTGCTGAAATTCCTGCGCTGAGCCCCTGGGGCATGCTTATTGTTTCTGAAGGGAAATGATGCCGAGGTGGCCGCATTGCATGGTGTATACCAATGAGCGCCGGAAGACTGGATGCCGGAGTTGTACGTCATGGAGGATTAGAATATGAAATGGAGGTGGCAATTCAGATTCCATTTTTCTGGATATCAAGGAGTTTAAGGACGGTGTTAATCCGGATACATACTATTCTCCAACAAACCAGATTGCGGATTGGTATGAGCTTGTATTAAACGATGACGGTGATTTTTCTACGAACCCGTGGAAAACCCATGGGCAGGCGGAAATAAATACCGAGGCGGTTTGTCGATATTCCAGTCTGGTGTTTTCATGGAGTGAGGTGTATGCCGGGTCCGATCTGTATGATTGGCTACTCAGCCATCGCAGGGCATAATTGGGAGTTCAATATCCAGCAGGATAAGTAAAAAGGTGCGTGTTGCGTATCATTGCTAAGCAAGTATTTAGACAGGATTAACAGGATTAAAAAGGCTCGGCATCGTAGATACCGTTAACAAACGAATATGCATTGCTAAGAAAAACGATAGTTGTAGTTTATTATTATGAAAATGAAATTATTAACGTGTTTAATTTTTGTCTGTGGGTTGGTTCATGCCGAAAGTGGATGGCCGATGTTTCGGGGGCCGCAGGGTAATGGGGCGGGGAAAGGGTGTCACTTACCTCAGCAGTGGAGTGAATCTGAGAATGTGCGCTGGAAAACAGCTGTTCCGAATCTGGGTTGGTCTACACCTGTAGTGCAGGATAAGCGGATATGGCTGACCAGTGCAACAAAGAAAGGTGAGGATTTCTTTGTGTTTTGCGTGGATGCTGACTCGGGTAAGATTCTTATAGAAAAGAAGTTGTTTCACTGCGATTCACCGGAGCCACTCGGAAATTCGGTTAATTGCTATGCATCTCCCTCACCTGCAATTGAAAAAGGTAGGGTGTATGTCCATTTTGGAAGCTATGGAACAGCCTGCCTTGATGCCTTAACAGGTGATCTGATCTGGAAACGCGATGACCTGAAGTGTCGCCATTATCGAGGACCTGGCTCGTCGCCTATCCTTTATCAGGATCTTCTCATACTGACATTCGATGGCGTGGATCTGCAGTATGTGATTGCCCTGGATAAACACACGGGAAAGACTTTCTGGAAGACCGATCGTGCAATTGAGTGGAAAGATCTGGATTCAGATGGCAAACCAAAAAGAGAAGGTGATTTTCGAAAGGCTTTTTCAACACCGCTGCTGATTAAAGTTGATGGAAAGGATCAGTTGATCAGCCCCGCATCTTCGACTCTTTTTGCATATGAACCGAGTACAGGCAAAGAGATCTGGCGGACAGTTAATACAGCATATACACCTTCGGTCAGCCCTGTTTTTGCAGATGGTGTGGTTCTGGCGGCAACGGGGCATGGCCACGCTGAAATGCTTGCTGTTCGACCTGATGGCAGGAACGATGTGAGTGACTCACATGTTGTCTGGCGTTTTGCCGGCAAAGATGTGCCGCAAACCCCCTCTCCTGTTGTAGTGGATGGGTTGCTATATATGCTCTCTGATCACGGCAAGCTGAACTGTATTGACATTGAAACAGGTAAATCGCTCTGGCGTGAGTCTATGGGTGGCAGTTATATTGCTTCACCTATTCATGATGGGGAACGGATTTATTACTTCAGCCTATCAGGTAAAACCATTATCCTTCGTGCTGGCCGGACCTTTGAGAAGCTAGCGGAAAACCATTTAGATGCAGGTTTTATGGCTTCACCTGCTGTCGTCGGAGATTCACTTATTCTGCGGACAAAGACGCATCTGTATCGTGTTGATTAGAGTTTGACTGTGTTGAGCTTTGCGCAGTTGTTGTGTGATCGGTGTCAGCGGTCTTTTCAGGAAAAGGACTCTCTTCTTTTTTGTCGAAGAGGGATGGGTCGCTCTCTGCGGAATCCTCTTGCTTAACGGCTTTTGTGTGAGCGGCAACACGTTCTGATTTTTTTGAGCGCTGCAGAGTTGGTTCCAGTTCGTTAAGCTCTTTAAGATTGCTTAGGCCAAAGTGTTCCAGAAAGGTGGGAGTGGTGCCATAGAGGAATGGGCGACCAGGCAGTTCACTACGTCCTACAATCCGGATCAGGTGCAGTTCCATTAGATTTTTGAGGATATTATCAATGGTTACACCACGAATGGCTATGACCTCGGATTTTGAGATCGGCTGGCGGTATGCAATGATTGCCAGAGTTTCCAGTGCCGGACGTGACAGGCGGTTGGGTCTGTCGACTTTCAGTAGGGTGCGCAGCCAACGGCCGCTGGCTGCCTGTGTCTGAAAGCGATAAGTACCATTAACCTCTTCAAGTTCAACGCCCATACTTATACGTGAAAGCTCTTTGCCGATGCCATTAACAACATCACGTATGTCTCTCGGGGAGGCCTCCGCAAAGATTTTAATAGTTTCATTCTTTTCTTTATCCGACTCAGCTACAGTAATCAGGCATTTTCGGATCTCTTCAATCGTCAGGGCGTGATCTGCACCGAAAATAAGTGCACCGACAACCTGTTGCAGACTGGATGCCATAGGGATATTGGGTTCATCAGCTTTTGCCATTTTCACTCTCTCCTGTATCTTCTGTAATCGGGGGCTCTTCGGTTGTTTCTGCAGGGGGCACGTTGTTAGTTGCGTTCCCCTCTGACTCTTCTTCTGTCGGTATTAGTTCGCCATGAGTAGAGGTGTGCTCAGGTTCCTCATCAGCGGCCATAATTAAAATCTCGTGAAAGGCTGCGTTTTGATGCAGGATTATCTGCCGCAGTCGCAGCATCTCTAATAAGGCAAGAAAGGTGACAATAATTTCATTACGATGTGATTCCGGGGTGAAGAGACGTGAGAAGCGTACATGCTGCTGTGTGGCGGTAAGATTCTGTATGAGCTCCATCTTGTCGGGAACCGACCAGCGAATAGGTTCTATATGCCCCAGAGGCAGCTCCGGTGCACGCGAGAGCACATCCTGAAAGGCCGTCAGCAGGTCGAAAAGACCAATATCGCCTAATGCCTGTGCTCCATCAACGGGCTCTTTTTCGAAGATCGGTCCATCGCCACCAAATGTGAATGCCTCTGACTGCATGGTTTCGCGAACCTGAAGATCGAGGGCTACATCTTTGAATTTTTTGTATTCAATCAGCTGTCGCACCAGATCAAGGCGGGGGTCAACCCAGTCCTCATCAACATCTTCGTCGGTTGAACGCGAATGCACCGGCAGCAACATTCGGCTCTTGATCATCATCAGAGTTGAAGCCATCACTAGAAATTCACCGGCAATGTTCAGGTCAAGCATCTGCATCACATGCAGATATTCCATGTATTGACCTGTAATGTGCTTGATTGGAATGTTGTAGATGTCTACCTCTTCACGTCGGATAAGATAGAGTAGTAGATCCAGAGGTCCTTCAAAGACCTCCAGGTTTATTTTGTATTCATCCGCAAGTAGAGTTTCGATCGACATAGATAATCAGTTTCCAGTCGACAGTTTACAGTCGACAGTGGTGTTTGCTTTGCTTTGGTTGAGTCGAGCTCATAGCGCTCAATTTACTGTGTTGGCTTCGCTTGTGCTCTGTAAACTATGGTGTGCAAGTTACAATTTGTTTAGCGTTCAGCATTTAGCATTTATTGTTTTTCTTTCAGAGTCCAACAGCGCTGCGAGCTTTGTCCAGAGTCAGTGTGGCGGTAGCGCGTGCTTTTTCAGCACCTTTTTGAAGAACCTCTTCAACATAGTCCAAGTTGTTACTCAGCTCTTCACGTTTCTCGCGGAAGGGAGCGAAGCTTTCGTTGAAGATATTCAGGAGCGCTTTCTTGGCATGGCCATAGCCGTAGTTGCTGCCACGGTAGTTGGCTTCCATCTCGGCACGCTGTTCTTCGTTGGCAAATAGCTTGTAGAGAGCAAATACGTTGCAAGAATCGGGGTCTTTAGGATCTTCGAGCGGTGTTGAGTCAGTCACAATCTTTTTCATGATTGCAGTTTTGGTCTCTTTGGGGCTACCAAACAGGTTAATTGTGTTGCCATAGCTCTTTGACATTTTCTGTCCGTCTACACCGGGAACAACCGCGACCTCGCTTGGAATATAGGCTTCAGGAAGTGTGAATATCTCGCCAAACTCATTGTTGAATTTAATGGCGATGTCACGGGTGACTTCAAGGTGTTGTTTCTGGTCGCGGCCTACCGGCACAATATTTGATTGATAGATCAGAATATCGGAGGCCATCAGAACTGGATAGGCGAATAGCGCATGGTTGGCGGCAATGCCTTTGGCTGTTTTATCTTTATATGAGTGACAGCGTTCGAGCAGTCCCATCGGGGTGATAGTGGAAAGCAGCCATGCCAGCTCATGTACTTCAGGAACATCGCTCTGACGGAAAAAGACGGTGCGTTCGGGGTCCAGACCGCAGGCCAGAAAGTCAAGTGCCACATCCAATGTGTCCTGTCGCAGTTTTTCGCTGTCATGAACAGATGTCAGCGCATGATAGTTTGCGATAAAGAGATAGGCATCTCCCTTTTCCTGAAGTTGCAGTGCGGGACGCATCATGCCGAAATAGTTGCCCAGATGCAACTTGCCGGATGACTGTACTCCTGAAAGAATTCTCATAATAGTTTGCTCAATTTGTGTGCATCCCTATGGGTGCACTGTCTTTAGGCTTTAGGTGATTTGGCTCCAGGAAAGAGCTCCCTGCAAATCACCTGCCTGAAAACCAATTAATAATGTTTAATATGATAGCGTATGTGGGGTAGGAGGGCAATTATGAATTGAGAATTGAGAGTTGACACAGGGCTTCTTTATAGACCCAGAAGTAGGATTTTCTGGCACATCATCTTCTGAAGGTTTATCG
>JAQIBS010000084.1 GCA_027858965.1 Kiritimatiellia bacterium
ATATACTCTAGAGATATCGGATCAAATCCATGATGTAGAGGTCAAGCCATAATTATTGCTAGTTATAATAATTATTTAAGCATTAAATATGTACTATACCAAAAGGTACTTACATAATCAACGCACACCGACACAACCGCCGTCTGTGGCGAGCTTTTCACCAGCACTGCCGGGTTTCAGGGTGTAGTCGCCTTGATCAGGATTCACAAAATCGGGTTTTGCAAACATGGAGTTCTGATCCACTTTCAACTCCTCCTGATATTTTTTGAAATCATCTTTGCTGTAGTAGTTCTTGATCAGCCAGCGCATGATCGGCTTTTCGCTTTGGAAAAGCAGGTTGTTATGCATCACCAATCCAGAGCGCCAGTCATTCTCCATACGTGTGATCACCTCGGTGGAATTAACAAAGATATTGTTACGGACAACCAGATTCTCGGTCTTTGCCGCATTCTTATAGAACATCAGATGACCGCCATTTCTATCAGGTCGCTGATTGTGCGCCCAGCCGCATCCGGCATCAATGCAGGTGTTGTGCTCAAAAATCACATTTCTGGTAATGGCTGTTTCAGGTCGATTCCAGTATTCAAAGGAGTACTCCGCATTCCATATGGTATTATTGCGATAGGTGATATTAACGTGATCCGAAACATTTTTGCCTCCACCCTTGCCCTGATTGGTGAGGGCGGCATCATAGATCTCCCAGATGCGGTTGTTTTCCACCAGATTGTTTTTTGCGCTGTTCCAAAACTCAATGCCATTGCCGTAGCGGACAGGGAAACCCCGGGCATGCATCATCTGCAAGGCCCCGCCAATCCAGGAAATATCGCAGTTGCGGATAGTGATGTTCTCCGTGTTACTTCCACCGAACCCATGTGCGGCACCATAGCGAATAGCGATTCCATCGTATGTGATATCATGACAGCCGTTTTCATCCACGATATGTTTTTTCAGGGCCAGCTCTACACTCTTATAGAGCTGGGCAGGATTCTTATCCATCTTCACATGCAGCTGAAAAGCAGCAGGGTCATACCAATAATCAAGGGGCTTGGTCAGTTGATCAAGCTTCCATTTCTTTACACCCCAAGCTTTGCCGTGATCCATAATCAGAATGCCGACATCACAGGGAATCGGCCGACCAGCTGTGTAACCGGCCTCATAGATACTCAAGGGCTGTATATCAACCTGCGCACCGGAGGGAATGATACCACCCAGCGAAAAATGCAATGCTGATTGCATGATGCCATTTTGCTTCTGCAGGTTAAAAGTCAGTTCCTGCCACTCTTTACCAATTGTATTCTCTGGAGCATGTCCCTGATAGGCCCTCGTCCATGGCGAATGGCTCAACATGCTCTCCATCCCTTTAACAGAAAAAGGCATTGTTGAACGCATGCGCACTTTAAACTGCAAGACTTCAGCGACACTCTCAATCTTCGGTCCCCAGAGCTGAATCCAATTACTTCTACCACCCGTATGCTGACATTTAATTCTATAGAAGCTCTCAGTTCCCTCAGTAATTTTATTGAAAGTCCCTTTAGCCTTTTCCTGATAAGAGATCTGCCACTCTGATGAACGCAGCTCTTTCAGGATTTTATGGAGCTTAACCGTAGGCACAACGGTAGACCAGATGCCGGAGCTGCTCTCCCTCCAGCAATCCTTCGTGCTGTAGGACAAGGAACCCTGAATAGTTGGTTTCCTTCCTTTTCCGTATGAGCTGTAAAGAACGCGTTTTCCCTCAATCCCGCTTCTAGGGCGCAGCTGCCCGCGCCAGAGTCCACCACATCTCAACAGCACCTTATCGCCTGGAATAATCTCAGCCCGGTTCACCTGGATCAGTGTTTGCCAGGCTGCATTCGGCGAAGTTCCCGCAGCCAGATCACTCCCCTTCTGATCATCCACGTAAAAAACTGCAGGTGTGGTGCGCTCAGCACATAGCGACAAAGCACTCAATAATACAACAGCAATAAGCTCTCTCATGAAATCCCCCCTTGATATAAGATGCATTAAGTATAGATAGACGAAGTAAAAATGGCAACCACCGAAAAACAAGGTGCATATTATATGTGTTGACCAAAAGCAGAAGGTCCGGTTTCCAAACAGACTCTGTTAAATTATTTACCGCAAAGATCATAGCGCGACAGATTCGCATCTATTTTTTCTGAGCAGGATTAACAGGATTGACAGGATTTTTTTTACAGCGTTGCTTGTTATCCACAAAGAAAATGGGTAACTGTTTTGTATGCAGGAAATATATTTATGATGTTTAAGCGAAAAATTTATCTCCACTACGCATTTTCACTTATAAGCTATCTTTGCAATACGAACCTTTCAATTAATCCTGTTAATCCTGTTAATCCTGCTCTAAATGATTATAGCAGCAATAAATTTCGCGGTTAGAACCCGTTCATAAATAAAAGCAGTTGATAAACAGCAACTAAACAATACAGAGAAATGCCTGTTCGACATTAAACCGCAAATAATGTAGTCTATTTACACAAATTATCATAAGGGGATCATTATGCATTTCAGTAAATTACAGATGAGATATGTTTTAGCGCTCGCTATGACTGCAACTTGCTTTCTACATGCCGCCGTAGAGATTAAAATCGACAACAATGAAGCTGTGCTGGGCAATCAGAATATTGCACGTGTGCTGAGCAGCGCCAACACACGCCTCACAACCGCCATGATTGTTAACAAACGCGCAGGAACCAAAGCTGTTCCAACGCAGTGCGATGAATTCCGACTGAGAATATCTCAGGGAACCGACCGCACCGGAACCGATGTATGGCTGACAACCGCGGACTTTGCCGTTAAAAGTATCAAACCGTACACACCTAAAGGTAAACCGGACCATAAAGGTATTGCCGCATCATTATTTAACAAAACGCATGACATCTCTGTGACCGTCCGCTATGAACTGGGGCCGGATGATTTTTACATGCATAAGTTTTTAGAGATCACAGCTAATAAGCCCGTAACACTGGAACGCATTGATGTTGATGTCCTCTGCCTTACAGATGCAGATCAGCCCTATCAAATCAAATGCATCTATGCCCAGGGCAAATGGAGCCCGGGTTTAGGCCAGCCGCTTTATACAACACAGAGCGCTACCTTCTGGGGCATGGAATTCCCGGCAGCCTATAACTATGTCAGCGGTTACCGCCTGACCTGCGGTTATCTCTGGGGCCGTACTCTCAAACCAGGAAAGACATATACCACCTATAAAGCTGTGACAGGCGTATCCGATGACCCCGCCTTCAACCAGGAGTGCTTTTTCGATTATATCAACCGCATCCGCATCCGCCCCCTGCGACTGCAAGTGCAATATAACAGCTGGTTTGATTTCGGCACCGGAGTCTCCCGCGATAAATTCACCGAGACAGTCGGTTATATCAACAACAAGCTGGTCACAGAGCGAGGCTGTAAACCTCTCAAGGCCTATGTGATTGATGACGGCTGGCAAGACACCGGCAAAGGGGTTGAGTGGACTGATAAAACCTGGAAGGTGAACGCCAAATTTGACAATGATTTTTCTTCAAGCTTCAAGGCAACTGCTGATGCAGATTCAACTCTCGGTCTGTGGCTGAGTCCCGGATGCAATTTGGGTGCTCTGCCCATGGTGCCTCGCTACAGGGAAAAGGGTTTTGAGGCCATGGATAATTATATGTCGCTGGCCGGACCAAAATATATGGGACTGCTGGAAAATCGCATGGTTGAACTGACAAAGTCCGGTGTCACATACTTCAAGCTGGATGGCCTGTTTGGCCATCTGAACACACGCGACTTTGAACTGCATGGCGGCAAATATGGTCTGCCCGAGATGCCGCAGCTGGGACTCAAAGGTATCGGCAGCTCCGACAAGAAACTCAACGATGCTAAATACGATGAGCTCAAGACTTACTATCTGGTGGCAGGCACCGAGCGGCTGATGCAGATATTCAAGGGAATGACAAAAGCCAACCCCGATGTTTATATTGTCATATCCAACGGAGCTTATCTGAGTCCGTGGTGGCTGATGCATGCCGACAGCAGCTGGATGATTATGGCCGGTGATGCCGCTGGTGGCTCCGACCGTACCGGCGAGCTGGTCTATCGCGACGGAGTTTATTATGAGATCGTTTCCAAAGAGAAAACGCAATTTCCAATCTGCGCCCTCTTTAATCATGAACCGAAAAAAACAAAGACGGGTGAGGGCAAAGAAACCTTCCGCAACTACCTCTACATGAACATCTCGCGCGGCACCGGCTTTATTGAGCTCTATCTGAAAACGGCAGTACTTAAGAATCACGACTGGGATGTCCTGGCCGAGGGCATTCAGTGGGCGCATGAGATTTTCCCGACCTTCACCCGCTCACGCATGCACGGCGGCGATCCGCGCAAGGCAGAGGTTTATGGTTATACGGCCTGGACCAAAGATCAGGGGTATATCTCGATTCACAATCCATCGGATGAAAAGAAAACTTACAGATTCAAGCTCGACCGCACATTCGGCCTGATACCGGATAGCGGCCGGTTTTATCTCTCATCTCCCATAGAGGGGAGTACCAAGGGGTTAAGCAAAAGATATTCGTATGGCGACACAATCAAACTGAAGCTGAAACCCAGAGAGATCCGCATACTTAACTTTGATAAAACAAAACGCGATTGGAGCAAACTCCGCGCATTGCAGCTCCGCACTCCCTACACACCACCGCCACCACCGCCACCGATTGACAAGAACCATCCGATCCTCGGTGTGTGGAAATACACACACCAGGGAGCGGAGTACACCCGTGAATTCAAAGCCAACAACGATTGCATCCTCTGGCAGGGCAAAAATAAGAGCTGGACGAAAAAGTTTACAGTCATCGGCAACAATCAGGCCGATGTCGGGGGCGGACTCAAGCATATCATCCTGCCCGATGGCACAATGAATATTGAGGGGCAGTATAAGGCGACGAAGCAGTAAGAAATTCTAAAGTTCTAAAGTGCGGAAATCTGTAGGTGGGGTCAGCAGACCCCGCTCCGGCCTCTGCGGAGACCGGCTACAGCCGCATGCGCGATTTAATTGCGTTATCTTCAAATTCGACTTACGCGCACCAGGGGCGGTTGCGTTCAATTGGTCCATCGAGAATCGATGTTATCAGATTAACATTATCCACCAGCTGGAAATCGTACATGCCGACACAGATGAAATCCGCCCCGTTATTAAAGGCATACTTAAACCCCTCCTTGGGATGAATAGCACCTGCGGCCAATGTTTTAAAGGCAATCCATGGCTGTGGCAGTTTCTCCATGTACGCAATCGTCTCCACTGGGTCCACGCACCAGATATTATCTTTCTTGGAAAAACCCTCTTCAGGACGAGCCGACCAGTAATTCGTGTTGTGAAGTGTTTTCATCCAGAAATCGGGCACAATATCATGCTCGATACAGAACTTGACTGTCTCCAGCTTATGTGCACCAACACCCACAGGAACACCCAGCTTGCGCATTTCGGCAATTGCTTTCTGAAATTCCTTATACTCACCTTTCTCGGCCCACCTGTCAGAACCAAATCCATGGCTATAGATAGCGGATGCCCCGTTCTCAACCGAAAGCTGAGCGCCTCGCACAATCCCCTCTTTATGACCGCAATCAGAGATAAACTGAATCTTGCCACCCTCTTTCTTCCAATAGGCATTAATCACTCTCATTAGGGCCGGATTTGTCAGGATTGTATTCATCCCGCACTGCTCCGCCATCTTGAAAGTGCGGAAGACACGCCAGTCATCGTGGTAGGCCTTGACCAGCTTATCAACATAAAGCAAATCACGGGCATGAGCCCAGCCACCGATCAGATTACCACCCAGAAACATTCGGCTGAGTTCAAGATCGCCGATCTTTCCATATTTATCGAGGGGCTTTTTGAGATCCTTAATGTCAACAAAGCTAAACGACTTGACCGTTGCGCTTGTAACTGCATCCTCTTTGCCGGCTAGGTTCTTACGCTCCCAGACAGGGCCATACTTACGGAAGAAGGCATATCCAAAGGCCCCCGCTACCGGCAGCGAACTCAAACTCATCAGCAACTCCCGACGTCCGGGAGAGACCACAGGTCCGTTAGCCCCCGCTGATGCCGAACGTCCACATGCTTTCTTGATCCAGGCCCAAAGACACCCACCCAGGCTGTATGAAGGTACCAACATCACAGTCAGCAATGCAACCGCCTCCACCACATTGCGATCAATCAGAAGGTAATGACCCTCCGCTGATGAGGCAAGAAACGGAGGCTGGGCAATATAATAGAATACGAGCAGAACAATTCCGAAGAATGCCGCTGGACGAATCAGCACCCCGAAAATCAAACCCAACCCAATAAAAACAAGGCCCCACATATTGAGCAAGTCACAGAAACGCAACAGATCAGGGGAATCCGCAATGGTGCGGAACAACGGAGCCGCAAACCACTGGCTTGTCTTGAGATAACCCATTGCCGACCATCCACCTGGCTGCATAAGCTTCCATATCCCCTCATATAAAAAGTGCCACCCTATCAACATTCTTAACAACAGAAATCCGATATTACGTTTCATAGCTTTACCCCTTTTTGGTTTAATTGTTATTCTCTCAACTCCTGTCGTAAAAAACAAGATTTTATCCACTGGATATCGAGTATGGGGTGCAACATTGCGTCCACCGGGTACCGGCGGACATACTGAACAGCACACACAGTATATCCGTCCCAGAGGCGGAATAACAGAGGCGGAAGCGAATCAATTAAATATATCCGAGTAAGGGTGACGGTAAAGTTTGTGTGTTTATAAAATCAAGTCTAGTCCAAATGTGTGTTGAAATGTTTTATAACTATTGTACAATGACCAATTAGTTTTTCTCAGAAAAAAAGAGGAGGTACATGTTTAACAAAAAAGCATTCTCAAAGTCCATTTTATCGTCGCGGGTTACCGCACTCTGCTCCATCATAATTCTCGCGCAAATCGCGCAGGCCGCAACCGACAATCAAACCAAAGAGCCCGTTAATGGCGGAGTAGTCCCAATGGATATTAACGGCTATTACCCTCTTTCGGGTAATAGCAACATTGATGTTCAGAGTTATGAGCTGCATTTCTCTGATATTGATTATACGACGGAGAGCTTAACCGCTTCCGCTGTGATCACAATCAAAGCGGTCAGCAACCTGACAGCGGCAGCCGGAATATACCTCGACTTCGCTCCTCCCGGTGGCAACACCAACTCCATCTCTTCACTAACTGTCGATGGTGTATCCCGTCCATTCTCTTTGGAAACATGCAGTGGCGGCAGCACCGCCAATTATGAAACCTGCCTGGAAATTATTCCAGCCTCAACAATCACGTCTGGAACAGAGTTCACAGTCGCGCTAGCATGGAGCGGTCATCCCAACGAGGAGTCAACGAGTTATGGAGACGGGTGGGGTATGAATTTCAAAACCTCTCCTGAGGTGGTGACAACCATGAACCAGCCCAACAGCGCTCATCTCTGGTTTCCATGCAATGACATGCCCGAGGATAAAGCGACCTGTGATATCTACGGAACGGTCGATCTTGATCAGTGGGCGATATCAGTCGGCGAGCTGGCGAATGTAACCACAAATGGAAGTGAAAGAACCTTTCACTGGCATACCGACTTCAACGTCTCCCCTTATCTGATAGCATTCAACGCCGGAGATTACACCCATGTGCCGGATGTAGGCGGAGCACCTGTGCCGGTTGATGCCTGGTATTATGATGGTTCTTACTCTTCCTGGGAGAGCGGGGCAGAGAATGCCCGAGACTTTATTAACACCTATACAAACATGTACGGTCCGTATCCTTTTGAAAAATACTCCCATGTTCAATTCTGGAATACAGGTGCCGCATACATGGAACATCAGACGATATCGTCAATGATAAGCGGCAACAATACGCAGTACACAGCTCATGAACTGGCCCATCAGTGGTGGGGCGGTTATGTTACCTGCGAAACCTGGAATGATCTCTGGCTGAATGAAGCTTTCGCGGTCTACTCCGAACATCTGCGCAACCGAGGCAAAACCCTGCGAGATGAGCTAGCGAATTCACTGCGGGCGCGCAATGGGCACTGTCCGAGTCATCCACATGGCGGGACAGCGAAGATACCATTGACCTGACCAACGGGGTATACACGGTGGACTTTCATGATGCAACCGGCTACGAAACCCCCGGCGATTACGTGCTGACGGTTAACAGCAGTGCCGTCTCATACACGCAGACGTATATGGAAGGGACAGCACCCCCATCGCCACCCAGCTTCAGTTGTTATGATGACTT
Source organism: Kiritimatiellia bacterium (assembly GCA_027858965.1). Taxonomy (GTDB): domain Bacteria; phylum Verrucomicrobiota; class Kiritimatiellia; order RFP12; family UBA1067; genus M55B167. The sequence goes on from JAQIBS010000084.1 coordinate 8,286, forward strand.
CAGCGGCAATGACACAGGCTGGGACTCCGGCACAACGTGGAGCGGCGATCTGACGGTTACAGTAAATACAAGTGTCACTCCACTGATCTACTCCAACGAGTTTATCTACGTTAACGGTGGAAACACTGCGATAAGTATCACCGAGAATGCAGACGGAAACCAATCCGAGATTTACAGCCATGCCATTCCCGAACAAACAAACACCTTCTACATGAGCTTCCTGGCACGGTTCAATGAAACTCCCACCGGCGATTACAACTATCTGGCACTGGGCAGGAAAGTCAGCAACAACGACTCCGGAGTCGCACTCGGCAGAGTCTACAAATCCTCAACAGTCGGCTGTGCCTTTATGAATGATGGAAGCGTAAAGCAATTATTCAGCGCCGCTCCACAAAAGGGAAAGACCTTTTTCGTCGTTGCAAAATACATCTGGAACGATAGTACCTCAACGTTCACAGGCTTAACCGCATACCTCAACCCGACATCCACTGTGCAGGAGAGCGCCGAGGAGAGCGTAACTTTATCCGGAACCGTCAATGCCGACTTCGATTCGGTGGACGTCCAATACTACGGCAACGCGAATGCCGATTTTGATGAGATACGCGTCGGTCTAACCTGGGAGGATGTGGTTCCAGCAAATATATATCCACTGAAAGTCATTAATGCAAGTCTCTCTCCTGAGTATTTCACCATCACCTTCAACGGTGAACCAGCGGCTTTCTATAAGATTATCAAAGCGTCAGGAGACTACTGATCACGGGACTGACACAAGTTGAAATAATCGGGTCTTCCGCAGAATCTGTGGGTCAGAATGTACTCCTGTGCCCCTGATTATGCCGAGGATATTTACGCCCAGAATATCTTGTTACGAGATAATCCTATACCATCACAACCGAGAAATACTGCCAAAGACTCCCGGAACACACGACATCCCGTGATCCGCAACGCCATATCTTACCCACAGATTTAGCGGAAGAGGCAAATAATCTAACACGGGCTTTATGTGCACAAATCAAACATTTTCACCCTTTTAGGCTCTTTCAACAAACGTCTTGGCGTAGAGACCTTGCGCAAGGCCCGCCGTCTTGGTTGGACCCGAGCCCGAAAATTTAACCTAAGTACCTAAACAACACAAATAAATACAGTGCGCATTTTATTTACATGGTTACTATACTTTGGTATAACTGTTTTTCAATTTCTGAGAAGTCGATCGGGATTTCGGAATTACTTTGTTCGCCCCGTGAGGAATCACGCCTGATTTTTATCTTATCAGAAAGGATGGAAAATATTATGAAATCGTTAAAAAATGCTCTATTTTTAAATTTAATAACAGCAAGTATTGTTATATTTTTTGCATGTAATGTGTGGGGGGATACTCTCTGTTACGATAACTTCAGCGGAAATTCATCCGGCTGGACCAATGGATCAAGCTGGGATGGTAATTTAACTGTTTCAGTAAATTCGAGTGTCACTCCGCTGGTCTATTCCAACGAATTCGTTTTTGTTAACGGAGGAGACACGGCTATCAGCATCACGACTGATGTCGGCGGCAGCTCATCGAGGTACTTAAGCCGCGGAATTAGCGAACAAACCAACACCTTCTATATCAGCTTCCTCGCACGCTATCATACGGGATCACTTTCGACCTGGGATTATCTCGGCTGCGGCCAGAAGGCCGACGGTGCCGATACAGGTGCCGCTCTGGGGCATGCCGGCATTTCTTCGTGTGCCGGTGCCGCATACATTGATGACGAGACCACCGAAGAGCTCGGCAATGCCAACCCCCAGGCGAACACCACCTATCTGATTGTCGCAAAATACACATGGGATGTCTCGAAAGAGGCTTTTACCAACCTCACGGCCTATCTGAACCCGCTTTCGGCAACTAACGAGAGCGCCGAAGCCAGCGCGACTGTTTCAGGCACTGTGAAAAATCCCTTCTCCTCAATCGATTTTCAGTACTACGGCTCAGTAGATGCCGACTTTGATGAAATCCGCATCGGGCGCACATGGGCGGATGTGGTCCCTGCAGCCCCGCCCGTGCAGGAGCCGACAACCTATTCTGTGACCGTCACACTCACCCCACCGGAAGCAATCGCCGCAGGCGCGAAATGGGGCATAGAGGAAAACAGTGTAACCAACTGGCATGACAGTGGCACGAACGTGCAGCTGACAGCCGGTGAGCACCACATCGTTTACAGCTCATCCTTCCAGAGCAGATCTCCCGATGCGGAGACAATCACTATCACGCAAGGAGAGAATCTTTCCTTAACCCGGAGCTATAACCAGACGCAACCCGTGCTCTGGCAGCAAAGCTCACTGCCGGCGGTTGACATAAGCGGAGTGGGTGACGCACAGTCAGCCACCAATAACAACGGTCTGCTGGGTAGCTATTTCGGAGTCTATCCAGAACTGCAGAGCGTGGAAGAAGCCCGACTTAACAGCTCAATCTCAATCAGCAGCAGCGCAGACCTTATCGGAAGTCTGGACAGAGCTGACCGTCCGCAGGATCAAACATGGGTCTTTAACTGGTCTACGCTAAAACCTACCCAACACACCAACACTGCGAACTGGGGAGAGAGCGACTGGATCGGACTGCATACACCCTCAGTCGGATTCGACTTTTCTGGTGCCTATGCTCCGGGGGGCGATGTTGATCCATACAGCTCCAAAACCGATCATACTGCACCCGACGGCAGCGATACCCAGAATGATTATTATCCCAGCGGTGGAGAGCTCTATGATCTTGAAGCGATGTATTTTGATAACGACAAGGATTATTTTTACATTTCTTTTGTAAGTTCTGCACCATTCAGCAACAAATGGATCAATGCAGACGGAACACTCTGCCACGATCTAAGCATACCGGAAACGGCCTCTTCGCGGACTAATTCCGTTGTTATCCCCGGAGACATCGCCTTTGACTTCGGACTGAATGAAGAAAACGATGCTACCTTCTCTTACGACTTCGGAATAGACCTCACCCACGAGGTGCGTGACCCAAACCAGTGGTTTCAGATTCATCATACTTATTCAAACTCAGTAACATCAACCGACTCATTCAGCTATGACCGGCCACCAGTGCGAGACCTGAGTGCAGGCTCATCTCTATACCAAACAGAAAACTCAGACTGGTTCCTGGCTCTTGACAACAACGCCGCTGTGACAGCGGGCGGCGAGCAATCTAATTTCGATCCAGAAGATTCCAGCAGCACAGCGGCTTACAAGGGTGAAGTACAATCCCGTGTTTACAAGCTCGACTTTCCTGATGGACACCTGGAGAACGATCTGCCCACCTATGTTTATGAATTTGTTGTGCCACGCTCACTTTTCGGTGGTGCTGAAACAAACCGCTCCTTCATCAAGGTCCGCTTTCTGCCAACCACCTGCCGTAACGACGGCAACAGCAACGAACATGTCTTTTATCTGCAGAATGCCTCCGTTGATGAACCGGAACCAACCATTTATGGCGCAATCGGCAACCGGGCCTGGTTTGACAGCGACAACGATGGCATTCAGGACGACGATGAAAACAAGCTGGGAATTGCAGACGTGCAGGTTGTGGCAGTTTCGCAGAGTACAGGCGTGACGTTCACAAACTACACTGATGAGCTTGGATTCTATCTCTTTGAAAATGTGCCTGCAGGATATTACGATATCTACTTTTCCTGGTCTCAAGATTACAATCTCACTGTTTATAACCCCAATCTTCCTGACTCAGAACCGCCTACCACAGGAATTCCGGAGCGAGGTCACTACGTTGATGCGATTATCAGTGGCATCACAAATGTTTATGTGACGGCCGGTGCGACAAACCTGAATGCCGATGTGGGATTGGTCACCTCATCCGAGCTATCAACGCAGATCGATATCTGTGCCTATGACTCTGGAAACAGCATACTGATTGAGATATCCACCGTTAATGAGAACGGTAATAACGAAATTGAGATCTATGCCAAGATCAAAGGCAAATGGCAACTTGTGGCGACAGTTCCCTCAGAGATGATCGAAGGATTCGGAGCCAGCACATACACCGTTGAAGCAACTGGACTGACTGCAGAGAAAAGCTATAAATTCAAAATCATAGATGAAAGCGGGCACATATTTGAAAGCCAGTCGGTCAAAGTGGAAAAGATAAAGCTCAAGACAGTTAAGACAATATTTACACCTGAATTTTTCACAATGACATTTGATTCCGATGCCAACACCTGCTACAAAATTCAGTACTGCAATTCACTTTCCGCTAATGCCGGCTGGAAAACCGAATATGTACAGATTGTTCACGCGGCATTCCCTGATGGAGTCTCCGACTACTATCTCTCAGTGCAAGGTACACCGGACAACACTACAACTGTCCGCATTCCTCGCAACCACAAGAAAGCATTCTATAAGATTGTTAAGGTAACGGAGTAGCTGAAATGAATTAATGCAAAGAAAAATCGTGCAAGCATCCTGCCGTGTCGGGGCGTAGCCCAGAGGGCGAAGACCTGCTTGCCTCAGTAATAAGCCAAGCAGGATGCTTGGGTTACATTCTATAATGACGACAGACACAAAAAAACCGTGTGGCAATTACCACACGGTTTTTATTATTCCGCAACGCGGAATTGGATAATTCGCTGAAAGCGAATTATTAACGCACTTTTCCTTCTGCTCTGCGTTTCTCCATGATGGTCTCAGCCAATTCAAAGGGAACGCCTTCGTAATGCTCAAATACCATTGAGAATGAACCGCGACCCTGAGTCATTGTACGAATTGAGTTGGAGTATCCGAACATCTCGCCCAGAGGAACAAATCCGCGAACCAGCTTGGTTCCGTACTTGTCATCCATACCCTCAACACGTCCACGCCGCTGACAGATAGATCCGGTGGCTGCACCCATGTAATCTTCAGGAACAGCAACCTCAACGGCCATGACCGGCTCCAGAATCTGGGGGTTGGCCTGAAGGAAGAGCTTCTTAAAGCACTGACGGCCTGCCTCGATAAAGGCAAACTCACTGGAATCAACTTCATGGTAGGATCCGTCATAAACGGTTACCTTAACGTCAACTACCGGGTAACCTCCACAAGGACCGGCTGCCATGGCCTTAATAATACCCTTTTCAACAGCAGGAATGTACTCGGAAGGAATAACACCGCCCTTGATCTCGTTAACAAAGGCAAAGCCCTCACCAGGCTCCTGAGGCTCAAGTTTGAAGGAGACGTTCGCAAACTGACCACGTCCACCAGACTGTTTGGAGTGTTTATACGATCCGTCAACTGCGTGACGTAGTGTTTCACGGTAAGCAACTTCAGGACGGCCAACCTCTGCCACAACGGCAAATTCACGTTTCAGACGATCAACAATGATCTCCAGATGAAGTTCACCCATACCTGAGATAACGGTTTCGCTTGTCTCAGGGTCATAGTTAACCGTGAAGGTAGGATCTTCCTGTGCCAGAGCGTGCAGAGCAACACCGAGTTTCTCATTATCGCTGCGTGAAGCAGGACGAATTGCAATCGAGATAACCGGGGCTGGAAACTCAATCGCTTCCAGAATAATCGGGTTTTCCTGACAGCAAAGGGTATCACCTGTGCGTGTTTTAGGAACACCTACAACCGCCACAATATCACCGGCGTGCGCCACTTCAAGCGCTTCCTGACGATTTGCATGCATACGGAAGAGACGGCCAATACGACCTTTTTGCTCCATTGAGCTGTTAAAAATGGTATCGCCTGCATGGACAGTACCGGAGTAGATACGAATAAAGACAATCTTGCCCATATGCTTATCGGTTAAAATCTTAAATGCCAGAGCGGAGAAAGGCGCATCGTCCTTAGGCTCACGAATCATCTCTGGATCATCCGATGAGGCCACATCGCCAATATCCAACGGGGAGGGCATATATGCGATAATCGCATCCAACAGAGGCTGAATACCCTTGTTTTTAAATGCAGTTCCGCAATAGGTTGGTACAATCGTACGAGTGATAGCACCTTTACGAATACCGCGCTGAATATTTTCAACAGACAAGTCGCCATCTTCAAAATACTTCTCCATCAGCGCTTCATCCTGTTCCGCGGCCTTTTCAACCATCTCAGCACGCATCTCTTCGCACTTTTCCAGTAGCTCTGCGGGAATCTCGGACTCAATAACCTTCAAACCATGTGACTCTTCATCAAAGCTCAAGGCCTTCATTGTAAGCAGATCAACAACGCCAACAAAATCTTCACCGGCGCCAATCGGACAAACCATTGGAACGGGATTGCCGTTAAGTGTCTCGCGAATCTCATCAACAACCGTAAAGAAGTTCGCACCAACACGGTCCATTTTGTTAACCATGCAGAGCTTGGGCACTTCGTACTTTTCACTCTGACGCCACACCTGCTCGGATTGGGGCTGAACACCGCCAACTGCGCAGAAAAGGGCAACAGCACCATCAAGTACACGCAGAGAACGCTCAACCTCAGCGGTAAAATCTACATGGCCCGGGGTATCAATCAGACTGATCTGATAACCATTCCACTCAACAGCGGTAGCGGCGGATGTAATAGTAATACCACGCTCCTGCTCCTGCTCCATGTAATCCATGGTGGCAGCGCCTTCGTGGACCTCGCCAATCTTATAGCTTTTACCTGAATAAAATAGAATGCGCTCACTGCATGTAGTCTTACCCGCATCAATATGTGCCATGATGCCGATATTACGAATCTTATCTAACGGGATGGGTCTTGGCATAGTCTGAGACTCCTTATTGCCTTAATAATAATGGACGGACACATATCTTTTCCTGGCCCGAACGCTTACTGTATTAACTAATACAGCTCTTCCATGTTGAGCAAATCACATAAATATTCTGCTTTCACAGTCAGTCAATAGCTCAACTTAGAACTCTGCTAAAAATCGAGCGTATATAATGGACTTTTTCAGCTCCCAAAACAAGCCAAAAAGTTAATTCCATAGAAAAAAATACACGTCCTTGGGACTAGTCAAAGGAATGAGGTCACCCTCAGAAAGACAATAAAGACGGGAATCTCCACCCGCGTCAATCATACCTCTATGTTTTATCACTCCCAAAGGGACGAAATGTGAGAGCCCCGGGTGAAACCCTGGGTGTTCTACACATCTCCGCTTAAAATTCAACCCAAAATTCAAATAAGCTCAAATTTGTAGCAGCTTGCCCATTCCGCCGAAGGCTTTGGAGTGCGCAGACCCTGCCGTGCCACGGCGTAGCCGTTAGGCGAAGACGGGTCTGCGCTTTTGTTTCAGCCGACCCTGCTTGTCAGGGCGTAGCCTTTTGGCGAAGACTGATCGGCTGCTGAGCAGCCATCAAACCATACTCATTATCTTAATTCAAAAAACCTCGATTAAGATAATGATTAGTACCTCTCTTCTTAAATCCTATCATGTTTACGAAAGATTTTTTGACCCGTCTACGCCAGAGGCTACGCCGTGGCACGGCAGGATTAACAGGATTTACAGGATTATTTTGGTTCATTGTATTACAATTACGTTCTTATTAATTTTTTCTA
>JAQIBS010000090.1 GCA_027858965.1 Kiritimatiellia bacterium
ATTATGCGCATGTCATAGTCGCGCCGGAGATGACTTTACTTCAGGCCATTAAGCGCATGGATGAAGTGCGTTGCAAGTTATTGCTGGTGATGGATGCGGAAATTTTCAAAGGGCTGATCAGTATTGGCGATGCACAACGGGCGATTATCCATAATGTCCCGATGGATACGCCCATATCTCAGGTCATACGTACTGATATTGTTGAGTGTAAGGATGATGACACAGATGAGTTTATTCAATCAGAGATGGTGCGGTGCCGAGCGGTCTTCATGCCTGTGTTGGATCATGAACGAAAAATCAGTCGAGTAGTTTTCTGGGATGACGTTTTCAGTGACCAAGTTTCTGTTCGAATGCAAGGTGAACGCTGTAAGTCTCTTGAGATGCCTGTAGTGATTATGGCAGGCGGGAAAGGCACACGATTGCAACCATTAACCCATATACTTCCTAAACCATTGTTGCCACTGGGAAAGAAAACCATTCTCGAAAATATCATGGATCGGTTTGTTAATGCCGGGTGCAAAGAGTTTTATCTTTCGTTGAACTATAAGGCGACCATGATCCGTCATTATTTTGATGAGTTGAAAAATCCTGATTATCAGGTTCACTTTTTTGAGGAGGATGAACCATTGGGGACGGCGGGAAGCCTGTCATTGATCAGAGATCAGTTAAGTACTCCGTTTTTTGTTTCAAATTGCGACATTACAATTGATCAGGATTTGCATGAAGTATGGGACTATCATGTAAGAAATAAGAATGAGCTGACAATTGTTGCAGCACTAAAACATGTGAAGTTGGCTTACGGGGCTTTGGAGACCGGGGATGATGGCCTCCTTAAAGGGCTGAGTGAGAAACCAGAATTGGTTTTTAAAGTTAATTCTGGAGTCTATATTCTCGAACCGCACTTGTTGAAAGAGATCCCCGATCATTCATTTTACAATATGACGGATTTGATTGATGCTATTATAAATCGTGCTGGCCGAGTTGGGGTTTTCCCTGTAAGTGAGAACTCATGGTCGGACATTGGAAATTGGGATGACTACCAGCGTTTTTTAGGTAGGTAGGTAAGTTAATTTGGAGATAGAATGATAGTGGGCCAATTAAAGAAGATACCATTTGATAAGATGATTGTTTTGCCCGCAGTTGTTTTTGTCGTGCAATCTATTCCGTGGCTTAATGCCCGTTTCCGTTTGCGTGCGTTAGTTCCTTTAATGTTGCTTTATGTGTTTATTACTTTGGTGAAAAGTGAGCGTAGATTTATGTTTGCAAAAGAGCGTTTTGCGGCTAATTGTGCTCTAATTGGATATACGATGTATAGCATTTCATGCATTATTTTGTGGTGGCGGTTTTATGGACGATATCCTAACAATCTTGTTGCTTCAAGAATTTTTGGTTTATTTGGTTTATGGGTTTTTATTGATTTGGTTGCGGAGAATAAAATCAGAGAAATTAAGACCTTGGTTTTGGTTTTGTTAGGTTCCTTGTTTGTTGCCTCTTTGATGGGCGGGATGTACCTTGGCGTTGAAATGAATCAGAATATTATGCGTGAAATGGTAGGAGGGGCAGCTTCGAATGTTGACTCTATGGATGCTTCCCTCAGTGGCGTTGGAGGTTATGGAACTGTATATTCTGTTGGATTGCTATCTCCATGTATATTATATGCCGCTACACAAGTTAAACAGAGAATCCTGAAATTATTCTTTGTGGTAGCCTCTTTCGTTTTTTTTGTGTATGCATTCCGGGCAGGTTTTTCCATTTTGATGATCGCAATGTTTATGGGTTTCTTGTTTTACGCGGGAGTATTCTTAATTCCAAATTACGGTCTGAATATAACATTTATGTTGATAAGTGTGATATTGCTTCTCTTTTTCACTATGTACCCGCAGATAGCCAGGGCTTTTACATCGCCACTAGTTATGTTGGCCGAGGCATTGGAAAATCCAAATTATACCGCTCGATTGGAGTCAATTATTGATAATATTAGTGGAAGCGGCGGTGTCGGCAGTAGCTATGCAATGGACCGGACTGGTTTGATGTGGTTGTCATGGCGGGCGTTTCTACAGAGTCCTTATGTCGGAGTATTGGATAGCCCTGCGGCTATCGGCGGACACTCTTTTGTTTTTGACTATTTGGCAAAAGGGGGGGTGCTGTATTTTATATTTTTGCCAATTTCTATATTCTGTCATATCTTTTATCTTAAAACAACTGTCTACAATTTATGCAAAAAATCCAGACTTTTAATCGGGACGTATTTTATGACGGTCCTGATCGTATGTCTTCTCAATCCATTAGAATCCGCAATCATTTATTATTCATTCTTCTTAATACTGCCTGGAATTACTCTGTTTTACAAAGATTCGGTGCTCAATAAATCAAAATATAGATAGAGGAGCATTAAGCAGAAACCAATTTAATCACCTGAGAGGAGAATAGGTTTGTCCTTAAAAGATTTGCTTAGCCGATCACAAAAGTCGCATATTTTACGTGTCTGTTACAGTCCGTTATTTATGCGGGATATAATATTTTGCATTTATAAAGGTTTGAAATGGTCGCCGACATGGAGACTATGGCGTCTACCTTTAATTAGTTGTAAAGGGAAGGGCTCAAAGATTGAGATAGGCGAGAATTTCACTGCGTGTAGTGATCCTAAACATAATTCTTTGGGTGTGATTCAGCGCGTGACCATTAAAACTGTTGGGCATGGTGCGTTGATTACATTAGGGGATAGAGTTGGTATTTCAGGGTGTACAATAACTGCCGCCCGCTCCATTATTATCGGGGATCATGTGTTAATAGGTTCAGGGGCGTTAATAACTGATAATGATGCACACCCAATTTCTCCCGATGATCGTAGGCTGGGTTGCGCTGGTATCTCAAAACCAATAGTTATAGAGGATGATGTTTTTATAGGTGCGAGAGCGATCGTGCTAAAAGGAGTTACTATCGGGAAAGGAAGTGTTATCGGCGCTGGTGCTGTGGTATCAAAATCAGTGCCGCCTTACAGTATCTGTGTCGGGAATCCCGCTAAAGTTGTTGGAGATGTGCGTTCATAGAAGATTAAGCAAATGGTTGTTTCAGAACTGCTTTAGAGTACTCGTTTTCGGAAATTTCATAGAAAGCATTTAAGGTTAGGATGGTATTGAACCCAGATGAATATCAAGGTTGCGATTTTATTAACTTGTTATAACCGTAAAAAGACAACATGTGCTTGCATCGGGCATGTTTTAGCTTCAGCGAATAAAGCTGTCTACAACTATGATGTGTTTTTGTTAGATGATGGTTCGTGTGATGGAACCACTGCAGCTGTGCTGTCCGCATATCCTCAGGTTAATGTCACACAGGGAACAGGCCAATTGTATTGGTGTGGAGGAATGCGGAAAGTATGGGATGTTGCCGCTAAGAACGCGACTTATGATGCATTCCTTCTTATTAATGATGATATTTTAGTTGAGGGAGATGCGATTAGCAAACTTGAGGATATGCACAAAAAACATCCAGATAGTATTCTTGTCGGTGCTTGTCGGGAGGAGGATATTGAAAATGCCAGTTATGGTTTCTTCGGCGCTAGTGGTATTATCTCTCCTGTAGATCCACCCGCAAGATTGACCATGAAGATAGGTATGAATGGAAATTGTGTGTGGGTTCCTAAGTGTGTTTATGATGTGATCGGGAACTTTCGGTCTGTCTATCGTCATAGCAGGGGTGATTTTGATTACGGCTGGAGGGCATTGAAAGCAGGCTTTGATGTCCTGTTGACTCCTTTTTATGTTGGCCGATGTAGACGACACGATTTAGATAAACCAAAATGGCAGCTGCCGGGATTGTCAATTACCAAGCGATGGGGTGAGTTCAACTCGCCGAAGGGTGTTCCGTTGGATGAATATTTTGCCATCTCATATTTGCGTAACCCATGGTTGGGTTGGCTTTCCGTCATCAAATGGCCGTATCTCTTCATCAAAGGCTGTTTTGCTGATGCAACAACGGATAGACCTCGTCAGAAAATGTAATTGAAAATGATCGTAATTTTACAACCAAAGATACCACACTATAGATGTGAATTTTTTAAATCTCTTCAGTCAAAGGAGGGAGCTGATATATTTTGCTATGAAAGTTTGGCAGATGTGAAGAAGCAAGGGTTTTCGTTGTCTGATATAGATTTCACACATGTGAAATCTGTTAACTTCGGTAGATTTCTGTATTATAATATTAAGCCGTTGTTGAACAAAAAATATGACACTCTGGTTTTAATGTGGACCTTTGCCCATATCACAACGTGGATATTATTGATTTTGAAACCAATACATAAGAAGAAGATAATCTTATGGGGACACGGCATATCAATTAAGAGATATTATAAAGAGCAAGACCATCCAAGCTTGTTGCTTAAATTGATGGCTAAGATGGCGGACGGGCTTTGGTTTTATACGGAGAACGAAAAAGAGATCTGGCGGAATGTTCTGAATGATGAGAAGAAGTGTGTTGCGTTAAACAACACTTTGTCGGATCTTGGACGATCTTTAACCGCTGACCTCTCAATAAACAAAGTAAAACTAAAATATGATTACGGAATTCATCAACATACAGTATTGATATTTGCAGCGAGGTTTGTCGAACATAGAAGGGCTGATCTGCTAATGAAAGCAATCAATATGCTCAATCCTGCAAAATTCGCTATTATTATTATAGGTGATGGCGAAGACAAACCTGATTTCAGCGGGTATAAGAATGTTTTTGATTTTGGTGCAATATATGATTTTGACAAAAAGACCGAGTTGTTTGCCTTGGCGGATATATATTTTCAACCGGCTTACCTTGGGTTATCTGTTGTCGAAGCGCTGGCTTATGGTAAACCTGTATTTACCTTAAAACGAAATGCTGAAATTTTACAGGGCGTTGAATATGGATATATCCAGGATGGCATAACGGGTTTCATTTTTGAGACGCTTGAGAAGTTGGTGAATAAAATTGAAAATATTTCCAGTAATGAAATTGAAAAGATGGGCCATGCGGCAAAGATGTATGTCCAAGCGAATTTATCTAATGAGAAGATGGTTAGCAATGCCATTAGTTTGTTATCGCATTGAGGTTTTTTAGTTTTGTAAACATGTGGTGTCTGGAAAGAAAGAGTTTTTGGGATGCAAGGACTGTAAGATTTTGAAATGAATAGTGTCATTAAAAAAAGAAAAATATTAATAAACTGTTCGAATCTGCACAATAGTGGTGGTGTGGCTGTGGCTGTTTCTTTTGTTGATTGCTTAAGTCACGAAGAGTATCAGGATCTCGATATCTATGTTTGGGTTTCTTCAGAGGTGAATGATAATTTAAATGCACTTGGAACAGATAAAAGTGTGTTCGCTTCTTGCTGTGAGATAAACTATTATGGAATAAAAGCGATCTGGCAGGGGATTGGAGGTCGCTTTTCCGGTTTTGATGTTGTTTTTACTGTGTTTGGACCCGCATACTACTTGTCAACAAAGACGGTTCATATTATGGGATTTGCTCAGCCAAATATAATATATCCTTCTAATCATGTGCTGATGAATTTAGCATTGCTTGAAAAAATAAAACTTTCTATGAAATTCAAAATCCAGGAATTGTTTTTTGCAAGAGCGAACTCTCTGGTTGTTGAATTGGAGCATGTTGAGGTTGGGCTGAACAAAAAGTTTTTATTTAGAAACAAAACGATTGATATTGTTTACAGTTCGGTAGATTCTGTGTTTTTAGAACCTGGCAGGTGGGGAGAGTTAACAGTCCCTAGTGCGACAAACTCAATCAGGTTAGGTGTGATTTCGAAGAATGCCCCGAATAAGAATTTGAAAGTATTGCCGGCAGTTAAAGAGGTCTTATGGGAAAACCATAAGATTCAAGTGGAGTTTTATGTCACTTTTCCAGAAAATGAGTGGAATACGTGCAGTGAATATTTCAAGAACAATGTTGTAAATGTTGGGCCTCTTAGATTAAATCAATGTCCAGCCTTTTATTCTTCAATGGATGGAGTAATATTTCCCAGCCTGCTGGAGTGCTTTTCCGCTGTTCCGATAGAAGCGATGATTATGAAAAAACCATTGTTTATCTCAGATATGCCGTTTTTTCGTGATGTATGCCGTGACTGGGGTAATTATTTTGATCCATATGATGTTGCCGATATATCAAATTCTGTTGCCGATTATTTTTCTCAGCCTAAGGATAAAAGAAATGCGGGGTTGCATGATGCTTCTTGCTTTGCAATGAAGTATGCAAATCCAAGTGAAAGAGCAAGAAAGTATATGGACATTATTTTTGGACAGTTATCTAAATAATTTATGCAATAGTATGAAACAATAACAGGATTATCATGTTTGATGGAAGAATTATAAAATCATTACTCGCACTCAATGGAGTATCTGGAAGTGTGCAGGATATTTTATCCTGGATCAGACAACGTAATCAGGATGTGCATGTGGCGGTTAATTTAGTGGATTTTGATGATCTCCAGCACTGGTCGTTTGATAATAAAACAAAAAATTTAAAACACGATACCGGATTGTTTTTTGCGGTGGAGGGGATCAAAGTTCGTATAAATACTGACCATGAAATTATTTGGTCGCAGCGAATTATAAATCAACCGGAGATTGGCTATCTGGGGATATTGGCTAAAGAGATTGACGGAGTGTTTTATTTTCTGTTACAGGCAAAGATTGAGCCCGGCAATGTCAATAATGTGCAATTGTCTCCTACCTTACAGGCCACTCGAAGTAATTACAATCAGGCTCATGGAGGGAGAAGGCCCGTCTTTCTTGAATATTTTCAGAAATCGACTGTTAAACAGTTGTTGTTAGACCAGTTGCAATCTGAACAGGGCGGAAGCTTTTTGCGTAAGCGCAATAGAAATATGATTGTGGTTGTTGAGGGGGATGTGTCTTTATCACCTGATTTCAGATGGTTGACACTCGGTCAGATTCAGGCTTTGATGCAGTTTGACAATATTGTAAATATGGATACACGTACGGTTTTATCTGGGCTTAAGCTGGTTGATGGTTTTGGTAAAACTACTTTTTATGAAGTAAACAAGTTTTTTGCCGACCATAAATTTCATGGTGATGTCGAGATGTTCTTTTTTTCTGAACTATCTCTGGTCGGTTACAAAACGATCGATGAAATACTGTTTTGGCTATCAGAACTGAAATCAAAATATGAACTGCAGGTCAAAAGTATTCCGTTAAATGAGGTGGATGAGTGGGTTATAACAAGAAGTGAAGTTTATCGGGAAGATAAACGTTTTTTCAAGGTAGTTGCTGCCAAAATTGAGATTCAGAATCGTGAAGTGCAAACGTGGGGACAGCCGATGATTCAACCAATGCAGGAGGGGCTATGTGCGTTTATCGCGAAAAAGATTAATGGAATTATTCATTTCTTAGTGCAAGCGAAAATCGAATGTGGGAATTTTGATGTTGTTGAGATGGCGCCTACAGTGCAATGTTTAACGGGGAACTATAAAGATGGATATTTATATACACCTGATTTTCTTGACTATGTTCTAGACGCCTCTGAAGATATGATTATATTAAACACACTGCAGTCAGAGGAGGGTGGACGTTTCTTTCATGAACAAAATCGGTACATCATAGTAAAAGCTGATAGTGGTTTTTGTGTAGATGTGCCCGAGAATTATCAATGGCTGACATTGGGGCAGTTAAAAGAGTTCTTGCGTTACAATAACTATTTGAATATTCAAGCTCGCAGTTTGTTAGCCGCATTAAATTATACTAAAGGGATCAATGAATAAAATCCGAGTTGGAGTCTTAGGCTGTGCAAATATAGCAGTTCGATCTATTATGCCGGAGATAGTTTCGTCTGAGCACTTTGAACTGGTTGCGGTTGCCAGCAGGTCACAAGAAGTCGCGGAAAAAAATGCTGAATTCTTTAATTGTGAACCATCAGATTATTCAAAGCTTATTAATAATGATGATTTGGACGCAATTTATGTTCCTCTGCCAACTGGGCTGCACTACGAATGGGTGCTAAAATGTTTGATGGCCGGCAAACACGTTTTGTGTGAGAAGTCACTTGGGTGCAATTATGAGCAAGTTTTAGAGATCATAAATTACGCACGAAAACAAAAACTATTGGTTATGGAAAACTTCCAGTTCCGCTATCATTCACAAAATATTTTAGTGAAAAAAATGGTGGCAAGCGGTGATGTTGGCGATATTAGATGCTTGCGGGTTTCCTTTGGCTTTCCTCCGTTTAAAGATGCTATGAATAATATCCGCTATAAAAAAGAGTTGGGAGGTGGCGCCTTGCTTGATGCTGGAGCATATACACTAAAAGCGGCAACTTTTTTATTGGAGTGTGGTTTTGATGTTAAAGCATCTACTTTGTCGTATCAAAAGGGATGTGCTGTCGACCTTTGGGGGGCAGCATATTTGGAAAGTTCGGATGGTGTTGTCGCTGAATTAGCATTTGGGTTTGATAATTTTTATCAGTGCGGATATGAGATTTGGGGAAGTAAAGGACGGTTGGTTACTACTCGCGCTTTTACGGCGCCACCAGGTTTTTCTCCTCAACTGATTGTTGAAAATTCGCAGGGTCTAAAGGAAATAGCGTTAGAGCCGGATAATCACTTTAAGAACATGTTGCTGCGGTTTTATGAATTTTTGCAGCTAGGTGATTTTGACAGTGAATACTCAGAGTGCTTGGTGCAGTCTCATCTTTTAGATGAGGTTAAAAGAAAAGCCCGCAGATTTGGTGTGCATGAAGGGTAAAGTCTATTGTTAGGTGGGTACATACATGAACAGGGAATATGGTGAATATAGAATGAGGTGCGCTGTTCTTGGTGCGAATGGTTATATTGGTAGCCATCTTGTGAATTTGCTTTCTAAGAATAATCATTATGTCCAGGCTTATGATATTCAATCCAAATCAAAATTCAATGTTTCAAATTATAGGTTTCTCGATGTGTCTTGTCCTCAGTCATTTGATGGATTCAACACGGATGTGGATGTTATTTTCTGCTTTTCAGGTATTACGGGAACATTTGACGGATTTGATAAATATCAGGACTTTATTAATGTTAATGAAGTAGGCATTCTGAATTTGCTGAATAAAATCAGGCTGGATTGTCCCAAAGCTAAGTTAGTATTCCCTTCAACAAGGTTGGTTTACCAGGGATCTGACAATGAGTTATCAGAAGACTCTGCAAAAACCGCAAATACAGTGTATGCTGTTAACAAAATCGCCTGTGAACTTTATATTAAAGCATATAATAATGCTTTTGGCATTCCATATAAGATTTTCAGAATATGTGTTCCATATGGCAATTGGTTAAATGTTCGGGAGTCGTATGGTACAATGGGGTTTTTCTTAGGTAATGCAAGACAGGGGAAAGATATCACATTGTATGGAGACGGATTACAGCGCAGGACTTGGACTAGTGTTTGGGATGTTTGCAATCAGATCGCGATGGTCTCGCTTATGCCTGCATATTATGATGGTATATTCAATATATCCGGAGAGAATTTTTCATTAGCAGAAGTTGCCCATAAGATAGCCGCTAAATATAAAATCAAAGTGAAATTTGTGGACTGGCCTGCTGATAAGTATGCGATGGAATCAGGAAGTACTGTTTTCGATTCTTCAAGAATTGAAGGTGTTATAGGCAACAAACAATTTATTTATACCATCGATAAATGGTTGGGGTTGTAGTAATATTCTATCTCATCTGGTTTGGTTTTTATTTCAGCACGGTCATCAATAGTAGAAGTTCCGAGTTATGAAATATGAGAAATACGTAGATAATATTCCGTGCAGGGATAAGGTTTGCCGGGCATTATGGGGAATTGTGTCACTCATAATTTTTAAACCGTTCGCCGGTAGATTATTTAACCCTGGGCGTATTTTTGTTTTAAGGTGTTTTGGGGCAAACATAGCAGTGGGAGGTCAGGTTTATTCCAGTGCTCTGATTCCGGCTCCCTGGAATCTTGATTTAGGGATCAGGTCAACAATTGGTCCTCATGTGAGATTGCATATAGGTAAGGTGCGTATCGGTAATAAGGTTACGATTTCCCAGTATTCTTATTTGTGTACGGGTTCACATGAGATAACGTCAAGAAATTTGCCATATTTCTCAAAACCTATTGTTATTGAAGATTTCGCTTGGGTTGCGGCTGATGCATTTATCGCATCAGGGGTTACTATCGGCGAAGGAGCTGTGGTAGGGGCTCGTGCTGTCGTTACTAAAGATGTTCCTCCGGATTCAATCTTTTTTTGGGGGGGGGCAGCGCGAAAAATAGTCAACCGCTTTAATGACCTTAAGGAAATTGAAAAATATAATCAAATGTTAGAAGGTGATTTGTTTTGCGGGGAGTATTGTGCACCTAAATAAGTTTTAATAGTTGAACAGATATTGAAGTGGAAATCATTATGAAAGTTGGAATTATAACTTAATCTAAAACGGATGACTATGGAGCTGAGCTTCAGGCATATGCTTTGCAGATGAAGACAGTGTATGAGTGGATGCTGACACGCGGTACGAAGCCTGACTGCGTACGGATAGTATAGCTGATTTTTAGGTATTAGGCGTATGTAAACAAGGCCTATAATACAGGAACCGAATTATGTTAACAAAAAAATACGGATGGTCATCAACGGAAGCACCATGTTCGTGCGATTTTGTCGCACCGAAGATCATTCAACTTCTCTACACATTGGGCGTTTCTAATGTTCTGGATGTTGGATGTGGAAATGGGGTCTTATGTGACCTGATTCAACGTTCAGGGTTCACGGTAACAGGTGCCGAGCCAGACAAGGAAGGATGCGAACTCGCAAGCCGGACTTATCCAAATATTACCTTTCATCATGTTGGGGTTTGCGATTCGCCAGCATGCATTATTGAGAGCACGCCGGACGGCTTCGACTGTGTGGTTTCGACGGAAGTGATCGAACACTTGTTTTCGCCGCAATTATTGCCCGTTTTTGCTTCAAATGTATTGATCCCTTCTGGGTATCTCGTGCTCAGCACGCCGTATCATGGGTTCGTGAAAAATTTAATGTTGTCCCTTTTTGACCATTGGGATGCCCATCATACTGTGCTGTGGGAGGGTGGGCATATCAAGTTCTGGAGCAGGAAGACATTGATGCAGTTGTTGGAGCAGAATGGATTTAAGGTTGTTAGCTTTCATGGGGTGGGCCGGATACCGTATCTATGGAAATCGATGATTATTGTTGCTAAGAAAGTCTAAATTCAATGAAGCTAAATCTACAAAACTATCAGAATCGTCATCCGCTCAAGACTAGAATCGCCAGATTGTTGTGGAATGGGGTTTGGATTTTCTTGTTCCGCCCCACACCACGTGGTTTTTGCTATGGTTGGCGCATTTTTCTGTTGCGGCTGTTCGGTGCAAAAATTGGCAAGGGATGTCACGTGCTCCCAAGTGCAAAAATTTGGCAACCATCGAATTTGGCTATGGGGGATTACTCCTGCCTTTCTGAAAATGTGGATTGCTATGCGGTAGATAAAATAAATATTGGCGAACAGGTTGTTGTCAGTCAGGGTGCATTTCTTTGCTGTGCTTCACATGACATCTCTTCACCAATTATGGAGTTAACATATAAACCAATCGTGATTTGTGATAATGTTTGGGTTGCAGCTGGTGCCTTTGTTGGCCCTGGTGTAACAATAGGTGAAGGTGCTGTTGTCGGTGCCTGTTCTGTGGTTGTGAAAAGTGTTGCCCCTTGGAGTGTTGTTGTTGGGAATCCGGCGAGGTTTATTAAGAAGCGAGCGATAAATGAAGTTATCTAATGCGTAGGGTCGCAAATGTACAAGGAGAGAGAAGGGAGTATTATATGGGAAAACAAATGGAATACTTTTATCCAGAATCTAAATTCGGTGGGTTTACGGATATTGATGGAACAATCACTTTCTTTAATAGGGTTAATGCTTTAATTAAGCCATCTTTTGTTGTTCTTGACGTTGGTTGCGGCAGAGGTGCGTATAGTGAAGATCCTGTGTCTTTAAGAAAAAAACCTGAGAATTTTCAAGGGTAAGGTGACGAAGGTTGTCGGGATAGATGTTGATGCTAATGCAGAAAATAATCTTTGTCTAGATGAGTTTCATCTTATAAAGGACGATGTATGGTCTGTTGATAGCAACTCAATTGATTTAATTGTGTGCGACAACGTCTTGGAGCATATTGAAAAACCGGATTGTTTTTTTTCGGAAGTCAAACGTGTTCTGAAAAATGGTGGTTTTCTGTGTGTAAGAACGCCAAATCGATGGAATTACGTCGCTCTGCTTGCAACACTTATTCCTAACAAATATCATGGCAGGGTCGTATCAGTTGCGCAGAAGGGTCGAAAAAATGAGGATGTTTTTCCAACTGTGTATAGGTGCAATAGTGTCAGAAAATTGAAAAAAATGATGCGTCAAGTTGGTTTTGAGTGTACAGTCTATGGTTATGAATCCGAACCAAGTTATTTTTCGTTTTCAAAGATTTTTTATTTTATGGGCGTTTTGCATCAACGTTTTGCCCCTAGTTGCTTCAAAGCTGCTATATTTGGATTTGGGAGAATGAAAAAAGATTGATGCAAATGGAGAGTAAATTGGTTAAGAATTTGTCTATAGTCATCCCTGTAAAAAATGAAGAAAAGAATCTTGCGCCTTGTCTGGAACTGCTTAAGGAATTTGATGAGGTTGTTATTGTTGATTCGGGTAGCAACGATGCAACATGTAATATCGCTGCTGAGTTTAATCGCCCGGTCGTTTTGTTTGTCTGGGATGGGAAGTTTCCTAAAAAGAGAAACTGGATTTTAAAGAATTATAAATTCAAATATCCCTGGGTTTTGTTTCTTGATGCAGATGAGAGAATGACAAATGCTTTTATTAAAGAGCTCTCTGCGGTGTTACCTGTAACAAAGCATGACGCATTTTTGATCAGGTATGATAACTGGTTTTTGGGAAGATTGTTAAAACATGGTGACCAAATGAGAAAAACAGCATTGTTGAGAGTTGGCACCGGTGAATATGAGAGAGTTGAGGAGAATAGTTGGAGCTTATTGGATATGGAAGTGCATGAGCACTTGGTGGTGAATGGCTCGATAGGTATGATCAATGCCCAATTAGAGCATCATGACAAGCGTACGCTTTACTCCTATTATGAAAAACATAATCACTATTCATCGTGGGAAGCAAACAGGTGCTTTGCGTTAAAAGATAAAGCCGTTTTAACTCGTCGCCAAAAATTGAAATATAATCTGATTAGATCCCCTATCTTTCCTCCAGCCTATTTTGTTTATTGTTATTTTCTCAAGCTAGGCATACTTGATGGAGTCGCTGGTTTTCTTTTTGCAATCAGTAAGATGTTCTACTTCTATCAGATACAAGCAAAAACCAAAGAGTTGATAGATGCAGGTGATCAGGAGATATAATTTAATGCATGTCTTTTTGTGCTATGCGGAGGTGTTGGATGAAAATATGTAAAATATTATGTGTTGTTAAAATTGTTGTTATACTCTCAATGAACTTGTATGCTGCCGGCAGTCTTGATGATCTGCGTACAACATATGAGAAGCATCTGGCAATGATCAACAGCCAGTGTGATGCAAAAAACAAGTTAATTATGGATGTATATATTACCGATCTTAAGGATTTGGGCAAGTCACTGCAACAGCAGGGGAAACTTGATGAGTTGTTGATTGTTAAAGATGAAATTAAGAGGGCTGAACAATTAACCTCTGTCCATCCTTCAAACATGGTCTCTGAGGTGAGCATTGTGTATGACCTTCAGAAAAAGGTTAATAAGAGCCTGATGTCGATATTGCTGGATAGGAATGCAAAAATTTATAAGTTATGGATGCAATATGACAAAGTCTTGGGTACAAAACAGAAGAAGATGACTGTAGACAACAAGTTGGAACAGGCAATAGTTGTGCGGGAAGAGCGTAGACGAGTCAGTGAGAGTGCGATTGTAAAAAAAGCAAAGCAGGTTTTGGAAGAGGCGCAAAATAACCCATCAAAGGCTGTCACCGAGAATGTCAGTTTTAGTGTTCCCGTGCTAGAGGGGTTTAACCGAATAGTTGACTCTTCTAAAGCTTGCCCCTACACAACTTATACGGGAGAAAGAACACAGGTATATATTGCTTACTCAGAAAAGGGGGATTTTGTGGAGTGGGAAACATCATCCGTTCCTTCCAACTTTATGGCAAAAGAGGTGAAGTTTATGTGGGCAGGGGAAAATTATATGTCGCGCGGTGATTTTTTGCTTATATTTAATGGTGAGCATGAAATGCCTCTCGAAGGAGATCTACGAGGAAATTTATGGGAATGCTCTGGAAGTGGGATGAAGCTTGGATTTAAGATAATCAAACATCCCAAAGGAGTATTTACCCTTGCGGTTCCATCAAGCTACGTAAAAAAAGGCGCGAAACAGACCATACGAGTTCAATCCGAGAGTGCCGTTGAGAACAAGTGCTGGTTTATGTTGTATGATCTCAAAGAGTTACCTGATGAAACTCAGTAAAAGACAGAAATCTGCGATAGTAATGTGAATGGTGTTTAAGTTTGGTGAAATTTAATAGTTGTCAGTTTTAAATTATGATTTTCAAGATACAATCTCAGTATGAGAAAAAGATTATCGGTGATTTTAAGTTTGCTATCATTACTAATAACTGTTGGGGTTATGACTTATATAAATCGCTTGATCGGAAATATAATACTCCATTCGTCGGACTCTTTATGACTCCTGACTCCTATTTGAGTTTGTTGGAAGATTTAGAGGGTAATCTTCAGGAAGAGTTGCAATTTGCTGATGAGTCTACACCGGGTAATACAAAATATCCGGTTGGGCTATTGCCGAGTGGCATTAAGATACATTTTATGCATTATGAAACTCAGGAAGAGGCGAATTTTAAATGGAGAAGAAGGTGCCAACGACTGTTACAGGACATCCATAATGGTGTTGATGTTTTTGTGGTATTTTGCATTGATGGTGGTGGTCGAAAAGATCATGTGCGGAAATTTCAAAGTTTGTCCTATCAAAACAAAATTGCATTAGGAACTATAAATTGTTGTTTTCCTTGTTATCTCTATTTGCCCCAGATGGCACATTTTGGCTCAAATGAAATTGTTAATGGAAAAAGATTGTATCGTTATAGGTATTGTTATTTTGATGTTGCAAAATGGATAATAAATAAGAGAATTCAAAAAAGCATGTTTTCGAGATTATTCAGTGTCGTTGTGTTAGATTTGTTTGTGTACAAATCTTTGATCTTTTTAAGCGCTTATTATCGAAAATATCATAACAATCGCCATCGTTAGATTAAAATTCCGTTTCGCGTTTATTGTGCCCCCGAATGCCTCTTGCTTTCAACAAAAGGTGGTTGTTCTTATGCAACTGTTTAATCTCTTGCTGTATATGTGACGGTATTCATCCAGCATTATGGATAAATGGAAATGAGTTAATTCTTAATGGAAATCTTACATATAGTTGCCGGTCTTGAAACAGGAGGCGTTACTGAAGTAATAACAGGCTTGGTCTTACATCAACATGGTCAGGGGGATGTTACTTCCGTTGCGGCGGTTGCATCGTTGAAAAGTTTGCGTTTGGCTGGTTGGTATGATGATGCAAGCCAGCACGGTGTAAGTTTCATTCTATTTGCTTGCTGCGCTCCAAGGCGCCTGTATTTTTCGTGGGATATGTGTATCGGATTGCATCGCCTAGTTCGGAAGGCAGATGTTGTCCATGTCCACTCTAATTGGACCTTTCCTGTTTGGTGGGGATGTCATTTAGCACTGAAATATAACAAAAAGTTAGTTATGACATCTCACGGATGTTTAACTCCAGAGAGGTTAAAAATATCTGCACGAAAAAAAAGGATTGTTGGATGGTTGTTTGATCGGCGGTATTTGCGCAAAGCTTCTGCCATTCATGCAACAAGTGAAGTCGAAGCGAAAGCAATAAAAGAGTATTTGGGTATTAGTGCAAATTGTATCGTTGAAGGTGTAAGGGCTCAAAGGGAAATGAGGGCATCATGTTTAATTAATAAAATGTTCAATTTCCGCGCTAATAAGGCGTCCTTCCCTCGTATCGTTGTTATACCTAACGGCATTGACTTGAAGACCTTTGATTCAGTGCCAGCTGACCGGGAGTGTATTAACGATAAATGTCCGGAGTGTAAAAACGAGAAGATTGTACTTTTTCTCTCCCGTCTTCATCCAATAAAAGGTGTTGAGAATCTAATTGAAGCGTGGGCAGAAGTGCAGCATGATCCTGGCACTGCAATTACTAAAACCAGAGATAACTGGATTTTATTAATTGCTGGAAGCGGCGAAAATAAATATGTTGAATCACTTAAGAAGCAGGTTGAGAAGTTTGGGCTTGCTGAAAAGGTCAGGTTTTTCGGTTTGGTGCTTGGTGAGGAAAAGATCAAATTGATGAAATCTGCGGACATATTTGTTTTGCCTACAAAAGATGAGAATTTTGGAATTGTGGTAGCTGAAGCATTAGCCTGTGCCGTTCCGGTTATAACTACGAAGGGTGCCCCTTGGTCAGAGTTGCAAGGCGATTTTGTCGGCATGCAAGTGAGTGAGGGCGCGAATGCGAGAGTTGCGCCTGGTGATGTTGCATTAAGTTCTACAGTGGAAACTAATGAATTCACTTACTCGGACACTAATGATCTGTGCCGAACCGATCGTTCAGGATGGTGGGTTGATATCGGAGTTGCACCACTGGCGGATGCCTTGCAGCAGGCAATGAGTCTAACTGATTTAGAGCGGAAACAGATGGGAGTGAATGGACGCAGATTGGTAGAGGAACGTTATCAATGGAGTAGGGTTGTAGGTCATATGAACTCCATCTATAATTGGGTTTTGCATGGCGGGGATCTTCTTTAGTGTTATTCTAAAATGGATTTGAATTTAAACTTTGCTGAAAAATAATGAAACGATTAATAAAGATACTAAGATTACTTAAGAATCAGCGTTCTTTTAGAGCGGCTCTTTCAACCCAGCTGGTGTTTTTTAAAGAAGGCGAATCCTATGCTTTAGGAGGCTTAACTACAGAAGAGGAACGTCAAATTGTTCAGTTGGTTAAAGCTGCTGGGCGGCACACTGGACCGATTATTGAAATTGGAACTCTCTTTGGGTTGACGACATCATTAATGGCTGCGGTGGCGGATAAGTCACAACGAGTTATTTCTGTTGATAATTTCTGTTGGAATCCTGTTGGCTTGACCCCTGCAATGCATGAATACTTTACGCGTAAGATCTTGCGTACCGAGTTGGAGTCCTACAGGGTTGAGTTGGTTGTATCCGGTAGCGAAGAATTCCGGTCTTGTTATAGAGGGGAGATCCCTGCAATGGTTTTTTGTGATGCAGATCACTCATATAGCGCAGTAAAAGAGGAAATTCAATGGGCAAAAGTACTGGGAGTGCCCCTGATTTGTGGACACGATTATCGGAATAATCGTTTTGGTGTAACTCAGGCTGTTGATGAAGAGTTTCCCGAGGGAGTGGAGTTTTCGGGAGTGGCGTTACGGTTGGTGAAGGTGCAGTTGTTGGTGCATGTGCAGTCGTAACAAAGGATGTGGCAGCATGGAATGTTGTTGCTGGAAATCCTCCAAGGTTATTAAAGAACGTGTTATCGAGGAAGTATCACAGCATAAAGTTTGATAAATATGGGGAGAGAATCACATCATACGGGTGCAAATATAGTGCTGAAGCAGCTTTTACAGTATCTTGTGCCCATGCGTGTATATTTGCTTACTGCAAAAAGAGCTTTCAGTCGGTCCGCCTGCAATAATAAACTCACTGATTCAGTTCAATCAGATTGGTCTTCGAGAATAACAGACGTCCTTTCCGCGCCTGATAATTTACGCATCGAGCGAGTTGCCGATGCTGGTAGGATTATTAAAGATATTCTTGTGATGCATAATGGTGTAAAGATTTATACGGGCAGCTATTATGGGGATGGCATGCTTGAACTGCTGGTCAATAACAGAGGGGTGCATGAGCCGCAGGAAGAGTTTGTTTTTAACCGGGTAATAGAATCTCTTCCAGAAAAATGTACCATGATTGAGCTTGGAGCATACTGGTCTTTTTACTCTCTGTCCTTGCTTAACAAGCGGCCTTTCGCAAGTTGTTATATGGTTGAGCCTGTTAAAAGAAATCTTGCTTCGGGACTCTTGAATTTCAGGTTGAACGGTTGTGATGGTGTTTTTGTGAATGCAGGAGTTGGAGGAGTTTCAAGTCGCTATCCAAAGGTTGTTACAGTTGATTCGCTTTGCGAGAAGTATGATATTGATTTTATTGATATTTTGCATTCGGATATACAGGGGAATGAGGTTCTGATGCTTGATGGTGCAGAGAAAGCTCTCGGTCAGAAGAAGGTCGGGTGGTGGTTTATCTCGACTCATTCTAACTCCCTGCATGAGGAGTGTGTGCAGCGTCTTCAACAGAAGGGGTATGAAATAACGGCGTCAGTGAATCTGGAAGAAACGTATTCTTTTGATGGCCTAATTGTTGCGAATTTGCCGGAACTATCTGTAGAGGAAGAACTGGCGGTATCGATGAAAACAGCGAGTGAATGATAATGAGAGTTTCTTTAAACAGAATGTTTGTA
Organism: Kiritimatiellia bacterium; assembly: GCA_027858965.1. Classification (GTDB taxonomy): domain Bacteria; phylum Verrucomicrobiota; class Kiritimatiellia; order RFP12; family UBA1067; genus M55B167. The sequence continues at coordinate 18,591 of JAQIBS010000090.1, forward strand.
AAGATGGTTAAACCGTTTGTTGAGCGGTTTCCCAGATTAGCGATTATTTGTCGAACGGTTCGGGACTCATGGGATACCGTCTGCGAACCTCGGATGACTCCAATGGGATTTAAGCTGATCGGGAACTCGGTGATGGAGGCGGGTGATTTCGAGAAATTGGAAACAGAGTGGGTTAGGCGAATAATTAAAGATATGGATGTGTTTATTAATGTTGGAGCTAATGTAGGATATTACTGCTGCCTGGCTCTTGCTGAGTGCAATAGTTCGCTTCCGATCATCGCCTTTGAACCGGTGGCGACAAACTTTGACTATCTTAAGAGGAATGTTATTGCTAATGGCGGTGACTCCAACGTTGAATTGTTTCCTTTGGCGTTAGGAGATCAAGTGGGGGTGGTTAAAATATATGGAGGAGGGGTTTGTGCTTCTACAGTTGAGGGATGGGAAGGAATAAATAAGGCTCACTATTCCTATGTTCCTGTTAATACTCTTGATAATGTTATAGGGAATAGATTTGATGCAGAGAAATGCTTTTTCCTTGTTGATGTTGAAGGGGCTGAGTTTTCTGTGTTGAAGGGTGCTCTGTCTGTTCTCTTGCGTAACCCTAAGCCGGTCTGGATGATTGAAATTTGCGTAAAAGAACATCAACCGGCTGGTGTTGAGCTGAATCCCGACTTGCTTGCCATTTTTGATCTTTTCTGGAACACCGGATATGAGGTGTGGACAGTAGGAGAAGCTCCACACAGGGTTAGCAGACCAGAGATTGAACTTATTGTCGAGAGGGGTATTGATACGTTGGGGACCCACAATTTCATTTTTGCGAGTGAGCAGTGGTGTCAGCAATTTTTCTCGAAAGGGGTGCAGCCGGCTAAGGTGTGAGCATTTTCCCGCTCTGGCATTTCAAGTAAACAAAGTAGGTGATATATGAAAACAGATAGAGTTACGAAGATTGTATTGGTTTGTTTGCTTATGCTAGCAGGTGGTTTTTCCTCCCTGGCTTTGGATCTTAATAGTTATAGGGCTGTTTATGAAAAGAGGTTGAATGCAATAAATGATAATTACGCAGTTGAAAGAACAGTTGTGCTTAAACAGTATAAGGCGGAGCTTGATGACCTGGACTTGAAATTAAGGAAGAGCGGGAAGTTAGACGGTGTTCTTGAGGTACGGGAGGAGGTGAAGCGATTTATGGAGGAGCAATCCTTGCCCTTTGCGGAGGATGTTTCGGAAAACCGGATGTTGGCTGATATTCAAAACTTAACTCTGAAAGTAAATGAAGATTTAAAGTCCACTAGGGACCTGAAGATCTATGAATTATGGAAGCAGTATGATGCGGCTTTGGATAAACATCAACGCGAGCTTACAGTTAGGAATAAATTACAGGAAGCTGTCGCCGTACGTAGTGAGCGGGAAAGGGTCAAAGAGAGTGACTTAATTAAAGATGCCTGTAAGTCAGCTGTTGAATCAGTAACAAAGCCAGCTGTAAAGAAGACTGAACCTATGGGGTTGTTGAAGAAAGATCTTGAGATTGAGGGGTTCGATAAAGCAGAAGCATCAAATTCAGGACTATATACAACATACAGGGGGTCACGGTCGGGAGCTTTCTGGGCATATTCAGAGAAAGGGGAGTATGTTGAATGGGAGACAGCCAAGGTCCCTTCAAATATTATGGCAAGAAAAGTCCAGTTCATATGGGCAGGAGAGCAAAATACGGAACAAGGCCAGTTCGCGCTTTCTTTTAATGGGGAACATCTCTTTGATCTTAAATTCAAGAAGAGGGGGGATCTCTCTGAATGTTTTTCCAGTGGGGCTGCACTTGAGTTTAAGAGTGTCAACGGAGGCAAGGGCCTATTTAGATTGAGTGTTCCGTTAAGCATGGTGGACAAGGGTAAAAAGCAGACTGTCCGAGTCGAGTCGCAGAGTTCTGCACCTGTGAAATGTTGGTTTATGCTTTACGGATTTGATGATTTAAAAGATGAATTTCAGAAATTCAGGTGACCTGTTCACCCACGTTGAATGCAGAATTTTGTATTTAATCCCTTTGAACTGAGTCGAATGAAAGCAAGTTGCGGATAAAGAATGGTGTGAAAAGTTCTTCGCAGAATAACTAATGTGGTGAGACTATGATTCATTTTATTACTTGGTTGCTATCACCGTTTAATCTGTTTTTTGTTCTTTTGTTTATCGGGTTGTTCGGTAAAAGGATTAAACTGTTTAAAGCTGATTCCGAAGTTGGATATAAATTGGCATGTGTTGCTTTCTGGGGGCTGTTTCTGATCAGTCAACCCCTTTTTGTAAATCTGTTTGGGACATTTCTTGAATATCCTTATCCGTATATTGATGTCGAACGCCAGCCCCGATGTGATGTGATAGTTCTTTTAGCCTGTCAACAGCATCTGTGTATTACAAAGAGTGTCTTGGGTTGCTGGGAGATCGAATTAGAGTTAGATGGGCCATGAAAAAGTTTGAAATTGATGATTAATAATAATAAATTACAATCTGTAAAATTTCTCTGGCTGGGGCCGTGGCATAGCGACAAAGCACTCTATGGACGTAAAGCTGTTAATCAGGCTGCGAGTGCTTGGTCTCGCGGTCTTCTTCATGGATTGAGTCAGGCTGGATGTGATATACGGGTTTGTACACACTGTCGTGAGCAGTACTGGCCAAATGGCGAAATATGGCCGGGTCATGGCGGAGATTTTGACAGGGTATTTCCCCTGAATTATATTAAGTACGTTAATCTGCCGGGAATAAGGCGTGCTTCTCTTATCCGCGCTTACCGTCGGATGGTTGCCCGGGAGATAACTGATTTTAAACCCGATGTTGTCCTTTCCTATAACCTGTATTCTTATCACTGCTGTATTTCTGACATAGTTGTGGATGCCGGTGTGAAATGGATTCCGGTCATTCTTGATCAGGATGACCCTCAACGCGATAACTGGCAAAAGTTCCTCAGGGATTCTCAAGGGGCATCGGCCTACGTTATATTATCCTATTGGGGTTATATTAACTGTCCTTCAAAACTTCCGATTCTGCATCTTGATGGTGGAGTTGAAAAATGGCGCGGCAGTGAAGAGCAGCAGACGAATATAAAAACAGTTGTGTACAGTGGTCAATATAATGACAGGTATGGTGGGCTTGATGTACTGTTCCGGATTTTTAAGGCTGTAAAAACACAGGAGTGTCAATTTGTTCTGACAGGTAAAGACCCTAAAGATGAGCTTCGTCATTACATTCCTTATGAAAAACGGGCCCAGTATCTGGGTTTTTTAAAAGAAGAGGAGCTGGATAAAATTTATGGCACTGCATCGGTGTTTATCAACCCACGTCCCCCGGATGTCAGTGATAATAAAATGATATTCCCCTCAAAGCTGTTGAAATATCTCTCCTATGGAAAACCGGTTGTTAGCACCTGGACTGATGGATTAGCTCCTGAATTTAAGAAAATACTTTTGTGTTCCGAATCAGTTGCGGATTATGTTAATCAGACCGCATCACTTGTTGATCAGGCTTTGGCCATGCCTCGGAATGAGCAGAAAATTCTTTGTGCCAGAACCAGGAATTGGGTTGAATCCGGCCGAACCTGGAAAGCGCAGGCTCAGCGACTTGTTGATTGGCTGAATACGGCGGTCTGCAGTGGATAAACTGAAGATAGCTTTTTGCTGGACGGGTTTGACCGGTTATATGCCATCCTGCTGGAAAGCTTTGGATGGGTTTGAGAATGTTGAGGTCCGGCTCTATATTGAAAAGCCTCTTGCATCTACTCAGAATCAGTTTAAACCTGATAGTTTAGAAGGACTCAGCTACCGCATCAGAAACAGAGAGGATGTTTTAAACAGCCGGGAATGGATAAACGATATACTTGATTTCGGCCCCGACTTGATTGAAGTGACCGGTTGGTATGGGCGCCTGCCTAGGGCCGTCGCCCGCTCCAGAGCCCTGAATGCAGTTCCAAAAATTCTGGGGCTTGATCATCAATACTATAAAACCCTCAAGCAACGGGTCGCTCCTCTTGTCTTAAAACCTTATCTCCATCGCTTTCAGGGAGTTGCTGTCCCAGGCGAGCGAGCTTCGGCCTATGCGGCTCATCTGGGCTTTGATGAAAATAAGATTTGCCGCTGTCTTTATGGCTTTGATTTTAATGTTTTTACTGAAGCAGGAAGAGCACGTTTTCAGAAAAACGATTGGCCCCGAAGTTTTATTTTTGCTGGACGGTATTGTTCTGATAAAGGGATTGAAGTACTGCTGGATGCTTATCACCGATACAGGGATGCTGTTGTTGATCCATGGCCTCTGACCTTCTGTGGTATGGGTGAGCTTGCAAGTTTTCTGGAAAACGAAAAAGGTGTATCAGATGTTGGTTTTTTCCCGCCGGAAAGGTTGCCCGCTCTGTTTGCTCAGCACGGAGTTTTTGTGCTTCCCAGTTTGCATGAACCCTGGGGTGTTGTTCTTGGGGAGGCATGTGCCTCCGGTATGCCTGTTATCACCACGTCCGCCTGTGGATGTTCCGTGGAACTGGTCCAATCCGGTGAGAATGGTTTGGTATGTCTTCCTGGTAATCCTGCTGATCTTTGTCGGAGTATGCTCTGGATGCATGATAATTATGAACTGCTGCCGTCAATGGGCTGTCGGTCGCAGGATATGGCCAGACCTTTTTCTGCTGAAAATTGGGCCGTCAAATGGCGTGATTTAGCATATCAATATAAAAAGAGATTATGATAATTTATCCAAATCAAGGCGCTGGTATGTGCAACCGTCTGCATGCCGCCGCTAACTTAATTGCGCACTCAGAATCCACCGGAAATCCGGCTCTGATTTGTTCACTTTCCCTATATAACACCCTGTTTGAAGGATTGCCGGAAAAAGGCTTTTATTTTCACCATCCGCAGTCAGTGAGAAAATCAAAACTTCGCTGCCCGCTGAGTTTTATTCGAAGCGGGAGCTTCCCGCCGGGAGAGATCCATTTTTCCGTTCCCGCTGTAGTTAAAGCCGAGAATGCCGCACTGATGCTTTTTGTCGGCTGGCGCTTCCGCGATGATGATGCTCTGAAAACCTACAGCTCCGTAGTGCGGAGAATCTTCACCCCTGTTGAAAGTTGCAGAAGCAATATCACAAAGGTCCTTTCCGGACTTCGTTCCAGATGTGATAGGGTTGTCGGAGTGCATATCAGAAGAAGGGATTATAAAGATTTCAATGGCGGTATCTGGTATTTTGACGATACTTTCTACAGGTCTGTAATGCAGATAGCGGTATCACAGTTTCCCGGGCGAACCGGTTTTGTAATAGCTTCTGATGAGCCGGTTGACTTAAACGAGTTCTCTGAATTTGATGTTGAAAGTGCCGTGGGTGATCCGGTAGGGGATCTGTACTCCCTGGCTGCGTCTGACATGATTATGGGGCCTCCTAGCACTTATTCATCCTGGGCATCTTTTTATGGCGATATTCCCCTCTGCCATGTTACGCGGGAAACTTTGGGCAGGGGAGTGCTTGATTTTAACTGAATCTGGACTGCATGGTGTATAAAATCATTGTATATATTGTTCATTGCTTGCTTAGGTTCCGCAGGAAATTCTATGAGTCAAAAAGTGATTTCCGCTTTTCCAGACCGGCTGCAACCGACATGGATAAAAAACTTTCTGCATATCTGGATTATGAGAACGGCTACTTCATTGAAGCTGGAGCTAATGATGGCTTTTTCCAGAGTAATACATACTACTTGGAAAAATCTCTGAAGTGGAGAGGCGTTTTGGTTGAACCTATACCTGAATTGTACCGTAGGTGCGTTATCGAGCGGCCTGCCAGTTCAGTATTTAATTGCGCACTGGTAGACCATGATTTTAAAGAGAGTTCAATCGAGATTCATTATTTTAATGCAATGAGTTATGTGGACGGCGCTTTCAGTAATAAAGAAGCTGAGAATAGTCACCGTCAGGCGGCTTTGAGTTGCAGTCGCAGAAAAAAGAGCTATTCTGTAAAAGTACAGGCTCGGACTTTGACTCAGGTCCTGGAAGAGGCTGAAGCTCCCTCAGATCCGGACCTTCTTGTGCTTGATGTGGAGGGCTTTGAAGCAAATGTGCTGGAGGGACTCGATTTCACTAGGTTCAGACCAAAGTATGTCCTGGTGGAAACTAATAATGAGGACGCAGTCAGTCGTATTATGGAAAAATGTTATGATAGGCTTGAAAAAATCTCTGAACGGGATACTTTGTTTCGGCTGAAGGAGTTTTCGTCAAAATGAGTATTTCGGTAGTACATGTGGTTGCCGGCCTACCGAGGATAGGAGGGATATCCGAGTGTGTTCCGCAGTTCTGTGCAGGCATGGCTCAACAGGTGAATGTCACCCTCGTTACAACAGGGGAAGAGGTAAGTGATGCAGCCCTCAATGCCCGTGAGCGGGGTGTTAATCTTCTGGTATGTAAAGCTATAGTCTGTAAACCTCTATTCTTCTCCCTTGAGATGTTATGGAAGTTGCCGGGTATAATAAAAAAATCTGATATTGTACATGTTCACTCAAATTGGACTTTCCCTGTCTGGTGGTCCTGTTTTCTTGCATTAAAGTATAGAAAAAAACTTATGATGTCACCGGAGGGCTGTTTGGCCCCTGAACGGTTGAAGATTTCCCCCTTGAAAAAGAGGTTGGCAGGCTTCCTGTTTGATCGCAGGTTTTTAAAAAAGGCAGTCCTCATACATGCAACCTGCGAAGCGGAAGCAGCAGACATCAGAGCATATTTGGAAAGTTCTGAATTTGTTAAAGGATTGGAAGCGGCTCCGCCATTGGTGGAGATGGGTTCTTCCCGCAAAGATGCAAAGATGCAAAGAAAAAAAGGTGGGTCAATTTTAACTAATGAACTAACGAACTCACGAACTAATGAACTGGGAATCCCCCGAATAGCTGTGATCCCTAATGGCGTGGATCTAGAATCTTTTGATTCGGTTGTGGCTGACAGTGAATTTATTGATTTGAAATGGCCGGTGTGCAAGGGTAAGTGCATTGCTTTATTCTTGTCCCGCATACATCCGATTAAAGGGCTTGAGATGTTAATCCAGGCTTGGGGGAAAGTTCAAGATGAATCTTTCACTGTAAGTGGTGATAAAAGGGATGTTCAGCACTCAACGACCTTATCCTCAGTTCCCGACCACAATTCACAATTTACAACTCACAATTCACGAGCAACCAGAGATATAAACGGCTGGTTTCTTTTAATAGCCGGCAGCGGTGATGATAAGTATGTGGAATCGCTTAAACAACAGATCGTGAACGCTGGTCTGAGTGAAAATATCAAATTTGTGGGTCCCGTGTTTGGTGATGAAAAAGTTAAGCTAATGAAAGCCGCAGATATTTTTGTTCTGCCAACCAAAAATGAAAATTTCGGAATTGTGGTGGCTGAGTCATTAGCCTGCAGTGTGCCGGTTATAACAACTAAAGGTGCCCCTTGGTCAGAGTTGATGGGCAACTCTGGTGTTGTAAGTGGTGAGTCGTTAATGGTAAGTGGTAATGAAGATCACAACTCACAACTCACAACTCACAATTTACATTCACCAGTCGGTCGCTGCGGTTGGTGGATTGACTACGGGGTTGATCCCCTGTTTAAGGCTCTACATGAGGCGATCGCCCTGTCCGAAGAAGAACGCAACGATATGGGACAAAACGGGCGCACTCTCGTGGAGCAGAAGTATCAGTGGAAAGCTATTGCTGAGCAAATGCTCGTGATCTATAAGCAAGCGTAGCTTGCGTTCAAGAGTACTGCGTGCTGCTCAAAGTGGCTAACGCCACGCTCAAAGGACCACACAGTGGTGGCAAGGGCGAGGGTGATTGCACCCACAGAGCCTCCTTCGCCAAGGCTTCGGCGCCCATGGTGGATGCAATGGAGAGGGTAAAAGGGAAAGGGCATTTGGTGTTTGCGGAGTTTCGAGTTTTTACACTCGGCTTTGCACTCACTGGGTGGTTGCAAAATGGGTAATAGGGCGCAGAGGGGCTATGATTACAACCGTGCCGGTGTGGCGATGGTCACACTCAAGGCGCGGAAGGGAATGTGGCTATGCCGGATTATGCAGGACTCTTTTGCTTTAACTGAAACTGGTAGGATTGTTCAAAAGGAGCTGGGGGGAATTCACGGCTTTTATGAGCAGGTAAAGATCGGCCAGTATCAGATTATGCCGGACCACCTTCATGCAATGGTGCATGTGGTGAGCAATTTGCCTGAGGGGGTGACGTTGCAACGTGTGATTCGGGGCTTTAAGATCGGGGTCGATCGCGTCTGCCGGGAGCGGTTCAGCAGGGAGAGCTTCCAGGTTTTTGAGAAGGGTATGAATGACAGCCTGGTTTTTGGACGGGAGCATCTTGAACGCGAAGTGGCCTATATTCGAGATAATGTGCGGCGATATCGTTTACGCAGAGCTAACCCTGATCTGTTCCGGCAGCCTCAACATGCAATGACTTTGGAAGATGGCACGAAATTGTTCGGGTTTGGCAATTTGTTTCTTTTGAAGCACCCGCGTCGAGTGCGCGTTCAGTTTTCACGAAGTGCAACGGAAGCGGATTGGGAGCGTATAAATGAGGCTTTGGCTGGTTATTTGGAACAAGGATATGTTTTTGTTTCGCCTTTTATCTCGCTCTTTGAAAAGCGCGTTTTAAGTGAAGTGATGGCGCAGGGAGGTCTTGCAATACGCCTCACACATGTTTGTTTTGGAGAGCGTTATAAGCCCATGGGTAAGCTTTTCGATCTTTGTTGTGAGGGGCGGCTGCTGGAGATTTCTGTTGCTGGTGAGTTTGCACGCTATGCGCGGCTTGATCGGGCGGCATGTTTGCGTTTGAATGAGGTGACGAGGGAGATTGCGACCACACAGTGGTCGCAATGACGAGGGTAAAAAGGGACCACTAGCCGCCTACGTCAAGGTTCCGGCGTGCATGGTGGTTGCAACTGAGAGAGTAAAAGGGGAGTGAAATGCCCCTGTTGAATCTGGGTTTTACACTCGGATTTCGCCCACTTGGTGGGCTGAAAATGGAGTTTCTTTAGTGCGTATTCTGTGGCTACATCAATATTTTTCAACCCCGAAAGGCTGGGGCGCTGTGCGGACTTATGAGTTCGCCCGGCGCTTTGTTGCAAAGGGCCACAGCGTGGATGTGGTTTGCTGTGATGGGTATGATGACTGGTTATTGGAAGAAGCAGGAGAGCGCGGCGAAGTTGAGGTAGATGGAATAAAGGTATTCGTCAGCAAAACAAAATATGTTTCGCGAATGTCTTTCAGACAAAGAGTTTTTTCTTTTCTTAAATTTATGATCTATGCGAATAGCTTTGTTTTGAAGAATGGTGCGAAATATGATCTCTGCATAGCCTCGAGTGGCCCTTTAACAATGGCCATTCCCGCATTGGCCGGCCGTTTGATTCATAAACTGCCCTATGTTTTTGAGGTTATTGATGTGTGGCCCGATTCGGCAATTGATGCGGGAATATTGAAGAGTAAAGTTTTGAAGATGTTGTCGTTCTTTGTGGAGAAGATGGCCTATCGATATTCCGAGGCTATTGTTCTTTGTTCAACAGGGATGAGCGACCGAATTATTAATAAAATCCAGAATAAATCTGATATAATTCCAGAACATAGGATGGTTGTGGATGATTTTTCAGTGATATCAATTGAGACTCGCAGTAAAACATATAAGCTGCAAACAATTTCAAACAGCTGTGATCGTGAGCAGTTTAAGCCAGATATTTGTGTTCGACGAAAGATGCGTGAAAAATGTGGGGTTGATGATGATAAGTTAATTGTGTTGTACTCTGGGGCGATGGGGGTGAGTAACCAGATCGATGATGTTGTTGAGGCTGTAAATGCGACAAAGGGTAATGAAGGGATAGTTTGGTGGTTTGCGGGAGACGGGGTCCGGTTCAATGACTTGAAAGCCTTGGAATATCCTGAAAGAGTTAGGTTCTTTGGTAGACTTTCAAAAGTTGAAGTTGCCCGTCTTTATCAGAGTGCTGATGTGAATCTGGTTACATTTATGCATTCTGCTCTTTTTTATGAAAATTCTCCTAATAAGTTTTTCGATGGGATTGCGGCTGGCTTGCCTGCCATTTTTAACAGGTCAACATGGCTGGGGCCGTGGCTGAGAGAGTATAAGTGTGGTGTTGTATGCGATGGCGATAGTCCAGGAACAAAGATGGCTGAAGAACTTAAGAGCCTGAGTAAAGATCGCAAACGTTTAAAAGAGATGAGTATTGGAGCCCTTAGATTGGCTGAAGATGTATTCAGTAGGGATCTGCTCGCTGTTAAATATGAGGCACTTTTAATTGATTCGCAGGTTCTCCCGTAAAGACGCAAAGTTAAAGTGTTAGGTTTTTCGCGCTCACACATGATTCTAGGTTCTTTTGCCTTTTTAACCCTTTCAACGCATGCAATGCGTTTTCCTAAAAGAACGAAGTTATTTTAGTTATGAAAATATCTTTAATTACAGCATGTTTTAACAGCGCCTCTGTTATCAGCCATGCAATGGATACGATTCTTTCCCAGACTTATAATGATGTGGAGTATATCGTTGTTGATGGCGGATCAACGGATGGTACTGTTGATGTTATCAAGGAGTATGAATCGAAGTTTGATGGAAAGATCCGCTGGGTTTCGGAGGCGGATCAAGGGCTTTATGATGCCCTTAATAAAGGCATCCGCATGGCAACCGGTGATGTTGTCGGCATTCTGAATGCTGATGATTTTTTTCGTCATGAAAAGGTGTTGGAGGAGGTTGCGAAAACCTTTGATGATGATATTGATGCTGTGTATGCCGATATTCGTTTTGTTAAGGGCGAGAAGCTGGATCAGGTGACGCGATATTACTCTGCTAAACGCTGGAAGCCATGGATGTTACGCTGGGGATATATGCCGCCCCATCCCACCTTTTACTGCCGTCGTGCAAAGTTTGATGAACTTGGCTTTTATAAGCTGGATTATAAGATTGCGGCTGATTATGAGCTGTTGATACGCTTTCTATGGAAGGGTGGCCTGCGGACTCGTTATATTAATGATGCCTTGATAGATATGCGGCTGGGTGGTATGAGTACTACGGGTGTTGATAGTACCATAACACTTAACCGGGAAATTGCACGTGGCAATCGTGAGAATGGTGTCTATACGAATATGCTGATGCTGTGTTTTAAGTATGTCTTCAAGGTTTGGGAACTAAAGCAACTGCGTTTCTTTAGGAAAAACAACGGGTGACCAAATTTGGATAATGGTCATTGACCAAATTTGGTCATTGGGCTATTATTATCTCTTATGAAAGAGGAATTTCAGATTCATAACCTGTTTAGGGAGTCGCTGGAGCGCTTTTTAAACGAAGATCCGCATCTGCGTCGTGCGGCATTACAGCCGTTTTCGTATGTTTCACCGTTGGTGGACACACCGGAATTTCTGGTGCCGGGTATCTTGATGATTACCGGCGGTCGGCAGGTCGGAAAAACAACATGTTTGAAGCAGTTTATTGCGAAGGTGCTGAGCGATGGGCGGGTGTTGCCAGATCAGCTTTCGTTTATGACTGGAGAGCTGATTCGGGATGATTCTGAACTGTGCCGGGAGATTACGTCAGAACTCGAGGGTAGAAGTGGTTGGCATCTTATTGTTGTCGATGAAATCAGTTATGTAAAGGACTGGGATAAGGGTGTCAAGTTTCTGGCAGATGCCGGGATTCTTGAGGAGACTACTCTGATCCTATCGGGATCTGACAGTTCAATTCTACGGGAGGCAATGAAGAGGTTTGCCGGGCGGAGAGGGCGATCAGCAAGGGTCGATTTTGTGTTCCATCCCCTCGGGTTTGTCGAAACGGTGAAGCTCAAGATTCCTGAGCTGAGCGGATTAGTCACTGCGTGCAGGGATATGGATTACCTGATTGATCCACCTGGGTATAAGGAGCATCTTTCTCAGCTTGAAAAACTTTTTGATGAGTATCTTGTTCATGGTGGTTACCTGACAGCGATAGCTGACATTATGAGAGACGGAACGATTGCAGATGCAACTTTCAGAACATATGCAGAGTGGTTGCGTGGCGATATTCTGAAACATAATAAGCAGGAAAAGTATCTTTTTGAGGTGCTGAGGGGTATGATGCGGACCTATGCCTCACAGATATCCTGGGTTTCGCTGGCCAAGCAGCTTTCGATTGAGCATCATAAAACCGTGAGTGACTATGTGGCTATTCTTGAGGATATGAACGCGGTTATTATTCAGGAAGCTTTTGCAGAACACACTTTTTCAGCGGCACCAAAAAAAGCTAAAAAACTGTATTTTGAGGATCCTTTCATTTTTCATGCTGTGGAAAAAATGCTTGGGCAAATGAGTGAGAAAAGTACTCCGGCTTTGGCTGAGAGTGTTGCAGTCGCTCATTTTTATAGAAAATATGGGAAGACCTATTACATTAAGGGTAACAAAGGCGAAGTGGATATTGTTTATCTAAAAGATAATATGTTTTTTCCAGTGGAGATCAAATGGTCTGCGCAGATTCGACCTGAGGATTTAAAGCAGGTCATGATTTATCAAAACGGTTTGATTCTGGGGCGCAGGCGCATGTCGTCTAAGATTGGACATGTGCCGTATATATCCTTGATCCGATATTTGCTGGGCAACTAAAGAAACTTCGTTTCTTTAGGAAAAAACACTGCTCTTTTTTAGGAGGAGCTTGTTTTAAAAATTGGATAAAACTTGTTTTGCGTCTTCGTGTCTTCTTAAGTGCCATTGACTATTTATGATGCAGGCTGTATGATTTTATTTAAATTGAGTGATGAAATGGTTTTAGTTTTGACTGTTCTTTCAGCAGGGTATAAAATTTAAAAATATGAAGTTTGATATTAATAAATTGGCTCAATTGTTTGAAGCAACAGGTCTTTTGGATTTTGCGTTATTGCTGGGATCTGCCCAGGATGGCGTAGTAAAGGACGGCTCTGATATTGATATTGCCGTAATATTCAAAGCTGATGTGCATGTTGACTATGATGTAATGGCAAGGCTCTTCCGCATTGTAGATGAGATTGTGCCGGGGGTAAAATGTGATCTTATTCGTTTGAATACGGCTAGCGAGACGGTGTGTTTTGAAGCATTAAGAGGCAGGCTTCTTTTTGTGGCTGATGGATGTATGGATCGGTATGCCGACTTTTACTCACGTACTTGTCGTGAGTATGAGGATTACCGTACATGGAGTGCTAGGCAGATTGAATACCGGAGGTACGCAACATGAAGTACAATGGTGTGATTGATAAAAAACTGAAGCTGCTGGAAAAGAAGCTCTGCGAGATTGAAAGCTGGGAGATCACAAAGTTGTCGGATCTGCAGCAAAGCTCTCTGGTTAGCAATGCGCTTGAACGTGGTTTACAGGTGGCGGTTGAGATCATGATTGATGTTACGGAGCGAATTCTGGCACGTGAAAAACAACCACCTGGTGATGGTGCCGCAGCGAATATGCATAAGCTAGGGGAACTTGGGGTGTTGAAAGACCCAGAAGTTTATATGGATATGGTGCGCTTTCGAAATTTCATTGTGCATCGTTATGAATACATTGATTTGGATATTCTGTATGATATCAGCAAGAATAAGCTGAACTGTTTCAGGGAGTTTGCGAAGGAGATCTATAGCTACTAAAGAAACAATAGTTTCTTTAGGAAAACGCGTTGCACGCGTTGAGTGCTAGATGGTAGTAGGGAAAAATAATTTAAAACCACAACGCAATACAAAGATCACAAAGAAAACTTAAATAGAAACCGATCAGTGTCAAAACCCATCTTTGTGTTTCCTTGTGTCCTTTGGTTTCAGATTAACCAGAAGGTTGAGTATGGCGGGTATAGTTGATGTCGTTATCGATGATCGGGAACCGAAGGAGTTCGTACAGCTGTTTGAAGATGCAGGGGCCCAGAGTGTTCAGGTGAAACGCTTAGATGTTGGTGATTTTGTTGTTAACCAGCGCTGGATATTCGAACGGAAAACGTTTCAGGATTTCTGTGTATCACTGGTGGATGGTCGACTTTTTAGACAAGCTTTGAGAATGTTGAAAGCTTCCGGACATCCGGTGATTATTCTGGAAGAAAGTTCGAGAGATTGTGGGAAGAGCAATGTTTCGCGTGAATCTATTCAAGGTGCGTTGATTACTCTCAGTGTGTTTTTCAATATTCCTGTGCTTAGAGCTTTGAACTCAGAAGAGTTGGTGCGGCTAGTGGAATATACCGTTGCTCAGGAAGACCGCTTCCGGAAGAATGCAGTTCACAGGCATGGTTATCGTCCAAAACGAAGAAGAATCCGACAGTTATATATATTAGAGGGTTTGCCTGGCGTTGGCAGGGAGCGTGCCGTTAAGCTTTTGGAAACATTTGGTAGTATTGAAGAGGTCGTCACGGCAGATGAGGAAGAGCTTGCCGAGGTTGACGGTATCGGAAAAGCAACGGCAAAGAAAATCAGAGAAATTTTGAGCTAACTAAAAAAGCTTTGCTTTTTTAGGCCCTGAAATTTCGTTAAGTCGTTTTCTGACTTGTTATACCGGGAATATAATGTTATAAAGTATATAACTTTTGTGACATATAATGTCTAAATAGTTGGATTTTATGAATAAAAGACATCTTGATCGGCAAATAAGTGCTCATTTTGACCAATATCGATTGGTGTTGGTTCTTTTAGGCTCAAGGCAGGTGGGGAAGACAACCTTGGTAAAGCGTTTATTCCCTGATGCAGAATATCTTTTAGTCGATAATGAGCCAGTACGCCGCATTCTGGAGAGTTACGATATTGAATCTTATAAGACGTTGATACCTCCAGGCATTGAAGAGGTAGTTATTGATGAGATTCATCTTTTGAAAGATCCTGGGAGAGCGGTTAAAGTTCTGTATGATCAGCGTGAAGATCTGAGGATTGTTATTACCGGGTCATCGTCATTTCACATAAAGAATAAAACCAGTGAAAGTTTGGCGGGAAGAAAGATTGATTATCATATATATCCGTTGACCTTCAGCGAGTTTTTGGTTCAAAAGGGTATCGAAAAGAGCTTTAATTATAATATATTAACAAACATAACAGAAGCACCGACCTCATCGTTTAAGGCAAAAATGTACCGGTTTGATATTTCTGTATTACTTGAAACGATGTTGATTTATGGACAATACCCGTTTCTGGTTGAGCATGCGAATGATCATAGATATCTTTTGAATTTTGTGGACAGTTTAATTTTCAAGGATATTCTGGAGCTGAATTTGATTGAGAATAAGCGACTTGCGAGTGATATGCTTCGGTTATTGGCGCATCAGATAGGAAGTGTGATCAACTATTCAGAGTTAGCCTCCTCCCTCTCTGCCGACCATCGAACAATAAAGAGATACATTGAGATTTTCGAACAGAGTTATATTCTTTACAGGTTATATCCCTACGCCAGGAATAAACGCACCGAGATTGTGAAATCACCTAAGATTTACTTTTATGATACAGGTGTTCGTAATGCGCTGATCGAAGACTTTTCGGGTCTTAATGTGAGAAATGATAAAGGGGCTCTATTTGAAAATTTCATTATTGGTGAAGTAATTAAACAGAATAGCTATTCGGAGGCATTATACAAAATGCATTATTGGCGCACAAAACAGGGTTCCGAAATGGATCTGGTTTTAGAGAAACCTAATGAACTTATTGCAGTTGAGATAAAATATAACAAGCGTAAAGTTAATCGGGCATTTAAAAATAATTATCCAGATGCTGTTCAGAGAATTATTACATCCTCTGATTTTTATTAATTTAAAACACTTAGTGTTTTTCCCTAAAAGCGTGGAACGGTTTTAGTTTAGTATGAAGAAAATTTTAATTACAGGTGCATTTGGTTTTGTGGGTTCAAATCTGTCGGCTTATCTCGCCAACAAAGGATATGAGCTTTGGGCACTGGATGTGAAGGATAGTGCGAGAGTGCGAAAGTGCGAAAGTGCTAAAGTTGGAAACAGTAGTTCTTCTTATGCACGTGAGTATAATTGGGAGCAGTTGGAGAAAATTCCCTGGCGTGAAGTGTATGCTGTGGTGCATCTGGCTGGCAAAGCGCATGATACAAAGAATACGTCTGATTCTCAGAGCTATTTCGATATTAATACCGGCCTGACGCAGAAGGTGTTGGAAA
Source organism: Kiritimatiellia bacterium (assembly GCA_027858965.1). Taxonomy (GTDB): domain Bacteria; phylum Verrucomicrobiota; class Kiritimatiellia; order RFP12; family UBA1067; genus M55B167. The sequence goes on from JAQIBS010000090.1 coordinate 34,699, forward strand.
TATTCTCCCGCAAAGACGCAAAGGCGCAAAGGGGGGGAGGAAGTTCTAAAGTTCTAAAGTTCGAGAGTTCTAAAGTTGGGGCGGATAGTGCCGCTGGTGAATTTGAAGTACTACATTCTACATTCCACGTTCCACATCCCACAAACACTCTTTGCGCCTCTGTGCCTTTGCGGGAGAAGAGGTTTATCCTGTTCAGCTCTGTTAAGGCTGTTGCGGACAGGGTGGAGGGGGTGCTGACCGAGGAAACCCAGCCAGACCCGCAGACACCCTATGGGCAGAGCAAACTCGCCGCAGAGAAGATTGTGAGCGAGGCTCCTGAAAGCAACTTCAGAACTTCAGAACTCTCGAACTTTAGAACTTACTCCTTGCGTCCTTGCATGATTCATGGCCCTGGCAATAAGGGGAATCTCAACCTGCTTTATAATGTTGTGCAAAAGGGTATCCCCTGGCCGTTGGGTGCATTTGAAAATAAGCGTTCCTTTGCTTCGATCGGAAATGTGTGCGCTGTGGTTGAAGGGTTACTTTCGAAGGATGTTAAATCCGGCACTTTTCAGGTTGCAGATGATGATATAATATCGACTAACCGTTTGATTGAACTGATGGCGGAGGGTCTTGGCCGGAGAGCGAGAATAATGGCGCTGCCGAGAGGTTTTGTTTCATTAATTGCGAAGGTGGGCGATGTGCTGCATCTTCCGTTGAACAGCGAGAGGTTGAAGAAGCTGACAGAGAGTTACGTTGTTTCCAATACTAAAATAAAAGCAGCGCTGGGGTGGGATAAAATGCCGGTTGGAGCTAGAGAGGGCATGAGCAAAACCCTGGAAAGCTTTTCAGAGTAAATCATTTCTCACAGAGTCACGGAGTTCACAGAGAATGACTGATGATTATTTAAATAAGCTCACTGAGAAAATTATTGGAATTGCGATTGAGGTTCATCGAGAGCTGGGTCCTGGTTTGTTGGAGTCTGTTTATCAACGTTGTTTAACCATTGCCTTGAGAGAAGCTGGTTTGGAAGTAAATGAGCAACTTGATGTTCCAGTTCTTTTTCGTGGCAAAATTATCTCAGATAGTGGATATCGTTTGGATATGTTGGTTGAAAACCATGTCATAGTTGAATTAAAATCGACAAAAGCACTTACAGATTTGGATAAAAAACAATTATTAACTTACTTGAGATTGATGCAAAAGCGGATAGGGCTATTAATCAACTTCAATTCAACTTTATTGAAAAACGGTATTAAAAGAATTGCTAATTAACTGCTTTCTCTGTGGCCTCTGTGCCTCTGTGAGAGATGATTTGGAGACAAGAATATGATTACTGGATTTGATTTAGATAAGTTTATTAAAGATAAAGTCACTGGTCGCGAGCAGAGTCTGCTGGCTGCTGATTTTGAACGCTATGACAATGAGCTGCATGAGCGTATCGATGGCAAGCGTGTGCTGGTTATTGGTGGTGCCGGTTCTATCGGTTCGCATTATATAAAGGCCATCCTGCGCTATCAGGTGGCAGCGCTGTATGTAGTGGATACCAATGAGAACGGTTTGACTGAACTTGTGCGCGATCTGCGTAGTGATGGCACCTATAACATCCCTGATGAGTTTGTGACCTATCCGGTGAATTTTGGTGATCCGGTTTTCAAGAAGCTTTTTAAAGCGCATGGACCATTTCATGTTGTGGCCAATTTTGCTGCACATAAGCATGTGCGCAGCGAGAAAGATATTTTTTCGATTGAGGCAATGATTGAGAATAATCTGTTGCGTGCCCGTGGATTGCTGGATCTGCTTTGTGAAAACCCACCAGAGCATTTCTTTTGTGTTTCTACCGATAAAGCTGCTAACCCGGTTAACATAATGGGTGCCAGCAAGAAGCTGATGGAGGAGCTGATTATGGCTTACTCAGATAAGCTTCCCATTAAGACCGCTCGTTTTGCCAATGTCGCTTTTTCCAATGGCAGTCTTCCTATAGGGTTTCTTGATCGGATTGCTAAAAGGCAGCCGTGGTCATGTCCATTGGGAATTCGGCGCTTCTTTGTTTCTCCAATTGAGGCAGGAGAGCTTTGCCTGATGGCCTCCATCATGGGAGAAAGCGGAGATATTATTTTTCCTGAGCTGGATGAAGAGCGTGATATGATCCCATTTGATCGTATTGCCAAAGACCTTTTGGTTGCCCTTGGTCTGGATATTGATGTTTGTGCTTCTGAAAACGAAGCTCTTAAAAAGATGGCGATATTGCGACCACACAGTGGTCGCAATGGCGAGGGTAAAAAGGAAGAGGGACCACACAGTGGTCGCAATGGCGAGGGTGAAATTTGTGAACAGCCTTCACCCTTCACCCTTCAATCTTCACCCTTCCTTAAATGGCCTGTCTTCTTTTTTAAATCAGATACCAGTGGAGAGAAAAGCTTTGAAGAGTTTTACACACCAGGGGAGGATCTGGATCTTGATAAATTTATAAGTCTTGGGGTTGTTAAGAACTCTAAGAAACGTTCTATGGTGGAGATTGATGAAATCTTTATTAAAATGCATAAGCTATTTGATTCAGGCCACATAACAAAAGCGGAAGTCGTTGACGTTTTAAAGGATTATCTCCCTAACTTCGCGCATATTGAGACCGGTAAGGGGCTGGATCAGAAGATGTAAGACTAAAGAAACTTCGTTTCTTTAGGAAAACGCACTGCGTGCGTTGAAAGAGATAGTGTGGTGGTAGGGGTCATTATAAAGTGCGAGAATGGGAGAGTTCTGAAGTTATGGAGTATCTTCCTGCTTTTTCCTAAAAGCGCGGAGCGATTTTAGTATGAGTGGAATCGTTGATGTTATTATTGATGACCGTGAACCGGCAAAGTTTTATGAGCTGTTCAAGGATGCCGGGGCTAAGTCGGTTAGAGTTGAACGGTTGCCTGTGGGCGATTTTATTGTTAACCAACGTTGGGTCATTGAACGCAAAACTATTGCCGATTTATGCATATCACTGGTTGATGGACGTCTTTTCAAGCAAGCTGTGAATATGTTGAAGTCGGCTGGTCATCCGGTGATTATTCTGGAGGGGAATTCCAGGGATTTCGCAAGATGCAATGTCTCTCGTGAAGCTGTTCAAGGTGCTTTAATTACCTTGAGTGTGTTCTTCAATATCCCGGTACTTCGCGCATTGGATTCCGAGGAGCTGGTTCGTCTGATAGAGTATACCGTTATCCAGGAAGGGCGTTTCCAGAAGAGTGCGATTCATCGATATGGATATCGACCGAAAAGAAGAAAAGCTCGGCAGATTTTTCTGTTACAGGGACTGCCGGGGATTGGTCGGGGACGCGCTGAGAAACTGCTGGAGGTGTTTGGAAGTGTTGAAGAGGTTATAACTGCTGATGAAGAAGAGTTAGCTGAAGTTGATGGTATTGGAAAAACAACGGCCAAAAGGATTCGGAATATTCTCAGCTAAACTAAAGAAACTGCGTTTCTTTAGGAAAACGCGTTGCACGCGTTGAAGTGTGAGGGATCTGTTGAGGAGGGACACTGGCGATAACAGTTTCAACCTTCAACCTTCAACCTTTTTAACTTATTCAACGCATGAAATGCGTTTTCCTAAAAGCGTGAAACGATTTTAGTGTGTAACTGCTTCTAGCGGTTTTTCTGTTAAATAAGTGGTTACGGTTGGCGATTAAATGTGATAAAGTGGTTACATTATGGCGGGAAAACCATTTCAATCCAAATTGGCGGCTTTTGAAGATGAAATTAGAGCATTTCGTCGTCAGGGGGTAAGCTACAGGCAGATAGCGGATATATTGAATGATCGACACGGCTGGTCACTCACTCATAATGCCGTTTATTCCTATCTGAAACGTCGAAATGGAACGGGCCGCTCATTTAAACCGTTTTTTGATGGATTAGATCCCGATATCCGAGAATCCTTGTTGAAGCAGATTTGTGCTGTTTGGACACATGATTCTACCGGCATTGAGGGTAATACGCTTACTCTCGGTGAAACGTTCAAGGTGCTTGAGCTGGGGTTGACGATAAGTGGCAAGCCTCTGCGGGAACATCAGGAGATCTATGGCCATGCATCTGCCGTGGATCTGATATACAGATTAATCGACATAGGGCAGATATCGGAGCAGGATTTATTTGATTTCCACAAGGTGGTTATGCAATCCGTGGCAGCGGATATTATGAATCCTGTCGGAGCCTGGAAACAGGAATTCAACGGAACAACGGGAGCGGTTGGGGCTTCGGTGATGTATATGCAGTATGCATCGCCTTCGGATACGGCGGTGCTAATGGCGCGGTGGATTAAAGAATTCAATAGGAAGTTGAAATGTATCAAAAATGTTGATGCGGCAGTTGATGCTTACATCTGGTCACACATGACATTTGTGAGGATACATCCGTTTTTCGATGGCAACGGTCGCATGGCACGTTTAATAGCCAATTTGCCTGTTCTTCTTGGAGGATATCCGCCTATTGTTCTGCCTGTTACAGATCGCGGAAAATATATCTCTTTACTTTGGGAGTATCAAAATGCGGTTGGAGTCATTGATAGAAGTAGCGAGTTTCTTCCGCAACATAGATTGCTGGATGATTTTAAAGTGCTGGTTAGGGACGGTTGGCAGGAAACTCTTTCCCTTGTGGATGATGCCTGTGCTCGGCAAAGGCAGAGGCAGCTCTCGCAGTAACTTTAGAACTCTCGCATTTTAGAACTTTAGAAATTCTTAACCTTTAACCCCTTTAACTCTTTGAACTTCTTTAATACATGAAAATTTCAATTATTACAGCTTGTTTTAACAGCGTAGCGGTTATCAGCCATGCGATGGATTCAATTCTCTCTCAGACTTGGAAAGAGATCGAATATATCGTTGTTGATGGCGGTTCTTCTGATGGCACCGTGGATGTGATAAAGGCATATGAACCGAATTTCAATGGCAGGATCCGCTGGATATCGGAAGCGGATGAGGGTCTCTATGATGCGCTGAACAAGGGCATCCGCATGGCGACGGGAGACGTGATTGGCATTCTGAATGCCGATGATTTTTTACCAAATAAAGACGTTGTTGAAAACATTGCTAAGTACTTTTGTTCTGATAATAGTTTGGACGCTGTTTACTCGGATATTCAATTTGTTAATCAGACCTGTATTACAAAGCCAACACGTTATTACTCATCAAGGTATTTCAGACCATTTATGGCTCGTTTTGGATATCTTCCTGCCCACCCATCCTTTTACTGTAAGAAAGAAGTTTTTGAAAGACTTGGTTTGTACAAATTGGACTATAAGATTGCCGCTGACCATGAACTGTTGATTCGTTTTCTTGTTAAAGAAAATATCTGTGCACGGTATATATCACTGGTTTCTGTGAAAATGCGGCAAGGAGGAATTAGCACAGAGTCACAAGAGAGCACCAAAGTCATAAACATCGAAAACCTTAAAGCATGTTCGGATAATGGCATTTATAGTAACTCTGTAATGCAGATTGGCAGGTATATATTTAAGATTCCTGGTGTAATATTTAAAAATGGTTTTTGAGTAATATCCACCCTTAAGCTTGAGAACTATTGGTATAATACAACCCGGCGTGATCCGCGTGTTCTGCCGGCGGCACATTTCCTGCGTATGACTAAAATTAACGAGTTGCCGCAACTAGTGAATATTTTCAAGGGGGATATGTCGATTGTCGGGCCGCGTCCTTTGGTTGATAAAACTTTTGATCCCTATCCTGATTATGTCAAAGAAAACATCTATAACGTCAAACCAGGATTGACCGGGATTGGTTCGATTGTGTTCCGGGATGAGGAGCGCCTGTTATCTGAGTGTGATATGGAGATGTCGGAATTTTACGGGAAATATATTGCTCCGGCCAAAGGCGATTTGGAAATATGGTATCAGAATCACCTTTCGCTCTGGACTGATCTGATGATGATTTTTCTGACGGCCTGGGTGATTGTTTTTCCTGAAAGCAATTTGCTTCATAAGATCTTTAAAGATCTGCCAGAGATTGATGTGCCGGGTTTGGGCTGCGCGGCTACGCCGCTGGTTTGAGTCGCGGCTACGCCGCTGGTTTGACGGCCTTCGGCCTGGTTTAAGTCGCGGCTGACGCCGCTGGTTTGAGTCGCTTGCTACGCAAGCTGGTTTGATCCGCTTGCTACGCAAGCTGGTTTGATCCGCGGCTGCGCTGCTGGTTTGAGGTTTGAATCGCAGCAAGCTGCTGGTTTGGAGGTTTGAAAGATGGCAACGATTAAGAAGTTTGAGGAAATTGAAGCGTGGAAGTTATCTAGAGAGCTAACGCGTGAGATTTATGGTGCTACGAAGAATGCCGATTTTAGTCATGATTATGGGCTGAAGGATCAGATTCAACGTGCAGCAGTTTCGGTTATGAGTAATATTGCCGAAGGATTTGAACGTGGCGGCAATAAAGAGTTTATTAACTTTTTATGTATTGCGAAAGGTTCCTGCGGAGAGATACGCGCACAACTTTATGTGGCGCTGGATTTGAAGTATATTACGGAGGAAAATTTTAATCATCTTTGTAAACTTTGTAACCGTATTTCCATGATGCTTTATCGGCTTATAGATGTTCTCAAAAAATCCTCAGTAACCGGAGTTCGTTACAAAAGACCAGAGGATTAACAATAACCTGAAACTTTAAACCAGCACCGCAGCCGCGCCCCAAACAGGCCGAAGACCGGTTAAACCAGTGGCGTAGCCGCGCCCCAAACCAGCTTGCGGAGCAAGCACCCCAAACAGCACCGAAGGTGCGGTTCAAACCAGTGGCGTCAGCCGCGACTCAAACCAGCACCGAAGGTGCGGTTCAAACTTTTATTATGGAAGATAGGATCAAAATAATTCCCAGTGGCCAACTTCGGTTTGTCGCTGGCGATATGAATTCTAAAGTTTCTAGGGAGCTTGTCGCTGCATTTGCACGATCATGGACTGATGGTTTGTATTGTTTGTCGGCGAATAAGTATAAGTTTGAACATGAGATTGCTCTGAGATATTGGCAGCGTGTCGCGGATTTGGTTCTGACGGAGATTTGTCATATTCCAGAGGATGCGAAAGATGTCACTATCAGTAAACGCTCCGATTCCCTTCTGCCGGAGTTGCTTTTGTCCGCCCCGCCCATGGAAGGCGGCGAGTATCTCACATTGGACCTTCTGAAAAGGATATCTCTAGCCTTACGCACGTGGTGTGAGATGCAGATTGTCCATTCTGGAGGGGTCTCTGAATTTATGCAGAAATATGCGCCGACGTGGCATCAGGTCGGCAGGGTATGTTTTCATCTGGCAGAGAACAAAGCTGATGAATCGCGCCCTTTTGCATTTTTAGCGACATACTCAACAGGGTTTAGCGAAGAGGGTAAAGTTAAGCATGTAAGGTTGCGACAGGCTTTAACTCAATATGCGGGGGAATGTAATAAACCGGCACTTATTAAGTTACTTTCGCCAGTTGAAAAGGCCTGCTCCAAATCGGAATGGGTTCAAAAGTTATTTGATAGCGGGAGAATATATGGAGCAACTGCGTTGCAGACACCGGATGCATTTCGGTTTTTGCAGGATATTCCTGTGTTGGAGGAGTGTGGACTTACGGTTAAAATTCCTAATTGGTGGAAGAAAAGACCTAGGCCGCAGGTAAGCGTTACAGTCGGAAGTAATAAAACATCGGTTGTTGGCAAGAATGCCCTGCTGGACTTTAATGTTGGGGTGGCGCTCGGGGGAGAGATGCTTTCGGAGGAGGAAGTTAAATCGATTTTAGCGGGTGAAGATGGACTGGTCAGTATAAAGGGACAGTGGGTTGAGGTTGATAAGGAGAAGCTGCAGGATGCATTGAAACACTGGAAGGCGTTGCAGGATCAGGTGGGTGATGATGGCATCTCTTTTGTTAAAGGCATGCGGCTTCTGGCGGGGGTCTCTCTTAATCCAAATGATGATTCAGTGATTGATGAGAGTGCTGTTCAGTGGATGGATGTGACGGCAGGTGAGCAGCTTCGGGCGATTTTGGAGCAGCTACGAGATCCCAAGAAAATTGAATCAATTGTAGTGACAGATAAGTTACAGGCAACGCTGCGGCACTATCAGCGAGATGGGTTTGAGTGGTTGCGTTTTTTAAGTGAGCTGGGGCTTGGTGCATGTTTAGCGGATGATATGGGGCTGGGTAAGACAATTCAGGTTTTAGCGCTTCTTTTGTATTATCAATCCAGAGGTGGTACAACCCAATCTTCTTTGCTGGTTGTTCCTGCATCATTAATGAAAAACTGGAATTTAGAGGCGCAGCGTTTCGCACCATCGTTGAAGCTTATTTTTTTGCATCCGGCATCATTGAATCGTGAAGAGCTGGCGGAGCTTGCAAATAATCCAAAGAGGTCGTTTAAGGGCGTTGACCTGGTTGTGACGACATACGCAATGGTTTATCGTTTGGAGTGGCTGGCTGATGTGAATTGGAATTTGTTGGTTTTAGATGAAGCTCAGGCAATTAAAAACCCATCAACGCGTCAGAGTAAAGCGGTTAAAAAACTCTCTGCTGAGTCACGGATCGCTCTGACCGGAACCCCGATTGAGAATCGGCTGGGTGATTTGTGGTCGTTATTTGATTTTTTGAATCCCGGCTTGTTGGGCTCGGCGAATGCATTTAAGGGATTTATTAAGAATATGCAGACTGGCGGAGAAGGGCAGTTTGTTGCATTGCAGAAGTTGGTGCGCCCCTATATTCTACGTCGATTGAAGACTGATCGTAGCATTATCAGCGATCTGCCGGATAAGATTGAGAGTGCCTGCTATTGTTCATTGACCAAGGCGCAGATCAAGCTGTACAGTCAGAGTGTGCAGAGTTTGGCTGATGCATTGGAGCATGCGACAGGGATGGAGCGGCGCGGATTGGTTTTGCAGTCGCTGATGCGTCTGAAGCAGATTTGCAACCATCCGAGCCAATTAAGCGGCGATGGCGAATACAAGGCGGAGGTTAGTGGCAAGTTCTTACGATTGGGAGAAATCTGCGAGGAGATTGCCTCGCGTCAGGACAAGGTTTTGATTTTTACACAGTTTCGAGAGATTATTGAGCCGCTTCAAATATATCTTACAGGAGTTTTTGGACGGAGTGGAGTTGTGTTGCATGGAGGCACAGCGGTTAAAAAGCGTCAGAAGCTGGTGGATGAATTTCAACGGGAGGATGGCCCCCCTTTCTTTATTCTTTCGTTAAAGGCCGGTGGCACCGGTTTGAATTTAACGGCGGCATCGCATGTGGTACACTTCGATCGTTGGTGGAATCCGGCGGTTGAAAATCAGGCGACTGACCGCGCATTTAGGATTGGTCAGAAGAAGAATGTGATAGTGCATAAGTTTGTTACAAATGGAACGATTGAAGAGAAGATTGATGCGTTGATACAAGAGAAACAGGAGATCTCTGAAAAAGTGTTATCCACTAATGGAGAGGTGAATTTCACGGAGTTGTCAAATGATGAAATTATGAATCTTGTTGCGTTGGATCAATAGGCGCTTCGCGCCGTTCAAAGTTGCTACGCAACGTTTAAAGCAAGCAAAGCTTGCGTTCAAGGGCACTTCATGCCGTTCAAAGTTGCTACGCAACGTTTAAAGTTTGAACGTTGAACGTGCTGGAAGCACATGGAACGCTGGCTTGCCAGCTTTGAACGTTCACGCAGTGAACATTGAACGTGCCGAAGGCACATTAAACACAGCTTTAGGAGTTATTATGCGATATGAGCAATGGCCAGCCTATGTGTCGGTGGCTGAGAAAAAAGAAAAAGCGAAGAGGCAGATAAAGAAACTCTCAAAGAAGATCAAGGATATCAAGCCTGTTGAGATTGAGGGACGCATTATCGCTAAGACATTTTGGGGCAAGGCGTGGTGTACGCATTTGGAACATTTTTCCGACTATTCAAATCGCCTGCCGCGTGGTAAGAGTTATGCGCGGCATGGTTCGATCTGTCATTTAGAGATCTGTGAAGGTGAGATAACCGCTAAAGTCAGCGGTTCTTCGATGTATGATGTAAAGATCAAGATATCTCCTCTGAAGAAAAAGACCTGGAAGGAGATTAAAAGCCGGTGCACTGGGAAAATCGGCTCATTAATTGAATTGCTGCAGGGAAAAATATCAAAAGACGTTATGTCGGTTGTGACGGAACCCAAAACAGGACTGCTACCACAGACAGGCGAAATAAAGCTGGATTGCAGTTGCCCTGATTGGGCGGTCATGTGCAAGCATGTGGCAGCGGTGCTTTATGGAATTGGAAATCGTCTTGATTATGAGCCCGAGTTGCTTTTTGTGTTACGCGGGGTGGATGCCTCAGAGTTGATTGATGAGGGTATGACCACTGGGTTGCCGCAAGCAGGGACTGAAGATAACAGCGCAATTTCAGAAGATCAGTTGCAGGGAATGTTTGGCGGTGATATCGATTTGCAACTGGATGATGATGCGCAGCGTGTTGCGGAGGATAGTGCGGATTATGGGGCTAACGATGGTGATTGCGGAAGCGGTGAACTATATTTGAGTGGTGCGGATGTGCTCGCTAAACGAAGCACGCTTGGGCTTACTGCGGCAGGCTTCGCAAGGCAGGTCGGAGTTACCCCCGCAACGATCTATCGCTGGGAGAAGACAAAGAAACCCTTTAAAATGAAAAAACGCTATGCCGATTTTTTCAGGTAGTTAAATGAGCGGTTTCTACTATGTTTGGTAATGATAGAATTACAAGGAAGTTTATGCGTGGATTAACCGATGAAGATCGTGAATTAACTGAGAAGATGCAGGCGGCGAGTGAGCGAATGCTGAACTATATCAAGAGGCAGAAATGAAAAAAGCGAATGAAATAAGAGTTTCAACCAAGTGGATGACGACAGATGCTGAAGAGCGTGCGCTTAGAAAGAAACGGGCGTTGTTGGAGACGATGAGTGTGCGCCCGCTTTCAAAAAGTCGCAAGGAACTCTTTCAGAACTATGAGGTGCGCCGCACAGAGGGTGAGGAGTCGACTAAATATATTGTTGAGTTGCGTTCACTCGAAAAGTCAATCAATAGTTGCACGTGTCAGGACTTTCTTAAAAATGGGCTTGGCGTATGTAAACATATTGAGCGTGTGCTTATGTATGTGCGTCGACCAAAGCGCGATGAGAGTAGAACATCACCGTATGTTGAGCTTTTTATGACGCGAGATCCGTATGAGCCGATGTTGATGATCGGTTCTTTGTTGCCAAAGAGGTGGCAGAATAAATTACGGAAGATGATTGATGTTCAGGGACGACTGCGGCACTTAAATGCGGATGCTTTGTCGGCTGTGGTTGATTTGTGTGGTGAGATATCGGGTGCGGACGTATCATCTGCCAGAGTTTCAAGCGAGGCGAAAGAGTTTTTAGAAAAACTGAGGATTAAAGAACGCCTCTCTGGATTTGAGTCACTTTTTCGCGAGGAGATGGTCAAAAGTAAAGGTGCGTTGCCGTTCTTGAAAATGCCGTTGTATCCCTATCAAATCGAGGGGGTTTTGCACCTCGCCTTCAAAGGGCGTGCGATGCTGGCTGATGAAATGGGCCTTGGTAAGACGGTACAGGCGGTGGCGGCCGCTGCTATAATGAGTGAGGTGATGCAGGTAAAGCGTGTGCTTGTCATTTCTCCCGCATCGTTGAAAGCCGAGTGGGAGGATCAGATCCAGACATTTACCGAATTGGAGACGGAGGTTCTTTTTGGTCTGCGTCCTGCCCGGTTGAAGCGTTATCAGGACTCAAAAGCCTTTTTCATGTTGGCCAATTATGAGCAGGTTCTTCGTGATTACCATGAAATTAACACAATTCTTAAACCTGATCTTGTGATTTTGGATGAGGCTCAGCGCATAAAGAATTGGAAGACACAGACAGCGCGCTCTTTGAAGATGTTGGACAGTCGTTTTGCTTTTGTTTTAACCGGCACTCCTTTGGAGAACAGAATTGATGAGTTGTATTCCATATCTGAATTTATAGACCCAACTCTCTTTGGCAGTCTTTTTCGATTTAATCGCAAGTATTATCGATTCAATGATTTCGGCAAGGTGGATGGCATGCAGAACCTTGATAATCTGCATGAAAAAGTCAAAAAGATCATGTTGCGCAGGCGTAAAGGTGATATTAGTGAACAGCTGCCTGACCGTGTGGATAACACCTACTTTGTCAAGATGACACCGGAGCAGCGGAAGCGCTATGCCGAACATGAAGTTGTAGTTGCCGCACTTGTTGCCGCCAGCAAGAAACGTCCGCTCCGACCGGAGGAGATGGATCGGTTGCAGATGAATCTTTCCTGTATGCGTATGTGTTGTGACACCTGCTATATTCTTGATCCAAAGATAAAGAAGGCCCCGAAACTGGATGAACTTGAACGTGTACTGGAAGATATCTGGGACGATGATCCGGAACGTAAGGTGATTATTTTCTCAGAGTGGGTGCGTATGTTAGAATTGGTGCAGGAACGACTCTCTAAAATGGAGGTGGGCTATGCCTTACATACAGGTTCGGTGCCGCAGAAGGAGCGTAGGGTAGAGATAAAACGGTTTAAGTCTGATCCTGATTGTCGGGTGTTTTTATCGTCAGAGTCTGGTGGGGTGGGACTGAACTTGCAATCGGCCAGTGTTGTAATGAATCTTGATATGCCCTGGAATCCGGCTAAGCTGGAGCAGCGCATTGCGAGGGCCTGGCGTAAGCATCAGACAAGAACTGTGAATGTAATAAATTTGGTTTCTGAAGAGACGATCGAGCACAAAATGCTGGATACTCTCAAGTTTAAGCAAGGTTTGGCTGATGCGGTGTTAGACTCACTTGGCGAATTTGAAACATTCGAGAAATCTAATGCGAAAAGTGCCTTCATGGAGCGTTTGGCGGATGTTATGGACTCCCCGGTTCAGGTGGAACCAATGAAATTAGCTAAAGAAGAAGAAAAATTAGATTCTGGTGAGCGTCTTAAAGCGATACTGGGTAAAGGTAATAGCGGTGTTGATAGTTGCAAGGTGAGTCTTGATGATAAAGGCAATCCGAATGCGGTGTTGGCTGTGGGCGAGAAGGTTACGGGAAAGACGCTACGCGGCCTGATGCAGGAAACTCACGGAGTTGCACTGCCTCCATCCAGAGTGGTTTCCATTATCCCTGAGATACAAGCTGTTCTGGAAAAGCTGGAGGGGTTGGGATTTATTAAGATTCAGCAAGATGGTATAGAGAAGTTGTTTGATAGCGGACGACCTAAGTCGGAATCTCTGCAGAAGAATCAAGAGCGTGTGAAGAAATGCAAGCGGGCTGAAGCACAGATTCAAACAGGGGTGCGGGATCATAAGATGGCGGAGGTTTTATTAGCAGGTGGGTTCCCTGATGAGGCACTGAAAGCTGCTCGCAAAGCTGTTTGTTACAGTGCTGGCGCGCTTTATGTATTTGTTCGGGATTCGCATATTGATAGTAAGCTTAGCCCATTGACGCAAGAGATGGTTGATGTCATCAAGGGATATGGCGCTGTGGAAAGGGAGCAGGTTACTGTCCTGCAAATGGCATTTTTTGAGTTGGAGGCAGACCCTAAAAGCTTTGTTGTAAAAACACAAATGTTTATTGAATATTGTGAAAGAGAGTTGGAAATGCGGCGCTTATGCTAATTCAGCGGAGCCGCAACTAAACTTATTACTTAGCAGTTATTGCCCGCGAATCTGTTGTGCTTGTGATTTTTTTACGCTGACCGCTAAAAATTACAAGCGCAGAGGCCTATGGTTTTGTACGAAGACAACATAATTTTAACGGTAAAGAATTGTAAAAATAGTGAAGCGATTTTTTGACATAACTTTGGTTATTTTGACGGTATGGCTATGGTTGCCGGTAATGCTTATTACCGGTTTGCTTGTGTTTTGTTTACTTGGATGCCCGATTTTCTTTGTTCAGGAGCGTCCGGGTTTGCACGGCATGCCCTTCAGTCTGATTAAGTTTAGGACAATGCTCGCAGGAGATGCGGGAGATGCACATCGCATGACTGGATTTGGACGGCTTTTGCGTGCGCTTAGCCTTGATGAACTGCCTGAGTTGATCAATGTACTCAAAGGCGATATGTCGCTGGTTGGACCGCGACCGCTTTTGATGCGCTACCTGCCGCGTTACTCTGAGCAGCAGATGCATCGGCATGATGTTAGACCGGGTATTACCGGCTGGGCTCAGATTAATGGCAGGAATGCACTCAGCTGGGAAGACAAGTTTGAGTATGATTTATGGTATGTGGAGAACCAATCAATTTGGCTTGATATGAAAATTTTATTTCTGACCCTTGGGAAGGTTGTAAAGCGCGAGGGTATTTCCTGTGAGGGTGATGCAACGATGCATGAGTTCATGGGCGGAGATGACATGGGTTGACTTTTTGGGACGTACTTGAGATAGTTGATATGTAAAGGGTGTTATGAGAAAAATTGTCATAGTTGGTGCTGGAGGATTTGGCAGGGAAGTGTTGTGGGTAATACGACGTGCCAATGCGGTGAACACACAATTTGAGGTGGTCGGTTTTTGCGATGATGCCGCAGATATGCAGAGTGGTGAGTATGCTGGGTTGCCGCTTTTGGGTAATATAGAGAATGTCTGTCATACGATGTCTGATGTTGTTTTTATTTGCGCTGTAGGAGACAATCGTGCACGGAAGAGCGTATTTTCTCGGTTTGCTAAAGCGTCCATTGAATCGGTGTCGATTATAGATCCGACTGCTGTGATTGCCGATAATGTGTCTGTTGCCGATGGATGTTTTGTTGGTGTAAACTCAGTAGTCTCTGTTGATTGTAGAATAGGTTCCGGGGTGATTATAAATCACAACGTAACAGTTGGACATGATGTTAAAATTCAAAATTTTGCTCAATTATGCCCGGGTGTCTGTGTGTCGGGTGGATGTGAAATTGGTGAAGGTGCTCTGCTGGGCACTCTCGCAGGAACAATTCCGCAGAGGCACATCGGTGCATGGGCAACAGTAGGAGCAGGCGTAACGACTCTGAGAAATGTGGCCGAAGGGACTTCCATGATAAGGCTGGGGACTATCGCTGGTAAATAGAAGGAGTGCTTTTGAGACGGGTGATTGATATGAAGATATTAGGTGAAAATACGGGATTAGGTGATCAATGGTTAACGCAGCCGAAGAAAAAATCGGTTGTTTTATTGCTGATTGTCGCATTTATTTGGATATTGGAGCTGTTCGGTGTTCAGGCACTTTCGTTTGGTTTTGATTATCCAGTTCCTCTGCAGAAATGGGTGGGGGCGCAAGTGATTCGTTTTTTGCTGGATGCCTTCTTTTGTCTTGGATTTATTGTTTTACTGCCTCGTGTTTTTTCGGTTGTCGGTTTTATAGTGTTCTTGGTATTTGCTCAGGTGGCTGGGTATTATGTTGCGGTGTTCGGGCGTGCCCTGACGCTGACTACAATACAGGCGCAATGGGCGGATGGCTTAGTCGGTGCACGCTTTGACTGGGCTTATGTAAATTGGGTTCTTTTTCTTGCGATGCTGGTGACATTGGTGCTTAAAATCTGGCTTTTATTTCGTATTAAGCGGCTTGGTTTTTCGCGGCGGACACTGTGTTGGACAGGTGGGGCTATATGGGTGGTTTATTGCATGCTGGTTGGCTTTTCGATGAAATGGGTTGATTCTCCCCGCAAACTGCGTAAGTTTGTAACGGCTGATCGATTGGGTATGACCTATGGATTTATGTTGCTTTGGGCAGGCGAGGCGGTGTGCCTTAACCAGGACCAGCTGCTCCTGGAGGCGGTTGCGCAGCGTGCTAATATTACGGATAGATTGTCCGCTGTTGAGCCGCCGCTAAAGCTCACGGGGGACGTTGTTTTGATTCAAGTGGAAAGCCTCGACTGGCGGGTGTTGAATTATCATGTGGACGGGGTGCCGGTGACACCTTTTCTTAACCGTCTGGCTGATCAAGCGATGTTGTTTAAAGTTACCGCCTTTCATACGAATGGTTCAGGAGATACCGATTTTGTGATGCTCAATGCCGTTCCGCCTTCACCTATGGTGATGACCTATGTTCTGGCGCGTTATCCTTACAGCGAAACCTTGCCGCAGATAGCGGAACGCGCCGGGTATACAACTGCGGCGTTTCACGGAAACAGCGGACGCTTTTTTGCGAGGGAACAGGCATTTAAGAGCATAGGGTTCGATGCTTTGTGGTTCCTCGAGGAGCTACGTGATATATGCAGGCTGCCTGTCAGCCTTTGGGGGATACGCGATGACGAGGTGTTGGCATTTTCTCAAAAACTTTTGCAAAAAAAGCCAGCAGCACAGCCGCAATTACACTACATCATTACCCTCACCAGTCATCAGCCATTCATCTATCTGGAACCTGCTGAACGCACTTTCTTGCCTGGCGCCAGCAGTATGCTTGACCGTTATTTTGACAGCATGAATTTTGTAGATAGAAATCTGGAGACTTATATTAACGGGTTGAAGCACGGGACATTGGTTATAATTTTCGGTGACCATCGTGCTATGGTCGGTTATGGTGCTGCGGCGGGCAGTGATGATTGCGCCGAATACGTACCACTGTTCATTCACCGCGTGGGGGAACAATTAGCTGCCCGGCAGAGCAGTCGGACCTTACCACTTGCGTGTTCTGGTGAGCTTACCATGCTCGATGCCGCATCCTATATCCATCGGCTTTTCAGGAAAATGTTGTGAAATCAGAAGAACTATAAAAAAGCATGATGTTACTGATTATGGGTTTACCAATTTGAAAAATCTGGACGGATTGCCTTCCCGTGATATGTTGAAAATGTATTCATTGTTGCCAGCATTAACTGTTGTATAGTTGATCTCATTTTCGAATGGTCCTGATGCATTAACAGAGCCTTTCAGAACAAGTTCGCTTGTGTTCAATGTCCCATGAGTCAGTTGGGCACGCAAGTGCATCTGTGTTGAATCCATATTTACTTCAGAGATATTAATCGCCAGTATACTCTTCTGCAGGGGCGGATTATCTTCTCCAGAGTAATATATCTGAAGAATTTCGCCGTATGTCAGGACTCTTCTCCAGATCGCAATATCATCCACGGCTCCTTCAAATCCGTATCGATTATCTGCTCCATTCCTGCCAATTGCCGCGTTCTGCCCCGCTTTTACTATGTGAGTAAGGCCATCTACTGCCTTGTTGTCAGCTCCTATGCGAACATCCATAAGTTGGCCGTCCAAATAGATTGAGGTCTCTCCCGATGCGGGACCGACATTACCGTCAAAGATACATACGACATGATGCCATTTGTCTGCAACGAGTGCACTCTCTGCAATGCCGGGACAGGCATAATCGCCGTCGCTGGTTGTCAGCTTAAAGCAGAGCTGTTTACTTGATCGATCTTGAAAAATAACATAGGAATCCTGCTCGGAGTCATATATCCCTGCAAAGTCTTCAGAGATAGAAGATGGCAATTTTTCCATTTTCAACCAACATGATATGGTTAAAGTATTTGTGTTTATATCCAGACTTGCACTTTGCGGAATATCAACATAGCAGTTTGTTCCATCCAGGTTTAGTGCGCTACCGAATTGAGTATTGTTTCCTGAAATCCAGAGAGTCTCAATATCCTGGTCATAAATGGTTCCATGATTTCGCCCTTCAATATCGGTTACACTGGAGCAATTGGCATTTGTTAAACCGTCATCAAATTTCCAATACGATAATAAGTCGGTCGCTAAATCAGGATTCGAAGAAGGAGTGTCATCTCTGAGATAACAAACCAGAGCGGGATCGTTGGAAATTATTCCATCTACACCAAGTTCTAATTTTGACTGGATTATTGGTCCATTAACAGTCCAGATATATACATCCAGTCCGCTAGTGTGAATTAGTTCGACTTGTTCGATTCTTATATACCCATAGCCCCAGGCGATTGTAGTCGCTCCTGTTGCCAGTATATCTGTAATCTTTTCAGCTGTTAGTTCTCCGTTACCGAGTGCGGCTAGTTTTATGGTTGGATCTAAAGCGTGAACATCACTCAGAAATGACCAATCAAAGCTTTGAACGATTACATTTGATGAGACATTCATGGTGTGGAGTGCATCGACATAAGCTTGAGCCGTTCCAGCTTTATGTTCAATTAACGGTGTTGCAAATGTAAGTATGCATTCAAGTGCTTCTGACAATGTAGGGAGGGGTTCATTAGTAAAAGCGGAAGAAAACCAGGAACCTGCATCTAGAGTCTTTAATTGTGCCAGCGTGAGGGCGTTAACCTTTCCTGTTCCATCTGTGGTGCGATCAACAGAGTCATCATGTATAACAATCAGTTCGTCGTCAGATGATACTCTAACGTCAAACTCAACCAGGTCTGATTTATTTGAGCTTGCTATAAATGCAGCCAGAGTATTCTCCGGTGCAAAGGAGTTTGCCCCACGGTGAGCAATGCTTTTAATTGATGAACAATACGCACAAAAATGTGAAAAAATGCAAAATAAAATGAGCGTTTGAATAACATTCCGGTTCATGTCTGTGTCTTTCTTGTTTTTTATTGAAGAAATTAAATGATAAGCTGTGTGAAATAGTACTGGATCATAAATAGATAGTAAATAAGAGTTTTGGGTTTATTTAATTGGCTTTTGAACTGTGCATGGATACGTTATTTTGGTTAAATGTCTACAATAAAAAACAAGAAATTCGCGATAGTTCAAGTGGTTAAAATCGTTAAAAAGGTTGAAATGGTTTTCTCCTCTGATATGACTACATGATATATTGACTCATTACGATGCAATTTTTTATTCTATGCAACGCGTAGCGTTGTTGACTAATGCAGTGCTGCATATTACACAACTGTTCAATGAATAAGAAAAGATTCGCATATTACAAGGGTTAAGTTTGGCAGGCGGCTCCGCTGCATTAGAAAGATTAATAAATGAATTTTGGTTTACATTTTCAAACGGTTGGCAGTTGGTTCTATTCTGCTCGATTGGTTTTGTTTTATCTGTTGATACCTGTGTTTTTGGTAATGTATAGGCACATGTTCTCTTATACAATGTATTTGTTCCGACATCCCCTTGAATCAATGTCACATGGTTGGTTAATCCCTTTTATTTCCCTGTATGCCTTATGGGTACAACGTGATAAATTAAGAAGAGCATCGTCAAAACCATCTTATCTTGGTTTAGTGTTTGTGGTTTTATGTTTGATTGTTTTCTGGTTCGGGTCATGCGGCATGCAGTCCCGTATAGAGCAGGTTACTTTAATTGGACTGCTGTGGTCAATCCCCTTTGCGTTCTGGGGCAGGGAAGTTGCTCGCGTACTGCTGTTTCCTGTCGGTTATCTTGTTTTCACAATTCCGCTCACATCATTTTTGGACTTTTTTACGGTTACATTGCGTCTTTTCTCAACAAATCTGACAACATTATTGGTTAATGGGTTTGGTATCAATGTAGAGCGTGTCGGTAATTCATTGTATTCCCGTGTAGCCGGCAATGAATTCAACCTGTCGGTTGCAGATGGGTGCAGCGGCATTGAATCGTTCTTCGCGATTTTAGCATTTGTAACAATATACGCCTGGATCAAACAAAAAACATTATTACAAAAAATCATTATGGTTGTACTTTCTATTCCTGTATCAGTGATAGGGAATACAGTCCGTCTCTCCTCCGACTGCATTGTTGCTCATTTTTTTGGACAGCAAGCTGTGGGAGGATATTACCATGATTATTCAGGTATGGCTGTTGGGCTACTTGATGTGTTCATGGTTGTTTTTATAGGAAAGCTAGTTGTCGAACTAGGTAGAATCATTATGGTGAGCAACAGGATTCCTAATTGGCTAAAACAGCCAGCTCAGGTCATTGATGGAGATAAGAGTGTAAGCAAACGACAAACTTTTATAGTTCCAGTGTTGTGCGTGGTGATGATACTGATAGTGTGCTTTGTCCGTTACAGACGTGTTGAGCCTGCATACGGATCTACAGAATTTATTGCAGATTCATTGCCAGCTAGTATCTTAGATTTTACGGGAGTTGTGCCATATTTTTGCCACAACGAAATGTGTCTCTCGGTCTCAGCTGAAAATGAACTTAAAAAATCCGGGCAGAAGGTAGGCCAATTTAAGTGTTTAAAATGTGGTGAACCATTACATCTGAAAGCTATTGGTGAGAGTAATATCCTGCCTAAAGAGACAGTAATACTAAAGCGTATATACAAGTCGAATGATGGACTTACCTATAATGTTAATGTTGTTATTGCAGGACATACGAGGCAAGGTATTCATAGACCGGAGATATGCCTTCCTTCACAGGGCTTCTCAATGGAGAAAACGACTACTCCAACCCTCAAGCTATCCAGAGATATGGAATTGAAGATCAGGGTGATAGATATCTGTGACCAAAATAAGATGAATTCAACGCTTGTTTATTGGTTTGCTTGTGAAGAGCGGGTTACCTCTTCTCATACAAAGCGGATCCTTTGTGATGTATGGGATCGTTCAGTACATAATAGAATAAATCGATGGGTTATGTTTTCTATATTCATTCCATCCGGGCTGGAGTCGGTTGAAAGTCTTGACCGTTTTGAGAAATTTTTATCCGAATTCTATCCCCAGGTAATTATTAATGAAAAACGCAATTCTCAATGATATTGTGATTGGTTTTGAATATGAATAAACGCATATTTTTATCGCCTCCATATATGTTTGGCAATGAACGGGAGCTTGTTGATGAAGCTTTTGATTCCAATTATATAGCGCCTTGCGGCCCGATGGTGGAACGTTTCGAAGAAACGTTTGCCGAAAAGACCGGTGTTGCGCATACCTGTGCTCTGTCCAGTTGCAGTGCTGCGCTTGATCTGCTTTTTCATGATCTCGGAGTGGTTGCAGGAGATATAGTTTTTTGTTCAAATCTCACCTTTGTCGCCTCTATTGCCCCAGCTGTTCAAAGAGGCGCCACCCCTGTTTTTATCGGATCTGATGTAAGTACCTGGACCATGTCTCCTGATGTGCTGGAGGAGGCTCTCCATGATGCCAGACGGTTGGGAAAACTTCCTAAAGTGGTTATTGCGGTTGATTTGTATGGCCAGTGTTGTGATTATGAGTGCCTTGAAAAGGTGTGCCAGCAGTTTGATGTGCCGCTGATTGTGGATGCCGCAGAGGCTCTGGGGGCGGTTTATTACGGTTTATTGCGACCACTAAGTGGTCGCAATGACGAGTGTAAAAAGGGTGGTCGCAATGATGAGTGTAAAAAGGGGGTTGCTACCGCTGGTTTGAAGGTTTTACCCTCTAATTTGCAACCACTGCGTGGTTGCAAAAACAAAATGCGTCAGGCGGGAGATGCAGGCTGGGCGGGAGTATATTCATTTAACGGCAACAAGATCATCACATCTTCCGGCGGGGGAATGCTGGTTTCGCGGGATGAAGCCTTGGTCAGGCGGGCGTGTAAGAGGTCACAGCAGAGCCGTGATGCCAAGGTGTGGTATGAGCATTCAGAACTGGGGTATAATTACCGCATGAGCAATATTGTGGCTGCCATTGGTTTAGGTCAACTTCTTAACCTTGATCAGATTGTTGCAAGGAAGAGGGCAATATTTGAGTTGTATGAGCAGTTGCTGACTGACGTTTCCGCAGTTGAATGGATGCCAGAGGCTGATTATGGCAGGTGTAATCGCTGGCTGAGCGTGGCAATGCTTGAAAGCGGTACCCCTGATAGTGCGATTACTCATAGCGGAGAGCCGTCAGCAGCAGTGATGGAGCTGATAAAATCATTGGAGAGTGAAAATATTGAAGCGCGTCCTATCTGGAAGCCAATGCATCTTCAGCCGGTTTTTAAAGGATGTCGCGTTTATGGTGAAAAAAATGATGAAAATATATTTCGACGAGGAATCTGTCTGCCTTCCGGGACAGGCATAAGCGAAGTTGATGTTACTCGGATTGCTGAAATTATCCGCGGCGCATTGCGTTTCTAACTCACGCACTTTAGAACTTCTTCAAATCCCTAAAAGCACTGTCAATGACAGTGCTTTTATGCTTTAATAAGTAAGTTTTATGAATGGTGAAATTATAGATCGGGTGTTTGCCTTAAAGGAGCGTTTCTTATGCTTCTCGATTGATACAGCAATTATGGCTTTGGCGTACCTTTTTGCAATTGTTTTGCGTTTTGAATTCCACGCTCCGCATTGGGGCTGGAATGGTGTTCTCATCACGTTCTTTGTTGTGGCTGCTGTGCAATGGTTATTTCTGTTTCTGTTCGGATGTCACAAGGCGATATGGAAATATATAACTGTCAGCGATGTCCCTCGTTTTATTAGTGCTGTTGCTTGCTCGGCAACTACGTTGTTAATATTGCGGTTCCTGATGCCAGGACATTTTAATGTCCGCCCTCCCTACAGTATTACTTTTATCAATGCGATTTTTGTCTTTGGAGGGTTGCTTCTGGCGCGAGTATTCAGTCGGATGTTAGCTCAGAGCGGGACTCATTCTGTAAAATCAGATAGGCCAGAAAAGTTGAGAAATGTGTTGTTAATAGGTGCGGGAGATGCGGGAAATACCGTTTTACGGGAGATGCGGAATCAGAATCAATGCAACTCTCATCTGATTGGTTTTCTGGATGATGACCCAGCTAAACAGGGGGCGAATATTCAGGGGGGTACAGTTCTCGGGAAGATTAAAGACCTGCCGGCAGTTTCCGCCCGGTATAATGTTGATGAAGTTATTGTTACCATGGTCTGTGTTCCTAAAGAGGTGATCAGAAGGGTGGTGAGTTTATGTAAAGAATCTGATCTGCCTGTGCGTATTCTCCCAGCATTTCATGAGCTGATTGATGGGTCGGTAATGGCTTCCCGGTTGCGGAAAGTTGAAATATCCGATTTGCTGGGCAGGGAGGAAACAAAGTTTGATGATCGCCAGATTATTAAGGTTATTGCAAATAAATGTGTATTGGTGACAGGGGCCGGCGGGTCGATTGGCAGTGAAATTGTTCGTCAGACAGCTCGTATGGGGCCTTCACGGGTTGTTTTATTTGAACGGTTTGAGAATGCTCTTTATCAGATTGATCGCGAAATCCGTCAGAAAATGCCGGATGCGGTTATTGTTACCGTTGTTGGTGATGTCTGTGACCGGGCGAGGGTTGAAGATGTTTTCAGACTTTATAACCCTGAGGTTGTTATTCACGCCGCTGCACATAAACATGTTCCTATGATGGAGATTAATGCGGGCGAGGCCCTTAAAAATAATGTTATAGGGACTAGGGTAGTTGGTGAGACGGCTGTAAAATATAATGCTGAGCGATTTATTCTGGTTTCAACTGATAAGGCCGTTAATCCGCTTTCGGTTATGGGTGTTACTAAAAGACTGGCCGAGATGGTTGTGCAATCTCTCAACCGGAGAGGAAAAACAATATTTTCAGCAGTGAGGTTCGGTAATGTGCTGGGCTCTTCGGGTTCGGTTGTGCCGCTTTTTCAGGAGCAGATAGCGCAGGGTGGACCTGTTACGGTGACTCACCCTGAGATGACGCGCTATTTTATGACGATTGAGGAGGCTGTTCACTTAGTATTGCTTTCAATAACGCAGACTGAAGGGGGCGAAATCTTTATTCTGGATATGGGTGAACCTGTGCGCATCGTTGATTTGGCGGAGGAGATGATACGGCTCTCCGGGTTGAAGCCTTATGATGACATTTCAATTGTTTTCTCTGGAATCAGACCGGGGGAAAAGCTCTACGAGGATTTAGATGTTAGTGAAGCATCCGTTCTCAAGACAGAGCTTGCTCGAATATATATCTGTAAAATAGATGAGGCTGGGCCGGACCTTGTGGATTCCATGGTGACTTCATGTAAAGAAATCTGTCGGAATCAGGATGGTGATTCAGTTAAACGCCATTTGACTATAGATCTTTATGCACGACTCTCGAATGAGATTAGAGTCAGTGACAGAGAAAACCCAGGAAGGATAATAAAAAATGACTAGTTCCTGGACAGTTTCTGTATTTGATTCATTTGCTGGTCTTCTGCTACGCTTGACAACCAGTGACGCCAGGTATCTATTCGCATTTCTGAGTGCTTTTGTTATCTCTTTGTTGCTGACGCCTCCTGTGAGAGAGTTTGCAAGAAAAACAGGGATGGTTGATCAGCCAGATGAGAGGCGTATCAACAAGGTTCCGATTCCGCGCGGGGGTGGGCTGGCCGTCTTTATTGCCTTTCATGTTGTTCTTCTGGCCTTCGCCCTGATGGGTGGTAGGCAGATTAGCCCCAGTTTCACTTTCAGTTGGCAGTGGCATTTCTTTTTGGCATCCTCTCTCCTGTTGATTATTGGGTTTGTGGATGATAAATATGGGATGAAGCCGATGTTTAAGTTTGCCGGGCAGATTGCAGTGGCATCGATTCTGTTTCTGTCGGATATTCGGGTGGGTGGGATTATTGTTGCATTCCCAGTATGGCTGGACTATTTGGTGACGGTTTTCTGGATTGTTGGGGCGATCAATGCATTCAATCTGATTGATGGATTGGATGGCCTTTCTTCCGGGTTGTCATTGATTGCCTGTCTTGGATTAGCAGGAGCGCTTGTTTTTAGCAACCGTGCGGCTGATACCATTCCATATCTTATTTTAGCTGGTGCCTGTCTGGGATTTCTTCGCTATAATTTTCATCCGGCATCTGTATTTCTGGGTGATTCCGGAAGTATGTTCTTGGGTCTGTGCGTGGCTACGCTACCTCTTATGACGGGGTCCCGAAGAGAGCTGGTGGCATCGCTGGGTGTTCCGCTGTTAGCGATGGGAATTCCAATTTTTGATACAATGCTGGCAATCTGGCGACGCACTGCCAGAGCTTTGCTTCCGCAGGATTTTATTGGCGTTGATGCCCAGACAAATGTTATGCAACCGGATAAAGATCATATTCATCATCGTATTCTGCGAAAAACATTGAACCAGCGAACGGCCGCTATTACGCTCTATCTGGTGGCTCTAGTTCTGGTGCTGGTCGGTCTTTCAGGGTTACTTTTACGCAATCATGCTCCGGGATTCTTCATGATTGCGTTTATGGTGGCTGTCGCTGTGGCTGTTCGACATATGGTCAGTGTTGAGTTATGGGATACAGGTCGGTTTCTTTCTAAGAAAAGAGCCACCTTAAGACAGGCTGTTGTTCTCCCCGCTTATATAATAATTGATGTTATTCTTTTGGTATTTGCCTGGATCGTTGCGCGGTTCTTCTCCGGGTTGCCTCTTGGTCGAAATGCATTTCTCTATGAGCTGCCGATTGTGATTTCAATTATATTTGTGTCTTTGGTTGTTAGTAAGACTTATCGTCGGGTCTGGTCGAGAGCTCAAGTGCGGGATTATGCGCTGCTCACATTTACTCTATTTGTTTCAACTCTCATTGCTGCTTCTGTGATACTGATGATTGAGAGTGAGGATTATGGTTTTATAAAGTTTTCCATTTTAATGTTTATGTGTGCTTTCTTTCCGCTGACTGGCATGCGTGTGATACGGGAGTGCTTAGCCAGCTTTATGCATGTTATTGAGCGTTTTGTAATAAGGGATAAAGAAGATACAGAACGGGTTCTGGTTTATGGGGGAGGGGTGAAATTCAGCCTTTATCTCAAGAATATCATAGCAAAAGCCGGTAATAATAAAATGTTCATTGTTGGATTGGTGGATGATGATATACATTTGAAGGGGCGTGTTATCTCAGGGTACAGGGTGCTGGGGGGGGCGGAACATATTATGGAAATTGCCAAGAAATATAGGGCTGCTCGTGTGTTAATCACCTGCGATATGTCGGAGGATAAGATTGAGCAAATGGCTAAGGAGTTTGAAGGTAGTGATATTAAACTTTCGGTCTGGAGATGTTCGGAAGAAATCTTAAACTAAAAATAATTCGGCGCACCGAATTATCCGATTCCGCTGCGCGGAATTGCAGTATTGAGGGCCGGTTTATTAGCAGGCTGCGCCTGGAGTTTTTCAAAAATAGTGATCATTTTTTATACGCGCCCTCTTCCCCTTCGACAAGCTCAGGGCATGCGAGATGCACTTCTACAATACAAGTCTTTGTGTGACAGGAGGATTTGTGCGATATCCATTGTTGCATTAGGTAAAAACACTGCGTGTTTTGAATTGAGGTGAAAAGGAAGGTTGGATTATGAAAAGTTATCGTAAAGAGTTGTGGTTCAATGCAAAACAGCGCAGAGAGATCATAAATATCACGCCGCAGGTTAATGAATGTCTCTCTGATAGTGGTGTTAAAGAGGGGCTTTGTCTGGTAAATGCCATGCACATCACGGCCAGTGTCTTTATCAATGATAATGAGAGTGGATTGCATTCAGATTATGAGCGCTGGCTTGAAAAACTGGCTCCTGAGAAACCCTATGATCAATATGCCCACAATGGCTATGAGGATAATGCGGATGCGCATTTGAAAAGGACCGTTATGGGTCGAGAGGTTGTCGTGGCAATTACCGATGGAAATTTAGATTTTGGTCCATGGGAGTGTATTTTTTATTATGAGCTCGATGGCAAGCGTGATAAACGGGTGCTGGTAAAGATCATCGGTGAGTAATTCCGCTTCGCGCAATTACAATAAAACGCTACGCGTTTTGGCTGCCTTCGCTGGTTTTCAGGTAAGAAAATTAATGGTAAGAATATGTTGCCATGTTGTTTTTCGGTAAAAATTGGATATTGTTATGTTTGGACGTGTTGTTACTTGACGATTGTGCCGCGCCTAATTATCATCCTCTGACCTCTGACCTCTGACCTCTGACCTCTGACCTCTGACCTCTGACCTCTGACCTCTGACCTCTTTCTACTCACTCTTCCTGGGTGAGTTTTTGTATTATCTCTTTTCGTATGGCCGCATTATCTAGTGCTGATCTGTTTTGTTTTAAAGAGAAAAGATCACGCCCGGTATGCTGTATAAGGTGCATTGCTCTTAGAAACCATGCAAGAGGCAGTAGCAACTTGTGCCGGGCAAAGGGATAGTGCAGAGCCATAAAGGTCTGTGGCATGAAAATTCGACTTGCTATCAGCTTGATTTTCCCCATTGCTGATGACTGCCGGTATTTCAGGAAGTTATATTCATGATCTCTGCTGTTTGCTTCCGGTAGCTCAAACAGTGTGCTACATGCTGAATGGAGTAAATCCTTTTCAATGCCTGCTTTTTCTATATTACATTGATCAGGAAGTGGGATTCCGAAGAGTTCTGAGACAATTTGTAATATAAATATGGTTGCCGTGCCGATCTTCCAGTAGGATGCTGATCTTTCGAAGTTGAATGAGGCTATCTCAGAGAGATGCATTTTGAGGATTAAGGCAATATCAATATAACTTCTTAACGATAAGGCCATCCTATGGTGAAGTATATGTTGGATAAGATGTGAAAGCTGATCTTCTATTGTGAATTCGCGTATGCATGAGCCAAAAAGGACCGCCTTCTGTGTGTTATTCCATATTTTCTCTATCTCGGGAATTGAGCTACCCTCGATCATCTCAGATTCAACATTCCAGTGTAGTTCAATGAATGCTTTGAATGAAGGGTGGTAATATGCATTATCGTAGATGTATTTATTTTTCAGCTGATCTCTTTTGGGTTGATATCCGGCTGCCGTTAAGATTGCATGTGCTCGCTCAATATCGCATTTATGTACGAGGATATCGATGTCTGCCATCGAACGTTGTGATGGCTCGTCATAAATCTTTTCACTGAGCCATGTGCCTTTGAGAGGAATAACATCAATGCGGTCTTGAGATAGTTTCTGCAGGAGCTCAGTTGTTTGCAGCTGGCGAATAATCGTTGTCTGAAGATGCTCTAGTGCCAGCGACCGCCAAGCTGCAGGTGCTGAGTCCGGCTCAACGGCGGCATCCGTTGAAAATAGCTGTGGAATGTTTTTGGCGAGCCATGGAAAGAGAAAGTGTTCGACACGGTGCTGTCTTGCCTGCCGCAGCAGGGATCCCCAGTTGGTGGATTCTAAACTTTCAGGGGGCGGGGAGTTATGAATGGCGCAACGCAGGCAATCTACCAGCATTCGCCACTCTTCAGGTATATGTGTTTGCAATTTCAAAGTTGATAATTTCGTAAGTTATTGATAGAAAAAAACGTACAAAAACAACAAGAAGTTGATTTTATAGCTACTGAATTAAATCCTGTTAATCTTGTAATCCTGTCAAAAAAACGAAGTTTATAGCTGTACAGACTACTAGTTCTGAGCTGCAGTCCAGATATCCTGTAAACGCACTATGGCATCATACGGCTTGGCTGCCTGGCAGACATATCGGACCACGGCATAGTTAATAGCACCATTTTTTAAAACCATATCAAGGTTGTTTTCGTTGATGCCGCCGATTGCCACTGTTGTGAACGGTGCGTGCTGGATGATTCTGCCTGCTAGCTTTGCTCCCAGCTCTGGATCAGAAATGTCTTTGGTCGGGGTTTTGTAAACCGGTCCTACACCGCAGTAATCGGGGCAAATGTCAACGGCATTAGAGGCTTGCTCCTCAGAGTGGGTTGAGAGTCCGAAGATCTGTAGTTCAGAAAACTTTATGCGGGCCTGTGCAATGGGCATATCTTCCTGTCCCAGGTGAACTCCATCGGCTTCCATCTCAGTGGCAAGCTGGGGGTCGTCGTTAATGATAAACCGGGTTGAGGTGCCTTGCGTGATGGACCTGAGATTACGGGCTCTCTCAAGAACATCGTCATCAATGGTTTTTTTCATGCGGAGTTGAATATATCGAATTTTTGCTTTAACTGCTGCCTCAGCGCAGGCTTCGTAAGATGTTGCTGGATTTGTGATAATCAGGTATAAGCCGAAACGTTCTATAGTCATGATATGTTCCCGGTAAAAAAAATATGGTAAAAAGATGAATCCTTTTTACCATATTTTTTTGTTCAATGCACGCAGGTCGTTAAAAAGGTTGAAATAGTTAAAAAGGTTGAAGTGGGTGATTTATATCGCACAGTGTTGCATTGCAAGTCAAAAAAATGATTATATTCTTGCTGTCATCCAACAATTATGTGGATGTCTCATTTAACCTCTTTAACCTTTTTAACCTTTAACTTTGTTTATTTGGCAAAGAAAGTATCAAGTTTTGTTTTCATCTCGGCATCGCCTTGTGCACTCTTGCTGACATCCGCCCACATTTTTTTGTAGTCATCTTTCTTAACACCCTTGACACTGAGTTTCTTTTCAATGCCGCGCTGTGCGAGAATGCGCTGCTTGTTGTCGGTGGATGTGAGAGCCACACTCATTAGATATTTGAGGGAGTCGTTGTTATCCCAGGCTGAGAGAGCCCTGACGGCAGCAGTTGCGATTTCTTTATCGCTATCTTTAAGGGCTCCTTCGGTGATTGTCAGCAGCTTCTTGTCTCCGATCCGTCCGAAGGTGCCCAA
This sequence comes from Kiritimatiellia bacterium, assembly GCA_027858965.1. Lineage (GTDB taxonomy): Bacteria > Verrucomicrobiota > Kiritimatiellia > RFP12 > UBA1067 > M55B167. The sequence goes on from JAQIBS010000090.1 coordinate 63,965, forward strand.
TAGATCCAGTTTTTGCTCCGGTTTTGCCTTTGACCACGCATCTTTCAATAACTTGACATAAGTTCCTGATGTATCCCGTTTAGCAGCACCTGTAATGGCTGCCTGGATATCACTAGCACGACCGTGTCTGGCTTTAGTCAGCTTCAGTATCAGCACCTCTGCCTCTTCAGGGCCTGCGCAGTCACGCAGCAGCCGATATCCATTTTTTAGCTCTTCGGCTGCTGAACTGTTGATTGCTGCCAAAGCAAGGTTTACGCCTTTTTTTGATCTCCTGACTTTTAGAGTTTCCATGGTGGCATTTTTGCCTGCCTGGGAGTATGTGCTGTAATCTTTCATTAAGCCATCTTCAATTAATTCAATCGGTACACAGCACATAGATTTTTTCATGATATCTGTGTGGCTTGCAGGCAGGTTCTTCAGCACAGGGGGGAGGGCCGCTACATATGCTTTAGGATCAATTTTAATCATTGCTTTCTGCGCAGCTTGAGAGACCGCGGTGTCGTTATTACCGATGTAATTGGCCATCTCCGTTAATGCGGCGGGATTGCCACGTGTGCCCAGCATATCGAGAAGCATGATTTTGCGTGTATTGTCGCTGGTGGTTGTGAGTTTTTGAGCCCATAGCATGGTCTCCTCTTTGCCTGCCTTAATGCGCTTTTTGTTTATTGACTCTGCCTGTCTTTTACTAAGGCCGTTTATTTTGTATTGGACGTCGATCTGGGCAGCTTCGCGCATAGCTATGCCGGCAATTCTCAGGTCGGCATTGTCAAAACCTTTTAAAAGTGCCTTGATTTTTTTAGAGCTTCTGAGCTTTGCCAGCTCAGCGCTGTAATCAGAGTAGATATTCTTCTGAGGATCTTTCTGTTGTGATTCAAAATTGCGTTCTGAAGCCAAGGCTGCAATGGCTGCAAGATCTGCAACTTCTTTTTTATCAGAGGATGTGAACTCTTCAATGCCTTTTGTCTGTTTCGTAGTTGCGCACCAGCGCAGCTGATCAAGAAAGAAGCAGGTTACATCCACAGCAGTGGCTCCTTTGGCCGCTGCCAGCAGTTCGTTCGCATACTCATTGCGCATTGATTGTTTGCCGTAGGTTGCAATGATCTGCGTCAGAGCGGCTATCCGGGTTATCTCTACCGGATCGGATTTGTAATCACTCTTAACTGCAGTAAAGAGCTTGCGGTATGAATCCGGTGCCTCTTTTGTAATGGCTGCCAGTGTTTGCTTGTTGATAGTATCAAGTTTTGCCTTTTCTGCACGGGCCCATTGTGCCGCCGTCTGATTTGCGGCTGACACAGATAACTGCGCAATCGTCAAAGTGGCGGCAATGATAAGTATTCTTTTAAAATTCATTTTTTATCCTTTGTCTGTAAATTCATTATTTCAAAGCACATAGTGCTTTCCGATAATTGTGTGAACACAATTATTTAGACATCCTAGGGAGAGCGCATATCTGCTGATAGATAAATGCGTCAGCTGCCGGATCATTGACCGCCTGCAATTTAACCGGATCAAACTTATAGCCACGTCCCAGACGCATGGCAATAATTCCCAGATTAACGATTGTGCATGAGCGGAATCCATTTCTTTCATTCAGTGCAAACGTACGACGCAGCTTGATTGATTCAAGGAAGTCGGTCTGTTGCGGTTCCGGATCGGGTTGCTGTTGAATAATGTCATTTAAGTTGGTGATATCTGACTTCATATGGGGCCATAGAGAGCCTTTGGGACCCTGCAGGAATGGTGCGTTCTTCATTGAGTTATCGCCATCCAGAATAATCTGGCATCCATCTGCGTAAGTGTATGTGATCTTTTTGAAAGAGCCAACGGAATCCGGATGTTGCGGGGGGCAGTCCACGTCAATTTTAATGGGGCTGGTCTCGTCTTTGTTAAGAAGATACTGCACTGGGTCAAGATAGTGCTGGCCCATATCGCCCAGACCACCGCCGTCATAGTCCCAGTAACCGCGGAAGGTACTGTGTGTTCTGTGGCGGTGATACGGTTTGTAGGGGGCTGGTCCCAGCCACAGGTCGTAGTCAAAGTTTTCGGGTACCGGCTGAGGTTCTAGGTCAACCATCCCACTCCAGTTAAATTTCAGGTTGAATCCGGTATTACCTCCGACAACTGCGGTCAGTGGCCATCCAAGAGCTCCGCTCTCAACAACCTTCTTGATTGGCTTAACTTCAGTACCGAATCCGTAGAAGTTGCTCTGGAAGCGGAACCAGGTGTTCAGACGGAACATGCTGCCGCTGGCTTTAACTGCCTCCATAACCCGTTTGCCTTCGCCTATGGTGCGGGTCATCGGTTTTTCGCACCAGATATCCTTGCCGGCCTGTGCTGACAGAACTGAGATCGGTCCGTGCCAATGGGGCGGGGTGCAGATATGTACAACATCAACGTCTTTCATTGCGAGAATTTCGCGGAAGTCCTTGCAGCCATGTATTTTTCCATAGCCTTTTTTTTCTGCCATTTTAATTCCGTCCTGGACTCTGGATGCGTCAGGATCACATACGGCTATCATACGGGTTGATTTATTGCCGAGGTGGTTGCCGGATCTTGCAATTCCTCCAAAACCGATTGAGGCTCGTGTGATCTGGTTACTAGGGGCAGTCTCTGCTCTGAGTACATGCGCGGGCACAATGGTAAAAGATGTCAGCGCTGCGGCGCTTTTTAGAAAGCCCCGCCGATTCATGTTGTTCTTCATTATTAAATCCTCCAACTAATTACTGTTTAACGAAAATAAAACTAACATAAAGAGAGTTGCGGGTAAATATAAAATATTTTAAAAAAGGGCGCTTGCTTTATTCCCTGATTTTGGTAATCTTACTGCACTTTTTTGATGGCGATAGTAGCTCAGTGGTAGAGCCCCAGATTGTGGTTCTGGTTGTCGCGGGTTCAAACCCCGTCTATCGCCCCAATTTTCTTAAATCATTACAAATTATATTTGTAATGATTTTTTTTGCCCTTTCTTTCAAAATGACCTCTTAAGTTTCTTGTTTTTTGCGACAGGAGTTGAGAAAATAGCTACTAAAGTGCTGAAATTATTATTTCCCGTGCAAGAGCGTTATCGGGAAAATGCACTAAAAGCGGATGCCCGTCGATGATATCAGTTGGCTACACATACGGCCCATAAAGCCCATAGTGTTAACCTGCCAGCTAACAAAAAACTCTAGAACTTTAGAACTCTCGCACCCCGCAGACGCGGGGCCAGCAGAGCTGGCTATTAATAAACTTTAGAACTCTCGCACTGCCGCACTTTAGAACTTCTCCATCTTCTTATTGTCCATTATATTTTTTGATCAGGTTGACAATCGGTGTCGGGTCTTCCAGTCCGTGCGGATGGTGTCCGCATCCAGGTTTGTGGAAAACATCAATGGTTCCGCCCATGGCTTTGTAGCGTTTTTCAATGATCTCCGCATTCTCTGCTGCCGGCACAACATTATCGGCATCTCCCATAACATGAATCAGTGGAATCTTTGCTTTAGCCAGTGGCGCAAGAATGTCAATCGGATTGCCTTTATATGCCAGAGCTTCAGCTTCGTCCTTAAATCCGTATAGATTGATCAGGCTTTTCCAGTCGCCAGCACTGCCTTTACCTTTACCTTTGCCGCCCGGCCAGCTTTTGAAGTCGCAGACTGCGGCATCTCCATAGATGCAACTGACTTCATCGGGGTTGCGTGCTGCAAAGCGATAGGCGTACATGCCGCCACGGCTGACACCAATCAGTGTTCCTTTTTTATTAAAACCTTTTTCCTGTAGAAATTCATAGAAGGCATCAAGGTGCTTCTGAGCTGAGGGACAGCCAAATGTATTGCCAACCGAAATATGAACATAGAAGAAACCTGCTTCTGTCAGAGGAACAACTCCCGTGCGGGTATCAAATGCGGTTGGGAACTCCATGCACCACACCCAGTGATTGCCGGGGAGCGGTTTTTCCGGAACTGCAATCCAGGCATTGCATCCATCAACTTTGAAATGGAGTCGGTCAAAGCTCTTCCATTTATCAATTTTGACTGGCTTCCAGTCATCTTTTATTTTAGCGGTATCAATTACAGCAACGCTGTGACAGGCTGTTAGCGTTAAAAGAACAGTTGATAGTGCGCTTAATAGTATTTTTTTCATATTATCTCTTTTCTCTCTATCCCCACCCTAGCTTTTGGAGATTCGCGTGTACGAGTACGTGTAAAAGTATGTATTCCTTCGACTATTTTGACTTCTCGAACATCCAACCCTTTTCGAATGGGCTGCTAGCTGATCTACTGCCGGACCCACGGGCGTACCGCCCTGAGTTCCGGCATTACTTTTCCACATAAAACGCGTAGCGTTTTCTCCTAAAACAGCAGAGCTGTTTTAGTCATCGTCATCCTTACGGTGTTTTTCCGATTCGGCAATGATTTTCTGGGCTACATTTGAGGGAACAATGTCATAACGGGCAAATTCCATTACAAATGATGCCTGACTTCCTGTCAATGAACGCAACTCAGCTGAGTATTTGAACAGTTCAGCCAGAGGTGCTTCACAGGTCAGAATCTGTATGTCTCCATGCGCTTCCATTCCCAGCAGTCTTCCACGTTTGTGGGGCATATCACCGGAGATAGCTCCCATGAAATGCTCAGGAATCGTTATTCGGATCTGCATGATCGGCTCCAGAAGAACTGGTTTGGACATAGACATCGCCTCTCTTAAAGCACGTGCACCTGCAATTTTGAATGCAACCTCTGATGAGTCAACATCATGATAGGAACCATCATAGAGATGCACTTTGACATTCTTAACAGGATAACCAGCTAGAGCTCCTTTTAACATACCTGCATCCACACCTTTCTGGACAGCCGGAATAAAGTTACCTGGAATTGCACCACCGACAATTTCGTTGCAGAATGTTTCTTCATCACCCTGAGGTAGAGGCTCAACCCGCAGGTAGACCTCGCCGAACTGCCCGCGGCCGCCGGATTGTTTCTTGTGCTTGTAGTGACCGTCGCCTTTGCCTGTGATGGTTTCATGGTAGGGCACTTTTGGGGTGAATGTGTCGACGTTGACATTGGATTGTTGACTTAGCAGTGCAACGGCAACGGCAATGTGAACATCTCCCAGACCTTTGAGGAGTACCTCTTTGGTCTCTATCTGTTTTTCAAACTGGATGGTAGGGTCTTCGTCCAGCAGACGGTGAATTCCGGTGCTCATTTTATCTTCATCAGATTGCGTTTTAGCTTTGATGGCAACATAACTGACCGGTGGGGGGAATTTAATTTCTTCCATTTTCGTCGAAGATCCGTCGCCAACCAGGGTGTTGTTTGTCTTTGTTTTCTTCAGCTTTGGAATAGCTACAATGTCACCCGGACCGGCTTCTTCAACCGCAATCTGTTTTTTGCCCAGAGTCAACATCATGGCTGAGACGCTCTCTTTTTCGTTGTTTTCCGTATTTGTTACAGTCATACCCGGTTTGAGTGTGCCTGAAATAACACGGATGTAACTGAGCTGTCCCATGAATGTGTCTATAGCGGTACGCCAGACCTGACCGATAAACGGGCCGTTTGGATCAGCGGTTATCAGGTTGCCATCCAGATCTTTGAGTGGTCGGTGGCCGGGGGAAGGCAGGATGCGGCAGATGCTGTTCAACAAACGTTCAATTCCGACACCTGTTAACGCAAATGTTGTGTAAATGGGGTGAATGTCACCGGATTCAATTCCGTCATGCAGTCCTTTTCTGATCTCTTTAGGTTCAAGATTGCCATCTTCGAAATATTTATTCATCAACTCTTCAGAGGTTTCTGCAGCGGATTCTGCAAGGCTGTTGTGAATGTTTTCGAGGTTTTCAGGGAGGTGGTCCTGATCCAGAATATTGATAACCTTCTCTGAACTTTCCGGGGCGGTTACTGGTACACAGTTAACACCGAAGTTGCTCCGGATGGAGGCTATAGCTTTTTCAAAATTGGCATTATCTTTATCCAGCCCTGTAATAACAAAAGCGATTGATGAGAGTTCATTCTCTTTACAGATTTTCCAGGCGCGACGGGTTCCAACCTGAACACCTGATGTCGCGTCAACCGCGATAAGTGCAAAATCGGCAGCGTGTACGGCACCTAAAATCTGCCCATAAAAATCTCTGAATCCAGGAGCGTCGGTAAAGATAAGTTTATATTCTTTGCCTTCCATTTTGTAATTTTTACAGAATGTGCTCGCGAAAATTGTTATTTTTCTGTTTTTTTCTTCATCGGTTGTATCCGAGATACTTGATCCGTTTGAAGAAAGTCCCATGCGGTCATTAAGGCCGATTTTATATGCAATTGCATCGGTTAATGTTGTTTTCCCGCTTCCGCTGTGTCCAAGAATGACGAAATTACGGACATTTTCTACAGGTACTACACTCATAAACAAGTTCCCCATCGGTTAAATCGTTAAGCTATATTACACCAATAAGAAAATCAATCAGAAATCAATATTCTTATCCCAACTTTAAGTATTTCAGTATGACAATTATCAATATAGTAAACAAGAGAAAGTTTCAGAAATAATGCGTTCAATATGCTTTCTGTAATTCCATTGTGCGGTTCACTGCCGTTATGTATAATGACTATTATGAATAAAAAAATAGATATTTTATCGATGGGGCTGGCTTTGGGTATGGTTTTTGGCGCGTGCGCCGCTGATTCGGCTGGCTTGGCTCGTATTCTTGAGGAGAACGTGTTAGATGAGAGTTTGGCTGGTGGTCCGCCGACTCTTATGATGTATCGCCTGCTGAGTGCGGAGATGGCACAGGCAGGGGTGTCGATTCGTGCGACGCAGGATAGGATCATAACACCAGAGGCGCTTGCCGTCTGGCAGAAACGGACGCGCGGGGCCTGTCTTGAGGCACTGGGTGGTTTCCCTGAACGCACGCCGCTCAATGCCCGCGTTCTGGCAACAGTTGAGCGAGAGGGATATCGGATTGAAAAGCTGCTCTTCGAAAGCCGTCCGCAGCATTTTGTGACCGCACATCTGTTCCTGCCGGATCCCACCCGCTTCGCAGCGCCCTATCCCGGCATCCTTATCGCATGCGGTCACAGTAAGACCGGCAAGGGGTATCCCGGCTACCAGCGAGGGGCTTTGCTGGCTGCATACAACGGCATGGCTGCGCTAATTTATGATCCTATCGATCAGGGTGAACGCCTGCAGGGTGTTGGTAAGGGCCTCTGTATCGGGCACAATACCACGGGTGTCAAAGCTGCGTTGCTGGGCTGGAATACAGCCACTTTCAGGATATGGGATGGCATGCGGGCCATGGATTACCTGGCCTCGCGTCCTGAGGTTGATGACTCCCGTCTGGGCTGCATGGGAAACAGTGGTGGCGGCACGCTTTCGACTTATCTGTCGGCACTCGATGAGCGGATCAAAGCCGCAGCTCCAAGCTGCTATATATCCTCTCTGCAACACGTCTGTGCGGCAATGGGACCGCAGGATGCAGAGCAGAATGTTTTCGGTCAGATGGCCTTCGGTCTGGAGCACTCCGGGTGGCTGCTTCTGCGTGCACCTGCCGCAACCTGCGTCTGCGCCGCAAAAAAAGATATGTTTCCCATTGAAGGCACATACCAGACAATAGGTGAGGTGAGAGCGGTCTATGAGCGACTGGGAAAGGCGGATCGCTTAGAGTTGGCTGAACATGACGGTCCGCACGGCTGGGCGGAACCTCTCAAGGTAGCTGCTGTCCGTTTCATGTCGCGTTGGCTGCGGCAGGGGGCCGAGGTCACAGTTCCACCTGAAACGGATATGGGGCTCAAAGATGAGGCTGTGAATGTTACGGAGCAGGGCCAGGTGATGAAGCTTGACGGGGCACGTTCGGTCTATGATCTGATGCGCGATGAGGCTGCACGTCTGGTGTTTGTACGCGGATTGGCCGGCAAAAGGGATTTACACGCTGTTGTGCGTCGTCTGGCAGGTATTCGGTCGCTAGAGAATATTCCGGTGCCGGTGACAGTCAACCGCGCTTCGGTCTTGGAGGGCGAGGTCTCCGTTCGCAAGGTGGCATTGACGGTGGAAGGCCGTGTTGCCATTCCGGCTGATCTGTTTACACCCGCTATGCCGCATGGGGCTCCTGTGCTGGTTGTTGATGGGCGTGGTAAGCGTCATGTCGCGGCTACCGTGAGCGCATTGCTTAAAGAGGGACGGACTGTGCTGGCCGCAGATCTCTCCGGCTTTGGCGAGACCTACGGTTCGGCGCACTCTTTTTACGGGGCAAAGAACAAGGATGAGGGACCGGCGGTGATGGCTTACCTGTTGGGACATTCGCTGGTTGGGCAGCGGGCCGAGGATGTTTTGTTATGTGCGCGCTGGTTGTCAACCGCTTGTGGCGAGAACCGGGTGGAATTGCATGCATCTGAGTGGGCGGTTACCCCCGCGCTGCATGCGGCTGTGGCAGAACCCCAGCTTTTCTCGAAGGTCACTCTTGCTGATGAGCCATTGCCGTGGGAGGATGTTGTTACGAAGGATGTGTCGCACCGCTTCTCAGATGTGGTTCATGGCGCTCTGCGGGAGTATACGCTGGCGGATCTGAAGGCGCTGGCTGTGCGTTAGTAGCTTAGGCGGCGTGAAAGAACAATTAATTGTTCTTTCCAAAAAGTTGTTTATCTACATTTACAGCTGCTCTGTTTTCGGCTCATAGAGCCGACACTACAACGCTTCGCTGTATCAACCGTAGATTGTAGGGTCGGTTCTATGAACCGATTGGGCTACCAACTAACTTCACTCTTTACCCTTCAGCTGTCTGAAGGCTTCATAAGCTGCAATTGAAACGGCATTGGCCAGATTGATACTGCGGGCATGTTCGCCCGGCATCGGGATCTTGAAAAGGGACTCTGCGTATTTCTTATATATTTCGGGGGGCAGCCCCTTGCTTTCGCTTCCGAATATGAGAGCCTCGCCAGTTTTGAATTGGCAATCATAGAGAGATTTTTTCCCTTTTGTGCTGAGAAAATTGATTCCAGTGGGTTTAACAGCTTCAAGGAAATCCTCCCAGCTGTCGTGGACTGCCAGATCAAGGTGTTTCCAGTAATCCAGCCCCGCACGACGTATATATTCATCTGAGAGATGGAAGCCCAGCGGTCGGATCAGATGCAGAGGGCATCCCAACCCTACGCATAGCCGGCCAATGGCTCCGGTGTTATGCGGGATCTCAGGTTTCATGAGAACAATGTGAAATAGGTTTTTATTCATAATGTATAAGTTGATATATTTTCAAATCCTGTCACAAAACACAAGAAATTCGCGATAGTTCAAATGGTTAAAATTGTTAAAAAGGTTGAAATGGTTTTCTCCATCCGCCTTTACGCACCCTCCCGCATTCGCCCTTCGGCAGGTTCAGAGTTGACGGGAGAAGCGCGTCCTGCAAGCATTCGACCACTTTAACCACTTTAACCTTAAACCCTTTTAACCATCTTTCTTATGCAACGCGAAGCGTTGTTGACTAATGCAGTGATGGCTTTCGCACAACTGTTCAAAGAATGAAAAAAGATTTGCATATCACAAGGGTTCAGTTTGGTTGCGGTGGAAAGCTGCATTAGAGTTCATCCAGTACTTTTTCTTCAAATGAGAAACCTCTCTCAACTGAAATGACCCCGGTTCTCTCCTGCAAATAGGGAATTGCTATCTTGTTCACCAGCTCCGGTTTTGATTTGCCGCTGTCAAACCGACAGCTGATGGTGTTGGATTTGCTATTTTTCGTAATTGTGCACTCCGGCAACAGGGCCTGCAACTCTTCAATACTTTCCAGTGGTTCTGTTATCAGGTAGGAGAGTATGCCGCTTTTGCCGGTAATTTCATCCATAGTTCTCAGACGGGCACTCTTTCCCTTTTTTATAAAGGCCACATAGTCACAGAGCAGTTCCAGGTCATGCAGATTATGGGAGCTTATAATAATGCTCTGTTGCTTTCCGCGTTTTGTGATGAACTTGCGCATGTTGGCCACTTCTTTGGGGTCCAGCCCGCTGAGGGGTTCATCCAGCAGTATAAGCTCGGGGCTGCCGACAAAGCATTGTGCAATCATCACGCGCTTACGCATGCCGTGCGAGAGTGAGCGGATGGCGGAGTTCATACGGTCTCCCAGATTAACCTCTTTCAAGATCGCTTTGGCGGATTTTACAGCTTCGAATTTAGTCAGCCCTTGTAACCGCGCGTAGTGAACCAGAGTCTCCAGCGGATAGCTTTCGGCCGGCAGCTCTGAGTCTTGTGGCAGTATGCTGATACGTCCGCGATGGATATCAGGGTTAAAAGGTCCGCTGTTCAGCAGATTGATTTTCCCGGAGTTGATCTTAAGGAATCCGGCAACTGACATCATCCAGGTTGTTTTACCAGCTCCGTTAGCCCCCACCAGACCGGTGATTGCATATTTAGGGATGGTTATGGTCAATCCATTCAGCGCCAGGGTTGAACCGTACTTTTTAACGAGATTGGTTGTTGTTACAGCATTGGTCATTTTAAATATCGCGCTTTCTGAATGCCATGTATCCCAGGAAAAGATAGCAGAGAGCCAGTGTGATCATCCAGGTGGCACCCGTTGCAACGGCAGCTGGGCTGCTACGCCAGAGTAAGCCGCCATGACTTTCCGGGATGAATGTTGCCATGTAGCTGAAAACAGCCTTCCAACCGTCCGCATACTCGAAAGCTTTGTAAAGGATGGTCAGAACAAAGAAAAGGGATATGGCCAGAATGCCGAAGATAGTGGCTTTGCTCCCTGAACGGGTCATGTGTGAGAGCCCCATGCATAGCCCCAGAAAGGGTAGGGCATAGATCCACGAGCGAAACGACCAGTCGAAAATATTTGCCATTAGCGAAAATCCCGCACCGTGTAGGCGAAAAACGGCAATCAGCCATGCGCCAATTCCGCTGAAGAGAAGTGCCACCCCTATCATTCCCGCCTGCCCCAGAAATTTGCCGAACGACCATGTAAAACGCGAACTCCTGCAGGCAATGTAGCGGATTGAGCCGGAGCCGATATCATCAGAAATTCGGTTGGAGGAAACCAGAACTACCAGCAGGGGGGTGTAAAAGAAAACCAGCAGGGCATACATGAGTTCCACCGGATGTTTTCCTGTTATATCTTCGTAAACCGCATTGTCCTTTACGATATGCTTCATCAACCTTTGGAATGGTTTTGATTTCCAGAGTGTCTTTGAAACAACTCCCACCTCCTCTGTGTCAGGAAGCTGCAGAAGCTTGACCAGCTCCTTCTCCATCTTCTGCAGCGCATTGATGGAAAAGTTCATTGTACAGACCGATGCCGCCATAAATAAAAGAAGAACGACAATGGCTCGCCGGCTGCGGATAGCTGTAAACCACTCATAACACGTGATGCGCCAAAGTTGAAATAGTGAGGTCATAATTTTTTTCAGTTCTAAAGTTCTAAAGTGCGAGAATCAAATAACTTTAGAATTTTAGAACTCTCGCACTTTAGAACTTCTTATACTACAGTTTATCCCGCACATCAATCAACGGTTCAAATGCGGCGGGGTCGATGAAGTCAGGCATATCCAGCTCTTCAATTTCGGACCGTTGTTCAACCGGAACGATTTCCCCGATCTGATCATAAGTTTCCACCAGTGTTTCCGTAACGCTGTTCATGATTCGTAGCCCTGTTTCGGTTGACATACTTTCGGCATTCTGTAACTCATCTGCCGTAATTTGCATTGTTTGATAGAGTTTGTCATTCATATTGGCAATGGCCTGATCAAAGAGCTCTATCTCCTCTTCTTTGAGATCCAGTTTTGCCAGCCACTGGGCGCGTGCCAGTTCAACCCGGGTCTCCCAAAGCTCTTTAGCTTCTTCCAGATCGGCTTCATAGGTTTCAGATTTTGGGTCAGGGAACTGACGTTGTCTGCGTTTGCGTTTGCTGGATGGGGTGTTGGTGTTTGCTGCAACCTGGTTGAGGTTAGTAGTGGTGTCAGCGTGTATCATCTGAGATTCAGTGTCGGACGTCTCAACTTTGAACCCGTGTCGATGTGATTTGGGTTTAGCTTTCTTCTCAGGTATCTTGATGATGCTGCTCAGCGCGGAGAGTTTTCCACCCTGATTGCGTTTGTCCGCCTCTTTCTGCAGCTCCTTCATCTCATTGCGGATTTTCACAAGCTCCTGTTTTGGAACCCATGATCCGACCGCCAGTCCAATCAAAACTGCAAATGGTAGTAGAATAAGATATTTCATAACATATATGATTGCCTATATTGACAGCTTATGTACAGAGTAAAATGCAGCCTATAATCATTATTTGTTTTTTTCTAGCCGCATAAGCGACCAGGGTCACGAAGGCGCGGAGGTCGGCTGCGCCTTCCAATTGTAAATTGTAAATTGTAAGTTGTAAATTGTAAGTTGTAAATTGTAAGTTGTGGTAACCCAATCGGTATCGGTATCGGCATCGCGAGATTCCGTTTGAAAAGGTTTCCAGCATGAGTAATATCGCTGGCTTTTCTGTAGCGTTGGCGACGGGAGCCAACGCTACAGTTTATACCAATATGCGCCCTGTGCGGGGAGCCTTTCGACCCCGATGGCTCTTTTTCATTTCAATTGAAAAGATTTGATCGCTTCTCCACGATCCAACAACTCGTTTGTTAAATATCTGTGCAACACTGAGTTTATCAGGGTTTGATAGGGAATACCCTGAATGGAAGCCTTTTCTTTAAGCTTTGCCAGATCGAACGTGGATATTCGCAGACTGATTGAGCGGTTCTTTCTGGCATCCGCCAAAATGGTTTCTATCTTTTTTCTTTTCGCACCTGTAACAGTTCGCAATTTATCGAAATCTCTTTCAAATTCAACCTCTTCGGCCGTTGATTTATCTGGTTTCATTTTCTCCTCCATACCGTGCATGATATTTTCGATTGGGAAACGCCGTTTTCAAAACAATCTCGTCATCCTGATTAATCAAAAAAGGGACAATCCATGTATATTCTTCAATCCACATGACAAAATAATTCTGATTAATACGTGTTGGATTCTCAATAATATCAAGATAGTCACCATTGAGAAGCAATTCGGCAATCTGCTCAAAACTAACCCCTCTGTTTAGAATGAGCCACTCATTCTTATTTCTATCCCAAACAATATTCATATCAGAGAAAACTATAGCACCGGTCGTTGACAATGTCAACGGCTATATTATCCGGGGTGTGATTCAAGAATTGCCGGGAGCCTTTTCGATGCCGATGCTGATACCAAGTTTCGACAAACAATCCGTTTAAGCTTGTTAGTTAAGTGTTTCGATTAAGTGTAGACATACTTAACCGCTACCCTTACTTGATTACTCTTAAACGAAACACTTTCACCGGTTAAAAACGTTAAAGGCGTTGAAGCGTGCTGCCGGAGGGAGTCTACCTTGCCACCTCGGATTCAATACAGGGGCTTGTTGCGCAAGATACCCAAACCCCATTATATTGTATACTTTATATGCACAGCCGATAATCTTCTCAGTCAATTCATCATTTTCATGCCGTACCTTCCTTATCATCTTAATCATGTTAATCATGTAATCCTGTCAGAAAATATTTTTCTGTTACTTATTGCCTATTTGGTTCCGGCTCCGCTAGTTTAGGGCTGTAACACACCGCGATGAGTAAGTTCTGGACGGAATAAGGTGTGTTGTGTCATTCTTATGCATAGTAATTTTTATTACAGAGTATCACTATTGTATAAGGGAGAGTTGTCGATATGAAAACAGGTGTAATTTCAATGTGTGCCGCAGTTCTGGTGGCAGGGACTCCTTTTGTTTGTAAAGCGGAGAAAGCAGCTTCCGCAGATGTCGTGATTGAAAATGCGGAATACAAGCTTGTTCTCGGTGCGGATGCCGTGGCTAAGAGTCTTGTTCATAAGGCCAGTGGAGAGGAGTGTCTGATGCCCGGGGTGAAAGTTCCGGCGTTTTCCATTACCCAGTATCGCCCCTATGATAATGAACTCCAGCTTTCATATCCTGCAAAATCCAAGACCTTTGCAGCAAAGTCGGTTGTCAGGCAGGGCGATAAACTGATCGTGGAGTTCGAACTTGTCAGTCATATTGCGACCATCGGCTTGAAAATTACCGATAGTTATATAGGTTTTTCACTGGAGAAGCTGGATTATCGCATTGAAGATTACGGGGTTAAGAGGGTGACGGCAGTTGATGAATTTACGATCCTGCAGCTACCAGTTAAGGATCGGGCTAATTTTGGTGATTGGCTTAATGTCATGTGGGATAAGGAGGTTGCCGTTAATCTGTTGGCTACTGGTCCCTCGGCCAAAATTGATGGATTTGTGAATCCCGGATATCATATGCTGACCGCTGCGGCTATCAGAAATATAAAGATTATCGGGACCGGTTGTGCGCTTATTACAACCCGGAGCGATAAGCTGCTTTCTAGAATTCAGAGAGTCGAAGAGGATTATGGCCTTCCTCAGGGTGCTAAAAGCAGAAGATGCGATGCGTATAAGTGGTCTTATTATGAACTGCGGGGTAATGGTAAATTGCAGCAGACCATTGACCGGAATATTGAGTATGCCCTGAAAGGCGGATTCAGGATGATGGTCATCTACTGGACTGATTTTGCTTCTAGCGCCGGCCATTTTAACTGGAGAAAGGAGTTTCCTAACGGGATTGAGGATCTTAAGGCCATTGTTGCTAAAATCAAGGCGGCTGGTCTAGTGCCGGGGCTTCATATGCATTACAACAAAGCCAGTTTGACCGACTCCTATGTGACGCCGATTCCCGATCACAGGCTTAATCTGCGGAAGATTTTCACATTGGCCCAGGAGCTTGATGACACTTCGGCCTCTGTTTTTGTTGAGGAGAATCCTGCCGGGTGTACCCTCGAAAAGCGTCGGAAATACTTGAAAATAGGGAATGAACTGATTACCTATGAAGATTATACCACAGAGCCCCCGTATCAATTCAAGGGTTGTAAAAGAGCTGCATTGGGATCAACTGCGACAAGTTTTCCCCTGGGCTCTAAGTTTGGGCTCTTAGATGTTGATACCTGGCCGATTTTTGTCCGGTTTGATCAGAGAACAGGGATACAGAGAGAGGTGGCCGAGCGGCTGAGTGCTCTGTGTGCCGGAGCTGGATTTGAATTTCTGTATTTTGACGGAGCGGAGGATGTCCACCCTCCCTACTGGTATCATGTTGCCAATGCCCAGTATGAGGTCTACAAAGCGCTTGATCCCAAACCGCTTCTTTCGGAGGGTGCCATGAAGTCACATTTCAGCTGGCACATGCTGTCGCGAGGAAATGCCTTTGATCATTTCCCGCCGGAGGTGATCAAAGAGGCTACTTGCAAATATCCGTTGGCCGAAGCCGCTCATCTCAGCAAAGACTTCACATCTCTCAATTTCGGGTGGATGAGTTATGTGGCACCGAGTAAAAAAACTGTCGGCACACAGCCGGATATGTATGAATACGTGACCAGTCATGCAGCTGGCTGGAACTGCCCTGTCTCATTGGTTGCCCGATTAAATCATATGGATAGACATCCCAGAACTCCTGATAATCTGGAGGTGCTTAAGCGCTGGGAGGATGTCAGAAATACCGATTTTCTAACTCCGGATATGAAGGAAAATCTCCGTGATCCGGAGAAGGAGCATATCTTGCTTCTGGATGAAAAGGGGGCTTTTGAGCTGTGTGAATGCGAACAGATTCTTGAGGCGGCCCAGGGCAGTCCCGGGATGAGAGCCTTTATATTTGAGCGCAATGGATCGCCTTGTGTTGTTTATTGGCATCCTTCAGGCGATGCACAGGCTAAACTGATGGTCAATCCTGATAAAATCACGGTGTATGAGAGTATTGGTGTGCCGCTTGCAGTCAGTAAAAAGGGTGATTCTGTTATCATCCCGGTTGGCAAACGCCGTTATATCCAATCGAAGCTTTCCCGTAAAGAGACTATTGCTCTCATAAAAACGGCCACCGTTCTGCCTTGAAGTGTTCTTGCTTGTAAAACCCCAATCATGTTTGATAAAATTCTTTAAGATAATAAAAAGGAGATAGGTATGAAAAAGAAAATGCCTCTTCCGCTAAATCTGTGGGTAAAACCGCGCCTAGTCCCAGTCTGTCGTTTCAATTTGCGGTGCATCAAAAGCATAACACCAAGAGATGTCTTATCTTTGATGATGGTTTA
>JAQIBS010000116.1 GCA_027858965.1 Kiritimatiellia bacterium
CCCCCCGGCAGGTGCCCCACCCCCCGGCACATTCCAGGTTGCGGTGGTTTCATCAATATCAAATGCATGCTTGTAAACATTGAATACGGAGTAGGCACCAGGAGCGCCCACGTCGTTGACTCCCCCCGAACTGGAGAGTGTCGTCAACACCAGTGATACCGAAGCGATACTACTGTCGGACCGAATCGCACTGATATCAAATTCAAATAAACCCCGCATGATCTCATTTCCACTCGCTGCCAGCCCGATAATGATAGCACCAGCCTCGTTCTGATTGGTGTTATCTGCATTGGTATCAATACGAGAACGAATCATAACGGCATCATGTGTATAAGCTGCAGTTGGCGAAACACCTTCCTGAAAAGTGTTCGTTGCATCACTCTCGACAACAGGCGTGTCACGAAGCAGCTGAATCGCATCCAATATGACAAACCCGGTAGTCCCGGTTGAACTAAGGGTAATGACGCTTTCGGCCCCGCTCACAAGCTGAACAGCCCCGATCGGGCGCACCGTGCTGCCATCGGGTCTCGCTACGGTCTGATCAACAATGAAATTTGTAACGTATGGACCGCTGGTAACAGAGAGCAGCACGTTGGTAGCACGGGTCGGATCTGGACTATACGCCATATTGAGCTGGTAGATCCCCCCTGTGGTAGCGGTGAAGCGGAAGGTCGCCTCAGCCGAACCATCATTCGGTGTGCCTGCCAATCCGGCGTAGCGGTAGCCATCACCAACATAAGGGGTCTTAGTCGTCGATGTACTCCAGCTGCCTAACAGCTCAGCATCGGGATCGTCCAGTATGATACCACTCAGCGGTTCGGGCGGATATCCCTCTGGCAGTTCAAGCACCTGACCCTGAGAAATCAGCCGTGATTTCAAATCTTCGTAAGGCAGATCCTGCACGGCCACATCCTGGTCTACCGCCAGTGCGGCGGCAACTCCCGCGCTTTGTCCCAGCAGCATCCAGGTAGCCTCGATACGAAGCGATGAGATTGCTACGTGGGTGCAGGAGAGGGCCACCGGCACCAGCAGGTTATCGCACTCAGCGGGCAGCGGCAGGATCGCACGATACGGAACCTGATACGGATACCCGATCCGCGTAGATTGTCGCACCGGGTAGATGGTGCCTTCGTTGCTCACACCGCCATCGGGAAGAGCCACCCGCTGACAGTCGTGTGAATCAATCGGAAAGGAAGATATCATAATCGGGTCAGGCTTCTCGATTTCGTCAAGAATATCACTTTGTTTAAGCACATACATCCCCTGCATACGGCGGCTCTCACGAACGTAGAGATAAGGCGAAAAGTGGTCGGTGTCGAGAAACTCATCTGCACACAACCCCCACGCAGCAATACTCGCACGCTGGGAGGCAGTGAACACCGGATCGTTGGAAAGAAAATAGAGGAACTCGAGGGTATACTGCTTATGAGCCTCGAAGATGACAGCACGTCCGACCTCATCGGCAGTGGCCCATCCCTTGGCACCACCGACCAGCCCAAGAGAGAATTGGCTTCCGATGGAGTTGTTTCCATCAACCTTGCTGCCGGGAACGCTGTAGCGGTCGAAACCGATAGATGTGCCTCCGGCCAGCACGTAACGACGCATTATTTCAAAGCGGGCCGGATCATAGTTGTCCGGTGCGGGCATGGGAATCCTGTTGGCCGCGTCCGTGGTCAACGAGAGGCGGTAGCTGTAAGTCATGATGTTATCATCGCCAGCATCGACCGGTCCCGCATTAGTGGTGGTAATCAACGGCAGCGGTTCGCCCATGGCATCAAAGCCGTTGATATTCATAGTGCCTTTGGAATATCGCTTACCTGCCAGCGACTCACCGAAATCGGCAGTTCCTTCGCGTCCGATTGTCCAGCTAACTCCGGTTGCAGCCATTAGATCGCCCTCATAGCTGCCATCGACGAAGGCGTGCGCAACGAAGGTGCCGTTGCTGCTGGTCACCAGGCTTTCAATGTGTGTGCCATCCCTGTTAACTGACTCAAGGTAGTGACGAGTGAGCACCTGCACACCGGCCTCGGCCAGCATCTGTGTGGTGATCTGCATCGCAATGTGCGGTTCGAAAGACCAGTTGCTCTGGTCTTTCACATTTACATCGTAGGGCAGGGTAATCCCTCGATCTTCATAATCCTGCTGGATACGCAGGTGCCATTCGTGAAACAGCCCCATAAGCGTTTCTCTATACATCTGATTCGAGTCGCTGAAGCTAAGTCCACCGGTGTTCATTCCGCCGATGTGCGCCGTCGGTTCGAGCAGAATCACCGATGCCCCCTCACGGGCTGCGGCAATTGCAGCACAGAATCCGCCCGGCGTGGAGCCATAGACAACGACATCAGCGGAGTTGGTTGTACCACCCAGGGAGCTCAATGAGAACCCCATTATTGCAATCAACACAAAAATGTTTTTTATAATACTTATTCGCATACAATATATTTTCTTTTTAGACTCCGAAGGACAAGTTCCCGTTCCGCGCATACGCGTCAATCCCGCTTAGCGGGAAACAGTTCCTTATCAGCCAGAATATCCATAATTTAACTAGTTTATCGCAATACCAAGCTATCAATCCAGTATAACCGGAGTGTCTTCCTCAAAGCTCTTTGTTCTCTCAATTCCACCTATCTTATACTGAATGGTCAGTTTCTTTACTGTTTTATGATGCGGGTCACCGAAGTGTTTGTTATACCCGCCATTCAGTGCTACTCTTCTCTTTCCCGGCAGGAGAAAAGAGTTGAGTTTCTCCGTTACATCAATATTCTTCTCATCCGATCCGTACACGGCCTTGATAATTTCAACCCTGGGCGGTTCCGGACGGACCCACTTTTTCACAACAGAGGTCGTAGTAAATTTATGAACACCGGAACCGAGATTATCAATAACCGCAAAGCCATGCACCTGCCTGCTTTTCACGACCTTGCCATTGATTATAAGCTCTCCAACCCCGCCAGGCAGCGGCACCTCAATGCGTGCAGTCGTGTTGACAGGAAGGGATACCTTCAGTTCAAACGGCTGCCCCGGCACATTATTTATATTAACGCCGACTGCTCCACGAATAGTCGGAACTTTTGCTTCAACACTCTCTAATGATCCAGGCATGGGACGAATCAGCACCTTGCCGAACCCCGCCTCTAAAGGACGGACACCCAGAAGATAACGGGCGATAATATTGCCGGGCACCGCACCCCAGGCATGGTTCCAATCCTGATTACCCTTAAATCTGTTATCCCAGGCCTCCAATGTGATAGTTGAACCGACCCTGATCATGTTGTACCAGCTCCGCACATCCTGTGAGACAAGCAGATCATAGGCTTCATAGGACCGCCCTGCATTATAGAGACCTTCCATAAGATACTGCGCTCCATAAACACTGCAGGCCATACCACGTGAGAGCACATAGTCAGATACACGCTTATGGTACTCAACTGGAACCAGACCAAAGGCAAGCGGCATCATATTTGCATGAATGGCGGCATGATCACTTCCCTCTGTATCAATATAGATGCCACGCTTCTTATCAAAAAAGACCTTGTTAAAAGCAGTATATACAACGGCTGCCCTGCTTCTATACCCAGCGGCATCTTCTTCTTTTCCGAGAGTAGCAGCGATATCAGCCATATGCAGCAAGGTCTGATAGTAGAACGCATTAATAACGTTATTCACCTCTTTGATTTTATAACCGTCACGCTCATTGACAGGCCAATCTATGATATCTTTCAACCCCTTTGTATTCAATAGTCCATCCCCCCGTGCATGCTGCTCCAGCATCTTTTCAGATCTCAGAACTTCGTAGTTACGGGCAAGCGACTCCGTATTACCGGTGTACATATAATCCGTCCAGGCCATCAAGACCGAGTGCTGTTTCCATTCAGTCGGCCAGGTGGGTTTTTTCAACAGATACTCATGGCTGTATCGAGCTAAAGCGTATTCACGATCCACTGCATAATGAGAGAGTTGATTGATATAGGCATCAGCCTCATAAGGTATACGTTCCCGATCACCATCAACATATACACCGCAGAAACTCGTTGCCTTCATGCTGTACTTACAGAGCGCCTGGATATCATTTAAAACAGAGTCGGATGATTCAAACAATGAGGCATTTTCATCAAAAGGATAGTGCACCGCAATCTGATGAATCATGGATTCCTCTAACGGAACTGGGCAGTTCACAAGTTCGACATAGCGGAACGGAGTGATAACGCCAATCTCAGCGGGCAGCCTGACGGCGCTGCCGCCTGTATTGCGTTTATCCAGAGGCGGACGAATCTTTAGATCATTAACTCCTTTTTTCAACTGCTGTTCAATCTTAAAATAACGAACAGTCGTATGTCCCAGATCAGTTATTATCCCTTCCGCATTGCCACGCTCACCGAGATGCACCTCCATCAAACCTGCAGCAGGGGAGTTTATTTCCAACTGTAGATATCCAAAGGCCACCTTCCCGAAATCAATCAGGTAATGGCCCTTTGCCACTTCTTTTATCAGGCGAGGCTGAATCGGACTCTGAACCAACGGATGCCGCGTTGTAAGATATTTTGAATTGAGATCACCTGTAGTAAAAGAGCATTTCCTTGACCATTCACTCTCACCACCAGCAAGACACCAGCTCTTTACCTTCCAGTAATAGCGGGTGCCGGATTTCAATGCCTTACCAGCATAGCTCACGTTAATAGAATCAGCGGCTAGCTGTTTCCTGCTATCCCATATATCAGCACGGTTCTCATCCAGCAGCGCCGGTTTACTGGCAACTAGAATGCGATAGGCCGATTGTCTGTCATTAGCTTGAGATGAGTGTACAACCCATCCGAACTCCGGAACAGGATCAGTAATATCGACAACTCTCTTTCCCTGCAGAAGTTCAACACACAACCCATCCGGGGCATGGACTTGTCCTTTGCTCACAGGGTTCACTGACTGAACACCAGCAACGCTCAACGAGCCCACCATAGCTGATAACAGAAAAAATTTAAACACAGATATCTTCACAATATTCATATCCTTATTAATAAACCACTATAACCGTACCTTGCCGAGGGACGTACTGATGAGTGACCAGCAATTCGGGGCGGTTGATCAAGGAAACCGTTTCATCTGAAAATCTGGCAAAGTTGTGGACACCAACCGTTTCATCAGCGCCCCTGACAATCAGACGAAGAAACCCGTCGCCATCCGCGGCAGCCGCTACAGCGGCACGGAATGCAGACGTGTCATCGAACAGGACTCTCATTCCATTACCTTCCACATCAAAGCTGGCTGTTGTAAGCAGCGTACCCGATGTTCCACCGGATCCATCATTGGCATTGGCATCAGGCACGTTCCATGTCGCCGTGGTTTCATCAATATCAAATCCGTAAGCGTATACATTAAACGCGGTGAGATCACCGAGAGCACCGACATCGTTGATTCCCGTCAGGGAGCTGTGGGTCGTCAGGAACAGCGATGCCGAGTTAATCTGATCGGAAGAAGGAATCGCGCTGACATCAAACTCAATCAGTCCTCTGATAATGTCCCCTGTTGTGGGACCGACAATGATTTGGCTGCTATCATTATTATTTACGTTTGCATAACCCGAACGGATATAGGTGGCATCGACCGTCTGGAAGGTGGCAAAAGTAGCCGGGGTCATAATGTCAGCGTAATCGTCTGTGATAACAAACTCATCGAAATATATCGCATTTCCGGTTTTAACAGCTGCTGAAATTGTGATTTCATCGAAGGCATGCAAACCGCCGCCCAGGTCCGAGCGCATAATACTCACAGCAGCAAAGCCTCCGGTCAGATCATTCGGATCGGCTGTCAGAATGGGATCGAACCAGAAAGTGACATCGTCATAACGGGAATCAGCCGAGTAACCATGATCAAATTTCATCAAAAAAAGATGCGTTCCCTGGCTTACTGCGGCTTCAGTATACGCATGTTGCCTCTTTGTCCCATCTACTGTCCGGTAGAAGGCTTTTCCGTCGCTTTGTCGTACACCGAATGTGGCCGGTGTCCATGCGCCGGCGTACGGCGAATTGGTGTCACCGGGCTCGCCGTACTTCAGAGTCACTACAAAATCCTGATACCAGTTATTTGTAGAAGGCACCGAACTGAAATCCACCAGCATGGCCACCCACTGTATGTCGCTGGTATCAGTTGTGATGGCATCACGCATCGCAAATTTAGAGTTATCTCCTATACCTGAGCTACGGAAAAACCGTGCTTGACCGTTTGTGTTCGGTTTGTAATGCGGATAAATCAACCCATCGCTCTGCGCCTGAAAATACGTGCTCGCCGTTACAATACCATTGGTGGCGTCCCAGGCATCTGCATCCGCAAACCCTGTCGAAATCGGACTCTGAGAGTGCAGGCTGTCATTGTTCATGCCGTTGGTTGAAGCCGGCGAAGTCGTGTATGATGTCGCGTTAGTCTCACGTCCATCCTGTGTACCTCCGGCACCAAACCCGTCGTAAGCTATAATGGTTGCATTTGCGCTCTGCGGCAAGATCAGCACAGTTACAAAAGCCCCGCAGACAAACCATCCTGATAATTTCAGCAACACACATTTCATACTCTTCATTTTATTTCTCCTTTTAACAGTCTAACAGCCTAACAGCCTAACAGCCTAACAGCCTAACAGCCTAACAGCCTAACAGCCTAACAGCCTAACAGCCTAACAGCCTAACAGCCTAACAG
>JAQIBS010000096.1 GCA_027858965.1 Kiritimatiellia bacterium
TCGCAATCGGTATCGGCATCGGTATCGAATTTAATCCGATGGTTGCTGTGTCCGATAGCGATAGCGATCCCGATACCGAGTAGCGATGATTCACCCATTAAAAAGTCGGAAGAACCAAAAAAATAGGTTTGTTTATCACAAGAGCTTAATTTGGTTGCCTTGTCTGCGTACAACGCACAGGCAGGCGGCTGAAAGCAGCTTTAGATCAGCAGATCATGCACCTGAATCTTGCGGGAGATGGGAATTACCCACTCGGAGTATAGCCGGGCAACCTTTTGCTGGAACTCATCGCTGCAAAGCTGCTCTCGGGTCATATTTAAAGTACGTTTGATGACTTCACTCTCAACCGCCTGGTTGGTGATGGCCTCTTCTAAAAGAACCGGATCGCCTAGTTCAATGGGCTTACGAAGTGCATCCGGGATCTCCTCTTTTTTAAGAGATGCCACGTGTACAGAGAGGTTGAGCCGTTGAACAAGGGCGTTCATACAGCTTGAATCAGTGGAAATGCACTTGCGGCAGTCCTCATCTTTACCCGGTTCGCAGAGAATCGGCAGAATGGTGTTGATATAAACTGGGTGAATAATATGCGCCCGCCCCGCCATTGTTTTGGTTGCTCCAAACAGATTGGCTATCTCAGACACAGAGGTAAAGGGATTATCCTGATGGTAGAGTTCGCTGTTAAGCCTGAACTTAGCTCGGTTGCAGAGAGCCCTGACAAGAGTTTCGTCCAAGGATGCGATGATATTTCTCAGCTGTGTTAATTTATTCATAATAGTTCTATTTTACAATGTAAGTTCCCATTTGCCGCCCGGATTCAGAGAGTGCTGTAATCAGCTGCCATGCCGCTGCATGGGCCGGGTCTTGCCAGTTTGTTACGGCTTCAATAAAAAATGCGTACTCCCATGGACGTCCCGGCAGAGGACGGCTCTGGATAAATGTCAGGTTGACTCCAGCGGCATCAAATGGCGCAAGCATGTGCAGCAACGCTCCCGGCCGGTTGTGAAGAACAACATAAACCAGAGAGCGAACCTTGTTTTTGTCGATATTCTTTGGCTTTGTCCGGCGTTCTTTTGTAGAGAGCACAAGGAAACGGGTCACGTTCTTGTTGCTGCTCTGCATATTGCGCTTCATGATTTTCAGTCCATAGAGTCTGGCTGCTGTTTCACTGGCCAGAGCCGCACTGTACGGCTCCAGAGCAACCCTTGCTGCTGACGCAGCGGTGCTGGATTCTGCAATTCTTTCCACATGCGGGAGCCGTTTGTCTATATTCACACGGCATTGCCCCAGCGCCTGCGGGTGACTGTATACCTTTTTAATATCTTTGGTGCTCTTAACCGCCGGATGCGCAATCAGATGATGCTTGATCGGCATTGAAAAACTTTCAATGATCGACACCTCTGGATGCGCTGCCAGCAAATCAAGGGTCTGCGTGACCGGACCCTCAGTTGAATTTTCAACCGGAACCAGTGCCGTCACGCCGCCACGCTGATCTTTTCCTGCGCTTAGCTGTGCAAATATATCATGATGCGAGAGACATGGCTTCAGTTTCTTTACATCACCAAAGTATGTCAACGCAGCATCATGCGAGTGGGTGCCTTTTGGCCCAAGATATAAAATAGGGGGCATGTTTACCTCAAAATCCAGATATCGTTGCAGTTACAACGTATTATCATTTCATTTCTACACGTTTTTTTCAAGTCACAAGAAATTATTAGTTGCTGAATATTGCTTTTGCCGAATCTCCCTGAGTCAAGTCAGGTCGTTAGTGCGTGGGCTGGTGGCTGCTTTCATCATGGGCCCTATGCGCCTGAGGGGCCCACTTTCCACATCCAACATTCCACAAAAATCACTCGCGCACTTCTTTACACTCTTGTTTTAAGCGCCAGATCAATCCACGGCTGAATATCATCCAGAAAATCCTTGAAGGTCGATGACTTCAGCTGCTGGGCGGCATCGCTGAAGGCATTAACCGGATCAGGATGAGCTTCCACCAGAAGACCGTCCGCCCCAGCCGCTATGGCAGCGCGTGCCAGAGGTGTGACCAGCGAACGCACTCCAGCCGCATGACTCGGATCAACAACAACCGGAAGGTGAGTCAGCTGTTTGGCTACGGCCACCGCCCCGATGTCCAGCAGATTGCGGGTTGTCTGGTCAAATGAACGCAGACCCCTTTCGCAGAGAATAACATCCTGACAACCATTGACCACCAGATATTCGGCGGCGGTCAGCCATTCCTCAATGGTCATGGCCATACCGCGTTTGAGGAGCACCGGCTTGCCCGCCTTGGCTATTTGCTCCAGTAAATCGTAGTTTTGAGCATTGCGTGCCCCAACCTGATACATATCCGTGATGTCATTGAGAATCTCAATCTGGGCCGGGCCGGGGACCTCTGAGACAAATGCTACATCGAACTCTTTTTTGACATCCCGCATAATCTTAACGCCGTCAAGTTTGAGTCCCTGAAAATCATAGGGGGATGTACGCGGCTTGAAGGGCATTGCACGTATGATCTGGATCTTAATCTTCTCTAGATCAGAGACCGCTGTGCGGAACTGATCATATGACTCAATTGCGCAGGGACCGGCTATAACAGGAATGCTCCCGCAACCAATCTGTGTATCTTTGATTTTAACGCAGGAATCCTCAGCATGATACTCGCGTGAGACCAGTTTGAACTTGCGTTGCACTGGGAATACCGACTCTACCGCCGGTAGAGTTTTTAATACCTCAAGTGAACGGTTGCTCAGTTCATCGCCGATACAGGCCAGAACGGTTTGTTCAACTCCGCGAATAATGCGTGGCTGATAGCGTAGTGAACAGACTAGGTCACTGACTGACTGTATATCTGTTTCGGTTGCATGTGCTCTTAATACAATAATCATTCTTTGTTTCCTTTCTAAAAAAAAAGAACCGCACGTCCTGTCGGACACGCGGTTCAAAATAAAGTCTTTCCCGTTTTACTGCATTAGCTAGCGGGTCGACCTGAACCGTGTGTCAGGCAACCTAAAGGTAAAGCTAAAATAATAATATGTGCAGTAATTGGTCATGTGATGTTATTAAACACCAATTGCGCCCTAAAAGTCAAGCGAGGGTTTCGAAAATGTTGGGCGGTGAGCAAAAGTGGAATTCTCGGGCGAGCAAAAGTGGAAGGTCCGTTTCATATGCGAGCTCAGGCACGAGAGAGACACCGTCGAGTCTCATCCGCACTTCGAATCGAG
>JAQIBS010000147.1 GCA_027858965.1 Kiritimatiellia bacterium
ACAGTCAACAGTCAACAGTCAACAGTCAACAGTCAACAGTCAACAGTCAACAGTCAACAGTCAACAGTCAACAGTCAACAAGTAAATTGTAACTCTCACTCAATTAAAAAGATATGAAAAAAGATTATGTTTGCTGAACACGCTCACAGCGATCAAAGACACAACAGCCATAATTTTAATCAGGATATCAAGAGATGGTCCGACTGTATCCTTGAGCGGATCGCCGACAGTGTCACCTACCACAGCCGCCTTATGGGCA
Source organism: Kiritimatiellia bacterium (assembly GCA_027858965.1). Lineage (GTDB taxonomy): Bacteria > Verrucomicrobiota > Kiritimatiellia > RFP12 > UBA1067 > M55B167. The sequence goes on from JAQIBS010000147.1 coordinate 260, forward strand.
TCGGAGCCACGTCCACCATAGTGACCATGCTCCACATATTTTTTGGCATTATCCCAGGCGCCACCGGCATTGGCAGTGAAGAGAGCCAGCATAATCGACGATATGGTAGCACCAATTAACAGCCCACCCACAAAATTAGCCCCGAAGATAAATCCGGCAACAAGCGGAGTAAGCACAGCGATCATTGCCGGGAACTTCATCTCTTTCAGAGCACCTACCGATGAAATTTCCACACAGGTGCGATAGTCCGGTTTGCTGGTGCCGGCCATGATACCCGGATCATTTTTAAACTGTCGGCGGACCTCCTGCACCATCTTGCGGGCGGCATTAGAAACCGCCTGAATCAGAATACCGGAAAACAGATAGGGCAGAGCACCGCCGACAAAAGCGCCAACCAGTGTCATAGGATCCACCATATTAAGCATCAGGACAATGCCTCCCTCTGCGGCGCTACCGGCCTGGGCATAGAGGAATGAAACAAAGAGGGAAAGCGTAGCCAATGCGGCAGAGCCGATTGCAAAACCTTTTCCGATAGCGGCGGTCGTGTTACCAACCGCATCCAGTTTATCGGTAATATCGCGCACATAGGGATCCAGTTTGGCCATCTCGCTGATACCACCGGCATTATCGGCAATCGGTCCGTAGGTATCAACCGAGACTGTAACAGTGACAAAGGAGAGCATTCCGATGGCGGCCATCGCCACACCATAAAGGCCGGCGGTTGAATATGCGGCAATAATACAAGTTCCCAGCAGGACAACAGGCATAAAAACAGAGAGCATTCCGGCGGACATTCCCTGCGTAATAGTGAGAGCGGCACCTTCAATTGAAGCAGCGGCAATATTCTGAGTGGATTTATAGTCATAGCTGGTATAACGCTCTGCTATATGCCCGATCAAAATACCGCCGACAATACCGAACACGGCACTGAGCCAGGGCGAAAACACTCCCAGACGGAAGCCCATATCAGCCACACTCTCGCCTCTGAACATAAACCAGGAGGCAACACCGGCCATAACCAGGGTCAGGCCTGCACCGACAAAGGTAGTCATATTCAGCTCTTTATGCGGATTATCAGAGGCCTTACGCAGCATCATCCACAAGATGGCCAGAATTGATGCAAACAAGCCGACTGCGGCAAAAACCAGCGGAAATGTAATCAACTTCTGCACAAGAGTGTTATTAATCTCACCAGCCGTTCCGTGAGAGGCAAAGGCCGTATAGATGGCCAGCACAACTGCGGAGATCAGGGCACTGACAAAACTTTCCAGCAGATCAGAGCCAAGTCCAGCCACATCACCCACATTATCACCCACATTATCGGCAATAGTAGCAGGGTTACGCGGATCATCTTCAGGAATTCCCACCTCGGTTTTACCGACAAGATCAGCGCCCATATCGGCGGCCTTTGTATAAATACCGCCACCCACGCGATTAAACATTGCAATAATTGAACAGCCCAAAGCATAGCTGGACACAGTCATCGTAAAAGGAATATCACTGATACCAAGCCAGTTAGTGTGAAATTTCAGATGCTCGGGATCAAGTTGCCCGAGGAGTTTACCAAAGACAAAGTAGATAATAAAAAGACCCAACAGAGCAAAGCCACCCACACATAAGCCCATCACACTGCCGCCTCGGAAGGCAACCTTAAGGGTTTCACCGATATCTTTTGTGAGCCGGGCTGTATTGGAGACACGTACATTGGAGATCACAGCGATCTTCATTCCCACCCATCCGGCACTGGCACTCAAGAAAGCACCCAGGGCATAAGCCACTGCCGCATGCCAGGAGACAAGCACACACAGCAGAACCATCACCACAATAGAGACAACGAAAATAATTCGGTATTCAAGGCGGATAAAAGCATCGGCACCCTCCTGAATAGCAGCGGCAATCTCTTTCATCAGAGGCGTTCCCGCGTCAACTTTCTTTACTCCATAGTAGTTGAATGCAGCAAGACAAATAGCAACCAACGCTGCAATAAGAACAATAACAATCATAACACAGTTTTCCTTTCTTTAACTAAGCTACATATGTTAATTGGTATAGAGTAAAAAACCAAGAACAAAGATAAATTGAATAATAGCAATATAAGCTGCTAATGGACAGCAGGTCTGGCAGTATCACGCTGCAGGGCTTTCTGTCTATACTCCGCATCCACTGCCTTTACCCGGCAGGAGCGGCAGCGACAATGTTCAGGATCGCCACAAGTGCCATTTACATCTTTGAATGCCAATGGCACAAGAGAGGCCTGCACAAGAGAGTACATCTTCTTGTAACTGACAACATCACGGCTTTCCCAGCCATTCTTGAGCTGCCCCCAGCCTCCGGCCTCCACCGCCAGCGGAGCTTTCAGAATGCGACTCTCTTCGATACAACCATTGTTAACCAAAGTTTCAAAGGGCTGCTGAGCCAGCTTATCTCCAAAACACTCTTTAACAAAAGCACGCAGAACCTTAGCACCTGCGGGATCAACGCGACGGTCCTCCGGACGATTAAAACTGTAATTTCCATAGAGCTGGGCATTGACATCCAGCCATGTGATTACCCGTTCCCAGTCATCCTCGCTGAAATTAATCCCCTGTTTTTTCACATGTTTCTTCAGGAAGGCAGGCAATCCGCTGGCATGCGAAAGATAGTCTTTAGGTATTGAGCAATCGGTTTCACGATTGCGATCCAACATCTTATAGAACCGGGGATTACGCACCAGATAATCATAAGATTTCGGCATACGCAGTTTTCCACTGGGATAGCGACCGGTCTCACGTTCTGTATAAACACCGGTCAGATCAACCTTACCGCTAAGCGACTCCACTCCATGACACCTGATACAGTGGCGATCTAAAACCGGTTGAACCGAGGCAACATAGTTAAAACCTTTTACGGCATCAGCACCGGACAGCGGCTTAAGATCATGCACCCTGGCAGCCTGATTGAGCATCTTAGGAGGCGAGGCCATGCGGTTTTCGTGACAACCCACGCAACTGACACTCTCGCCATCCTGCAGATATACAAAGCTACGCATATTCATCACACACATCTTATCCTTATCCAACAGCTGAAACTGCACCGGGGTTCGGGATTGCATTCTGAAAGCAACCGAGCCGTCGGCATTCACAGGCACAGTTCCCAGCACACCCTTAGTAATCTCATCCATCACCCAGCCGCGATGCGGCACACGTGGAGCCGGCTGGTTATAGAGCGCATTAACCCGCAGATATTTCACTGAACCCGATTTTATATTCTGCATGCTCTCATAGACATTCTGGACATAATACTTTCCATATCCGATATTCGAACCTTTAACCAGCAGAGAGGGTATAGCAGGCGGGAGTTCACGAGGACGCACAGGCATAGGGCTCAGGCAGGAGATCTCTCCTTTCGGTTTATAAATCAGCTGACGATGGGCAGTACCGTTCACATGATAAACCAGATAAACAGCATAGGCATCCTTACGCTGTCCCTTCTTGCCGAGATTCTCGATACCCCGCGGTCCCTGTCCCTGATGAAAGTGCGGATAAGGAGAGTAGGCTGCCAGAAACATCTTTTCTGTTATCGGGAAAGGCGATGTATATGTGCTACCTATATCCCAGCCCTGTGCTTCAGGATATTTCACCTCGGGAGTAAGCTTATAGACAGGCTCAGGCCCTTCAAGGCCCTTGAGCGGATCGATCAGGATAATGGAACCGGCGGTGAAAGAGTGATGCGCGGTGGCGGTGGCCATCACCTTATGGCTACCGGGAATAGGGCGCGGCTCTGTGATAGAAAAGGGAAAGGAAGTCAGATTGCCATAAAAATTGGCGGCAACTGTGCCATCAGGTTTCATAGTCCACAGCTTGTGAAATTTACAGTCATGCCGATTGACATATTCCCATCGGTTATAGATTATGCGTCCATCGTTAAGCACCGCGGGATCAAGCTCATTCGCCTCTCCATAGCTTAATGGATAAACCTCACTGCCATCAAGAGAACCACGATAGATCAGATATGAGGGGGCATTGCGACCGGCATGACAGCGCGCAATACACTGAGCACGTGTAGAGGTGAAAACAATATCGCCGCAGGGCAGATAATGCGGATCAAAGTCCTCGATCATCACAGTCTGATAGCCATCGCGTCTGCTTTTATCCCAGGGATCCTTTGCCGTGCCGGTGACCTGCCGCACAAAACTACCATCAATGGCAGCCTCATGAATCAAATAACGGCGTTTTTCAGGATCGGTCTGCGTATGATCGCAGAATCCGAAAAGCACCCGTTTGCCATCATAGGAAAGATCCGGATGCTGGGTGGCACCTACAGGAAGTTTGCCTTTTGTAAGATAGCGAACTTTCGGATCACCGCTTTTCCAATCAGACAGAACAGCAATTCCCTCACCGGGGGCGCTATGCTGTCCAAGATACTGATCCACATTGTGATAGAACATCGGCAGTTGGCGCACATCCACCAGCAGCTCTTCAAAATTGAGGGAAGGGTGGGAAAAGATAACGTTACGAATCAGAGGATCAAGCTGACTCTTAATAAACGTCTCAAATCCAGCAGAGCCCGCCTTGCGGACTTCCGCGGCTCCAGCCAGAGTTTTCTGCACCTTAGCCGAAAGCGTTTTTATATCAGCACCATCCCCCGTTACAAACTCATAAACGCTCTCCAGCTCAGCAACTTTATCATCAAATTTCTTATAAGTAGTGTAAGAGTTCAGCACATCAAGATAGCAGCCCATCCACTCCCATGAGTTACCATCAACTTTTTTATCCGTAAGAGCCTTAGCCTGTGCAATCAAATCCTTCTCACGACCCAGCTGTGCAAGCATCTTTTTTATTGCATCCAGCAACAGCGGAGCACCATCCCGGGAGTAAACCCACTGGAACGCATCAAACTCATTCTCTTCGCCAACAACTTTCACCCAGTTCTTGTAGAGAGAACCAAGCTGTTCCCGATTGCGAGGCCCTTTTTTCAAAAGCTTGATTGTATTTGCATCAAAGTCGCCATCCACATAAAAGACAATTTTACGGTCCGGCAAAGCACTGGAATTCAGACCGGCATTAGCCTCAAAACGGACATACTTTTTATCAATCGCATAGCTGATATAACAGTTAGGATGAGCAAAAAGTCCGAACTTCTGGTGTTTGCCGGCAATCCGGGCCCGGTTATTTATAAATTCACGCTCAAGGTCGGCCCACCACAGCCACAGAACCTGCGGTTTCAGATCAGTCAGCTTTGTTCGTTTACCGTTTTTATCGATCAGAACCGGCTCACCCCAGAGAGCATGACCGCCACCGGTATGGCCTGATGTCCGCAAACAGAGATTATCCAGTCCGGAAATATCAACCGAAACCTTTTCCAGCTCCCCTTTTACTATTTCACGGCTTTTATAGGGCTTAAAGGAAGCTGGTGGTTTCATGGATGAACAGCGATCAATACCGGTCCAATAACCGACACGGGTATCATAGAGCGCACGTCCAAGAGTATTGATATCCGGCAGCTCTTCAGCGAATACCGTAACAGACATAAATATAGCTGTAAGACAAATAAATATATTTTTCATATCTCCCCCGATTTATAAGCATCCCATCGGTCTCCGTCCCGCTAGTGGAACTTCCGTCGTCGTCTGCGGCTATGCCGGACAAGACGCCCTGACAAGTAGGGATGCAGGACTTCAGGTGTTTAGGCTGTAGGTTCTTAGAACGCCCCCCCGTTCATAAAAAAACTTTTTAGATATTAGCATAATGAGAGCAGAAGTAGCAAAAGATTATGATAGTGAGGATTTTTCAATGTTATGTGGAGTTCGGGATTATGTTGAGTAAATAGCTTTTTACTCAATTTCATTTTTTTATGGGGTCTATTTCTGATTATTTACTTTGTAAACACACTAAAGCCAGTGTTTGCTTATTTTTGATTTATTCACCAATGCAAAATGCTATACTTTGATTATGAGACATGAAAAACAGATTGCGGTTCCCAAATTCGGAATAAAGGCACAAAAAGCACTGGAGGAGAGCACCATAGCGATAATCGGCTGTGGTGCGCTGGGTTCTTTACAGGCGGAGATGCTTGTGCGCATGGGCGCAAAGAATCTGCGGATTGCTGACGGCGATCACGTGACTATCGGAAACATCCACAGGCAGTTGCTTTTTACAGAGGCACATGCGGAAGAAAAGCGGCTGAAGGTTGAAGCTGCCAAAGAAGAGCTGCTCCGCATCAACCGGAATGCAGAGATCCTGACCAAGCCGAGATACATCACTTCTGAAAATATAGACGATTTTATAAACGGTGCCGACATTGTACTGGACGCTGTTGATGATGTGGAAGCTCGCTTTCTCACAAATGACAGCTGTCTCAAGGCCGGCATCCCCTGGATATACACCGGTGTTGCAGGGTCACAGGGCATGATCATGCCGGTTATTCCAGGGGAGGGCCCTTGCCTGCGCTGCCTCTATCCACACCCGCCTGAAAAAGAGGATTCAGCAAACTGCGCCAACAGCGGAATTCTGCCGATGACAGTAACCATGGCGGTTTCAATGCAGCTGACACAGGCGATAAAAATTCTGACAGGAGAAGCTGAAACAGGAACACTGATAAAATTTGACTGCATGGAGCCGAAGGTGCGAAAGATCAGAGTGCCGGTACGGGAAGGGTGCGCGTGTAGGGATGAATATAAAACGATAAAGTATAAATGACAAACGATAAACTGTTCCAATCAGGGTTTCAACAAGTTCGGTGTTCTGGAAGTCGTTCGCTATGCGGGCGACTGAACAGGGATTCATTTAGTCAGCCGCATAGCGACTGACTTCCTTTAAAAAGACATTTGTTTCCAGGCAGACAATGGGATTTGAGAACTTAGCCTCTCCTGATCACTCTGCATACTTGCCGAAAAGGTCGGCGCCGGATGGACGCTGGAATAGACGCAGGTCAAATGCCTGCACCACAGCAATGAAGTGATCGTAGATATCGGATTGAATTCCCTCGTAGTTCACCCATGCCTTATCCATACAGAAGCAGTAGACCTGGATGGGGACTCCCTCCGGGGTCGGTTCCAACTGACGCACCATCAGGGTCAGATCATTGCTGATCATGGGATGATTCCGCAGGTATGCTTCCATATAAGCGCGAAGCACCCCGAGATTTGTCATCCGCCTGCCGTTAGCCAGAGACTCCAGATCAACCTTGTTCTCCTCATTATATTTTTTTATCTCATTCTGCTTTGAAGCAATATGCTCTGAAATATACTGAATCTTACTGAAACGCATGAGCATCTCTTCGGTGCAGAACGTGACCGAACTCATATCAATATAGAATGAACGCTTAATGCGACGCCCCCCCGAGGCTGACATATAGCGCCAGTTTTTAAAGGAGTCGCTGATCAGGGCATAAGTCGGAACGGTCGTTACGGTATTGTCAAAGTTCTGCACTTTCACCGTAGTCAATGCCAGATCAATCACAGTGCCATCAGCCCCGTATTTCGGCATCTCAATCCAGTCACCTAATTTAATCATTTCGTTCTTAGTCAACTGTATACCAGCAACAAGACCGAGAATAGGATCTTTAAAAACCAACATAAGCACGGCAGTCAGAGCACCCATACCACTCAGGATAAATACAGGTGTTTTGCCGATAACTGTTGCGATAACCAGCACTCCGCCGATCACATATATAACAACCTTTACGACCTGCACAAAACTCTTAACAGGAAAAGGGAAGCTGAGACCGAATTTACGGTAGAGATCCAGAAGCACATCAAGACTTGCGTCAAGGGCAGCCATAACTGTTATGATAAGAAATACAGCACTGCCATGCGTAAGAAAGGTCTCAAGAGCTGGATGACTGATCAACAGATGTTTGCTCAATGTAAAAAAAACAAACGCAGGTATCAGAAGAAAGATTTTATCGAGGACCTTACGTTTAACCAACAGGTCATCCAGCTCAGTTTTTGAGCGGGATATAAACTTTTTTATCCAGTTTAATATCACCCGTCCGGAGAGATAACCAATCAGGCAGCTAACTGCCGTTATAATTAAAAAACCGGCCAGACCGGTTAAGAGTTGCGCCAGTTTGGGCGACGCCCCGTAAGATTCAATATATACCTTCAAAACATCTAAAAAATCCACCATAACTATTTATCCTTGCATTTCATTTCTCGCAGAGGCGCAGAGATCGCAGAGTTTTATTTTTTTCATTGCTTCGCAGAGTTTGCTCATAGTATCAAAGACACCATGAGCATTTTACCTAACAGCCTAAACGCCTAAATTGCTACTCAGCTACCGGAGCAGAGGCTACCCGTTTACCCAACTCCTGATCAGCCTGAAAAAGGGCAACCTTAGACTCAGAGTTCATCTCCAACATCCAGATCATATCAGCGGCATTAGCCTCCTCTTCAACCTGTTCATCGATAAACCACTTGAGCATACCCTGTGCGGCAAAGTCACTTTCCTGTACAGCAATGGCCATAATTTCATTAATCCATGCGGTGACCTTCTGTTCATGCACCAAGACATCTTTGAAAATAGTGACCAGATCACACCACTCATCCTGGGGTTTCTCAATCTCATCCAGAATCACTTTTGCGCCCCGGTCCTGCAAATACTTAGAGAGCTTGAGCGCATGGCCCTGCTCCTCCGCAAACTGAAGGGAAAGCCAGTTGAAGGCCCCTTTAAACCCCTTATCCATGGCATCATTAGCCATGGCCAAATACATATACGCAGAGAAATATTCACGAGTTATCTGAGTATTTATTGCTTCTGTTAATGTTTTGCTAATCATTATGTACCTCATTTCAATTTTTGTATTTACAGATTAACTATTAAACTATTTTGAATTATACCAATGAAAATGCATATTGAAAAGGATGATTAATGCAGTTCTGAAAGCTCCGTTGAATTCCCTGGCAAGTTGAGTTAATGCAAAGAAAAGTAGTGCAAGCATCCTGCTGTGTCGGTGCGTAGCCCAAAGGGCGAAGACCGGCTTGCCTCAATAATTAGCCAAGCAGGATGCTTAGATTACCTTTAATACTGACAGAATGTAGCAATTATAGCAAAAATTTACTCCATCAACGGAAGTGACTTGTGCCCTACTTACACAACGCCAGAGCGATCTGCTGATGACAACACCTCACAGCCATCACGTGTCACAAGAATAATATCTTCGACCCTGACACCCAGGCGACCGGGCAGATAGATCCCGGGTTCAACGGATAGAATCATGCCGGGTTTGAGTATAATTTTATTGCCCGTTGAAAAGTTGGGATTCTCATGAATATCGAGTCCGAGGCTATGACCGAGACTATGTCCGAAATACCTTCCATAGCCAGCTTTATCAATATAGTCCCGTGCCACCTTATCAATTGATCCACAGGTGATACCCGGCTTAATTTTACTGATAGCCCTACGATTTGCATCCAGAACAATCTTATATATTTTTTTATAGAGCTCTGTTGGTTTACCAAAGAATGTCGTGCGCGTCATATCAGAGCAGTAATGATCAACCTTCACGCCAAGATCAATCAGAAGAGGTTTGTTTCTTCGCAAAACGGTTTTATCCGGGTGGTGATGACACTCAGCACCATTGCGTCCCGCACAAACGATAGCTTCAAAAGACTCCCCCTGTCCGAGCATATCCGCCTCTTGCCGGATCAGAACACTGATTTCCCACTCTGTCATTCCTGTTTCGACTTTATTGAGAACATTCTCCAGCATCAGGTCATTTGCGGCGCAGGCACAACGCATCGCATTGCACTCCGCCACAGATTTCACAGAACGCAGCGTTGCGATCTCAGATTGAATATCAACCCACTCTGCGTCAGGCAGTGCCGCTCTGAAATTATTATAACGCGTAGCACTGATCGAACCTTCAAACCCCACTCGTTTCCAGCCACTCCCGAAACCAACAAGCACGTCCAACTCTTCGTTTGGATGCCACAGCAACTGGGAGGGCATGCTATGCAGTTCTTTTTTTGCTGCGGTCAAGTATCGGAAATCGGTAAAGAAAAGAGGCTCTTCGCCTCGCTCAGCCAGAATAACTCCATTGGAAGTCAGAAGTCCTGTGAAATAATAGCGATTGACCTCTGTCACGATAAACAGAGCATCTAGTTTCAGCCGCTTCATAATACCGCTGATCCGTTTGGTTCTTGCGGCAAATTCAGATTGAGGGAGATTTCTGGCAGGTTCGGGAATGTTTTGCATAGGATGAGTGTATAAAAAGAACAGAAGGAGATCAATTTTAATCCCTCGCAGAAGCTCAGAGATCGCAGAATTTGTTTTCTACGTAGTTTTATTTAACCACAGAGCGCACAGCACGGCGGAGCCGTACACAATTCCAATATCCAACACGGAACTCCCAATATCCAAGGCAATAGCCGCTTCGCGCCAGCCTCTATCCGGTGATAGTGATCAAACTCTTCTTCTATGTAACGCGAAGCGTTGTTGACTAAAGCTGCGGTGTTTAAAACACAAAGGGATATTGGGAACAAATAGGTCCGTTCATCACAAAAGCTTAATTTGGTTGCGGCTGAAAGCAGCTTTAGTTGATGATCAGCTTCAGGCGCATAAAGCGGGTGGGCACGTCAGAGACCGGCACATCATGCTGTTCAGTCACACTCCAATAGCCCCCGCTGTCAATACGTAAAAGCTCGCTGATATCATTAGTTGACCAGTCACCAAGAATAAGATCAGTACAGGCCTCCACAACAAAATCAAGATCGGTGGCCACCATGTTCTGACGATAGCTCAAGTGCAGATAGTTAGTAAAGACGCCGCCAGTCGGAGTTCCGCTGGCATCATAATTCGTAGAATTAAGATCAAAGGCATATTCCCATATATTCAGGATACCGTCACCATCAGGATCATCGTAATAGCCGGTAATCAAACCATCTACTACCTCCTGCTCGGTGAAATTCTCATCCAGCCAGCTGTTATAAGGAGAATTCACAGAGCCATTCACAAAGACATCATCAATACACACTCCAAAACCATAACTAGCCCGTCCCTCAAAGGCAATGAAGTAAGTACTGGTCGGATTTGGCAGATCTATAGTACGCTCCACCCATTCAGGGGTGCTTATAGCAAATGTCTGTAGAATCTGCCAGTCAGCTGTCAAAGAGGTGCGGTACCAGACATATAGTTTATCCTGATCTCCTCTCTCCTCCTTCATACAGTGACGGAATGTCAAAGTCGCATTCGTTACACCACCGCCCATGTCCAGCATGGGAGAAATCAGTTTAGTGATTGAAGGGTCTCCTGAGACAGTGCTGTGAAGAACCGCATTCCAGTTACCGGCATAGGCGGCAGTAGGCTGACGATCCACACTTGAGCTGGGAGAGCCAGCTGAAAGCTGCCACTCAACATTTCTGTTGACAATCTCCTGTGTCCAACCTTCAGGCATTACTCCGTCACTCTCAAAATCTTCAATAAACGGAAGTGTGCCTGCTTCCCTGATTTTCAGAGCAAAGCGATTGGTGGATGCAAAACCGTCCAATCCGGTAACCTTAACGAAGAAAACACCATTGAATGCTCCCAGCGGCTGGCCACTCAAAATTCCGTCAGACGAAAGAGCTAATCCACCGGGCAATGTACCACTGGCTATATCCCAGGCGTAAGGTTGAACTCCGCCGGAAGCTGCCATCTGAACCTCGTAATCAAAGCCGACAAGGCCATCAGGCAGGTCTCTTTCTGTTGTAATAATCGGTGCCGTACTTTCATCCGTTATGCGGATATCATCTATACACACTCCGTAACCATAGCGGGCACTACCTTTGAAGGCAATATAGTATGTACTGCTGGGATCAGGCAGCGAAACCGAACGCTGTGTCCATACGGGGGTATTCACAGAAAAAGTTTCAAGATCTATCCAGTCGCCATCCCCTGTATTCTTATAACAGACAGTAACCTCATCCTGATTTCCATCAACACCGACCATACAATGCCAGAAATAGAGTCTGATGTTTTGAGGGGCCTGACCAAGGTCAATCTTCGATGATATCAAACGGGTTGTATGCGTGCGATGAATACCGGTATCTGGATCTCTGTCAAAAGCATATAAAAACGCATTGTAATTCCCGCCATGCGCGGCATTGGGATGATATTTACTACCACCACCATACATGGTCCAACTTGTGGAATAATCAATATATTCCTGAGTCCAGCCATAAGGCATCAATCCGCCTCTTTCAAAGCCTTCTTCAAAGAGATTAACCACGGGCTCAGTTACCATCAGCGAGTACGTTTTCTCAATTATCTGGCCGTGGTTGTCAACAACCTGAATACGGGGATAAACCCGCTGAACCGTGCTGGCAGTACCAGATACGAGACCAGTGGGCGAGAGAAACATTCCTGCTGGCAGGGAGTTGGACACAATACTGTATACATTTGAGCCATATCCGCCCTCAACCTGCAATGCAAGCTCGTAGTACTCATCTATAATCGCATTTGGAAGTGGATCAACTGTCACAAAACCGAAAGGTGGTGTGGGATCCCATACCTTAACAGAATCAACACAAACACCGCGTCCGTACCGAGCCGTTCCCTCAAAGGCAATATACACTGAACGACTGATAACAGGAAGGTCGATAATCCTCTCAGTCCAGTTAAAAATATCATTATTATATGTTTTCAGCAGGCTCCACTCCCCATTCATCTCAGTCTTATAGTAGACACGCAGTTCATCCTGACTGTCATCCCTTGCGCGCATATAATGCTGGAAAGACAAGCGACCCGCCTGAGCGGTATCGCCGAAATCAATACGCGGAGTCAACAGTCTTGACACAGAATCGGTATACGAATGTGAATAGAGGCAGATCATATTGGGTGGAGAGTAAGATGCAGCAGGATAAACTTCATCACGACTCTGCTCAATCGACCATGCTATCGAGTTGGTAACATATGCATGACGCCAACTCTCAGGAAGATTAGCACCACTGCTATCAAAATTTTCAGTAAACGGGATCGTGTGCACAGGACGGATTAACAATGAAAATGAGTTGGTAGTGTTCACACCATAGGTTGTTGAAACAACCACATCAAACTCGGCATTTGTAGCCAAGGTAGGCATGCCTGAAATCACACCGGTTGCGGAAAAAATAAGTCCATCAGGTAAAGCTCCATTAACGATGGACCAAGTCAAAGGAGGCACCCCGCCTGAAACACCGATAGCATGATAATAGGTCGCCCATTCACGTCCAGCAGGCAAAGCACCTGCGACAGTCAGCATCACGGGGGCAGGCACCGCAAATAAAAATGTCATCGTTTCACTCACAGCACTTATTTGAGTGATATACATCATTGACTCACTGCCATCCCACCATTTTGCACTCGGTGTCGTTTCATCCGTAAACTGATTCTGATATGTTGGAGCAGTATTGCCGTCATACCATGAATCATTTGGGTCACCGGAGTTGACATAATTCTCAAAGTGATGCAACCCATCGGCCTGTACAAGAGAGCACTCGTAATTATCATGCACCGTATTATACTCATAGCTTTGCTTATCACGATCACCAAGCTCATCGATATGCCAGATAAAGAGGCCTTCTGCCGGGATTGCGGCATCACTAGCGGCTTTATTTCGTCCCTCAAAAAGATAGTACTCTGTTGGAGCATCACCCCCATCAACAGCCTTAGCCACCCGGTATATTTTATTATAATCAGGATTATCCATAGGGCTGGAAACTGATGCCTCAAGGTATGTAAGGGGTTCGACCTCAACAGTGGTTGTCCAGCCAGAACAATATTTCAAATAGGCACAGGTTTGCGAAGGATTTGTTCCATGACCGCCGCTGCCCATAATACAGAACTTGCCGGCACCGCCTGTTGAATCATAATCGTAATCATACAAATCGGGAAATCCACAAATCATATGGCCGTTTTCATGACAGAATGTCCCAATTGCAAGACCATCGCCCATATTCGTTATCTGATATGTATGCACCGTTGTGCGAGCTGTCAAATTTATGGCACCTACAGAGTAAAGCCCCCATTTGTGAGGCCAGAGTCCTTGCGACCACACACCGCCATTGCCACCAGCATAAAAAACATTTAAAGCCAATGCTCTCCCGGAAACATCGAGCGTGATATTGTCAATCACAGGAGCAACTTCGGTGGCATAGCCGGGCTGAGCTTTCAGGATTTTCACGGCATCATCAATCAGCTCATTGGCACTGATTCCTGCATCGCGGGTGGGATCAGTATAATAACTCTTGGGATGAAGTGAGTTAGGAATGCGAACATAGGCCGTCACCACATTGGTATAAAGCAACTGCCCGTTGGAAACATCGTGATAATAGTCCCGTACTGATCCGTTATTGTTATAACCTGCGTAGCCTTCAAGATTGCAATAATCAACAATCTCATCACGTTCAATTGAGCCCACAGCATCGTCAAAATCAATCAGCAATACAAGGCCGGTAATCTGTCCGAGTGTCGGCCCAAAGTTACTCAAAGGTACCGGTCCCAGTGAAACCGCCTCTTCAAACGAACGTCGGCTCTCCTTCAATGCCTCCCAGCGTTTTTTGATGCCGGTTTGTTCCTCCCAGGCATTTCTCCGTTCAAGTGCTGTTGCCCGTGCAACCTCGCGGTTAATGCGAAGATGGGGCAGTAGCACTGCCGGTCGGAGTTGCCCAACCTGAACACCTGTTGACACCAACTCACTGCCGTCATTGCTGACCGCAGCATAAACATAAGCCCTTGTCGCGGCATCAAACATCACGGTATAACCGTCAAGAGTCTCAAAAATTGCGTAGAAGTCATCTCCCTCACCCCATAGCTGAATTTCAGAACCATCAGGCTGAGTGTATTTAACGTTTTTGGCAAACGGCGCGGCAGTTGCCAACTGTAATAATAATACACCTGGCAAAATAATAGCTGCTACACATAATTTAAGTAACTTCATTGTTATCTCAACTTTATTAACGGTCCATTTTGCTTCACTACGTATTCAAGATCATCTGACTTATATAAAAACATTAATTGACTCCCGGACAAATTTGCCGGGAGTCGTTAGTATTTTCAACACATCTTATTAGTTACCCAGTTTAACTCGGTAGAATCCACTTACAGCAGAGGCGTCAACACTGATCTGATTGATCAATGCCTGAGAACCTTCAAGCGTAACATTTCCGCTCTGAACAGTTGTCCATGAAGGATTACTCAGAGATGGAGTAACTTCTATGGTGTAGGTAACCGTGCCATCAGCATCAGCTGACATAAGGTCCAGCATGCCCTGGCTCAAATTGGATTCAGCCTTGTCAACATCCAGATTCCATGTCATCTGAATAAATTCATCGACAAGAGCCAGTCCTGCAACATTCAGCTCAAGAGTATCGTCAGGAGTAAGCCCGAGCAACAGATTATCCGCCACTCCGGGATTAACAACAGCGGCATCCGTACCCAGAATCATTTCCTTGAAGTCATCAACACCATCGCCATCGGAGTCAGTGCTGCCAAATGCCAGCAATGCAATCGTTCCGGCCCAGGGGTTCGTTAGATAAACCAGATCAGCATTCACCTCGGTATAGCCAATGTCCTCCGAACCACTCCAAGTCCCGGAGGGCCCGATCGACTCAAGGAAGTCCTCGTCCGGATTGATTTCAGACTCCCACTCCCACGCATCCGGGAACCAGTCCTGATCAGTATCGGCATCTTCGATGAATATACTCACATGTGGAAGATAAGTATTCATTTTAACGGTAACAGGCTCCGCCACATACGGGCCAAGCGAAGAGCTCTTGCCGTAGTAATTGGCATAACCCCAAGACTCCCAGACATCACGCACATTGTTGGTGTTGGAGTCAATGTAAGCCATTACATAATACGTTCCAGCAAACTCACTTGGAGTAAGCCCACGCAGAACCGCATTGATATTGGTTGAACTTGTATCAGTTAACGAACCGAGTTCAGCTGGCGTCAATGTATACATAGAATCAGCTATACCAGAGAAGTCAGCTGAGGTGAATGCCTGAACCTTGACCAAGTTGGTGAGATTGTTCACGGGGCCAAAATATTTAACTGACGCATCAATCATACCGTAACCGGATGATTCCATAGGACTGTTAACATCCAGACGGAACATTTTCCATTCAGACCAATCAACATCATCATCCATAACTTCCGTGAATTTTGCATCCATGGCTCTCACGCGCCATGCATAAACAGTATTAACCGAGAAGGTTTGAACAGGGTTATTACCAATCTGCGGCAGAGTATTACCTGCATGAATCGGAGCTTCCCAGATATACTCACCCGTCTCTACATCACGGGATGGTGCTTTAACAGCACCGCTCTCGTAAACGAGCGTTCCCATGGGTGAGTTCTTCCTAATCTCAATGGAAAAGGCTGGATAATTATCCGGCATATTCCAACGGAAGACTGGACGTGATGAGTAAACATATCCACCATGGATCGGCTTGGTACTTTCAGCCCTAGCATGAAACTCATCAAACCTATTTGTGAAACTCGTCACTAAAAGGTTATCTATCGTTCTATCAATATCACCCATATAGACATCATAAGACGCCCCCTCAACATTGTTCCATGCGTCAGGAGTAATGTCCCAGCCAAGCGCAAGATCACCTTGAGCCAGCATATCACCTTCGTGTATATATGTGCGACCCTGAGTAATCACACGATCCAAAACAAGCCTGGTCATGAATCCTACCGTGCGAATCACCCGTACGCGATTCTTAAAAGTCGCAGTAGAAGGCAGATTCGGAGTCTTGTCAATACCCAAAACCACATCTTCCGAACGAAGACCCGTGGTCAAGTCAAAACGTAAATACCCTGGGCGATAGTCAGTGAGTTCTATAATCATCTCATTGCGATCCCAACCGATATCGGTCTTAAATTGCTCTGGCAGACCACAAGGTTCACCCGCATTCCAAGTGCCGCTACTGTCCAGATCAAGGAATGCGAAGAAGTAGTTATCACCTTCACGAATCCTACCAGTATCGCTCTTACCCAAATAAAGTTTCTTTGGCCAAGTGTTATTGAGACTAACGCTGTAATTAATTCCAACGCTACTATTAGCAATCAACAGATACGAATCTCTATCCTGTTCAGAAAACGACAACGCATCATCCCAACTGCTAAGCGGAATGTAATTTCCATTATCATAAATAGACAGATCCAAAACTATTTCACCAGTTTCATAATTGATGGTTCCAAATGGATCGTCATCACCATTGAGAGCCCTACGGCAAATAATTCCATCAATATCATAGCCGGTAGCAGAAGATTCTCCATTACGCTGATCCACAAAAGTCAACACTATGGTACCCGGAGCAATTGATCCGGGACTAAGTGTGACTGTATAAACCTTAGGTTGCCATACGCCCAAATAGTATTCTTTAGTTTCCTGGAAGGTTCCATCAGCATTATAGGCAAACGTATAGCTTGCATCCGGGATACCATCCATATCCGAGGTGGAGTAGGAATTGATGACCAGATCACCCACCGTCTGGAAACCATCATACCGCAAAGTAGTTTCAATAACAGGAATAGGATACTCAGCGACTGTCTCCATCTCGGGCAACAAGCTCACAATTGCATCCGGTTTGACGGTGCGAGACATGCTGGCATAACAAGCCTCGGCCCAGTTAGACCAGCCATCCTCATCATTATCTTCGTGCGGATCATAGACATAGCTACTGATATAGTAAGGATCATATAAGTCTTCCCAGCTGTCTTCAATGAAGTCATGGTCCGTAAACATCGCCCCAAGAGTCATCTGACCTTGGCGCAAGAAGTAATCAGAGAAAGGCTGGTCAACAGTTGTTTTAAATAGGCGTGGGCTTATATAGCGGAACTGATAAAGCTCAGAGATAAGATACTCTGAAAGGTTTGGCAGTCCATCACGATCATAGTCGCCATTTGCGCCATGGTCGCCAACAGAACTATTCTTATCTAGTGAGTATATGCCTTCCCACCAATCCGGCATCCCATCGTAATCAGAATCCGCTGTCTGAGCAGGTCCGGACGGTGAATCGTATGCATCGCCTTCCCTTAAACCACGTGCCAAATCACGCAGATATCGTTCACCATTTGTCCAGCCCCTATTGCCAGGGTCAACCAAACCATACCAACCATCATCATCGGCTCCGCTGTTGGGATCCAATCCATTCGCTATTTCCCACCAGTCAGCCATACCATCATAATCTGAGTCCAGATTGCTGTCAGGCCAAGTTGAGCTAACACCCTGTTCATCCCACATTGTGGTGACCGTTTTTGCATATGCCCCTCCCAGAGGTAAGATATCCTGCTTGACTGTTATTGACCCACCAGCATTGTAAACATATCCGTAAGGATCATTGTTGATTTTAAAATCATTTATCACTGCATAAGATCCAGCCGCATAACGCGACCAGTAAACAGAGTCCTGAACAGATGTGAATTCAATGGAGCTGGCACCAGTTTCGCTTCCTGTAATACGGGAAGTTAGAGGCAGGTGATATACACCATTTTCAATCCACGGGATATATGCTGAGTTAGTATAAACAAAGCTCCTTGTAGCAGTCATGCCATCCCACCAGCTCGCAACTGTCCCGACAGGCCGGTTTGTTGTCACAGCATCGCTCATAAAGCCGCGAGGGACAAGCGCAACAGTTTCAGGTGAATAAGAGCTGAACAGATTATCAAATGTATAATGATATCTCAACTCAGGCTGGAGCAGCAGATTATTACTTGCAACTCTGCTATACCCCTGCGACTGCTCCCACTGTACATCACGCCGATTTTCTGTTAACTCGGTATAAGTATAACGTTTTCTTAAATCAGCATTGATCGCACCAATACTACGTGCACCATCCCATACACGAACTTCGTCAATATATCCCTTATAGAAAGAGTCTGGATTGTAAGCAGACCAGGAATCAGGAAGATCGCCGCCAATTGAGTCATTTGCAGCTCCCAGAACCAATGCACCGGCTGATACAACCACCGAAAGGGCATCTCCCGGATTCTGCTGGTCCATATTCAAAGTCTCAACACCGTTGGCTGGAATCAGGTCGGTATTGACCACTGCATCAATCTCACCATTGACAAGAAGTCTGAATTCACCGGATGCACCATCCATACATGCTGCCAAATGCACCCATTCATCGACATTCAGAACACGTCCATAAGCAATGACTACGCCACTCTGTTCGTCATGGCCACCAGCATTCTGGAACATGGCATACACTCTACCGTCATCTTTTATGCCGATACGGAAATTTCTACGCACACCATTAGTGATACTCAGATCACTGGCAGCGTAGTACATACGACGTTCTATCAGAACCTGGTTACGATCGATCACCTCAGGCATCGCCCATAGCTCAACCGTGAAACTTCGGAAGGCCCAATCGCTGTAAGCGAAAGCTGCCGGTGTCTGTGCTGCAGACTGCACTCCGTCAAACCAAAGAGCCTGACGGCGTATGGGGTCATCATGATCCTGTGGATCACTATTTCCATTCGGCCCTGGCACTAGTTCAGCTTTGTCGTTAACACCATCATTATCGGTATCATAACCTTCATTCATCTCATAAGAAAACAATTGATCCCCAGGGTCTGGAAGAGGGTCTCCTGGCCAGAAGAACATTCCCCCATTGTAGTAGGAACGGGCTGGTATGCTGTCAGGATTTCCGGAATCTGTCAGCCATAACGGTGTCGGATCGGTATTATAATAAGCAGGACTGGCTGCATTAGGAAGGATCATCTCTTCAAAGTTAAGCAGACCATCCGCATCCACATCTGAATTGGGCATACCTGTCAACCAGGGATAGGCCATGAAGTTTTTCGGCAGCATCAAACCAAAATCATTATAACCCCAGGCATGAATTTCCCTTTCTTCCTCGTCTTTATATGCCATTGCCACGCGATCATCTGTTCTGTCGTCACGTAAGGCAAAGCCGAGAATAGGATTGAGGCCATGGAACATTTCATAGTAGTCATCCATCTCATCCGTATCGGTATCTTCATCACGCGGATCGGTAGAGACATAAGCTTCCTCATTAACCTTTAACATCACCCAGAGAGATGTATCCTTAGGCCACCAGGGTTTTCTTGCAATATCCCATGCAGCATCAACTTTTACAAACAGATTAGATACCGCAAAAGATGTATCCATAGGAAGCGGTGAATTCTTTGTGATGAGTCCCACGCCATCAGCATCCACAACATCCGGTGATGGAATATCATAACGGAATGAGCGTACAGCCTGTACCCAGTACTCCTGATAGTTTCGCAGACCATCACTGTCCCAGTCCCGACTGGAGTCAACAACGGTTCCGTTCATACCATTGGTAATGACCATAGATCCATTATCAGTAACAGGAGTTCCTAAGAATTGTAATTCCCACGCATCAGGCAGTGCGTCACGGTCTGTATCGACCGAACAGGGGTTCAATCCGCCACCGGCAGTGAATAAGCCACCGCCATCAACCGGAGAACCGTACATAAAGGCCATCTCCTCAGCGTCTTCCACTCCATCCGCATCGGTATCTTTTTCCCACGGGTCGGTTGGCCAGAACTTATTAACCCAATAAGTATCCTGTAGCCTAATGGAAACCGTGTTAAATCCAGAGCTGTACAACGCGCTGTTAGTATACTGGCCTGAGGAATAAATTCCGGAATACTCACGCATCACGATCAACCCCTCTCCGTCATCAGGATTACGGTCATCACCAGGATCACGATCATCATCATTATCGAGTCTATTCCATGGGGAAATCTCGAAATCACGCATATCCGGCTGAGTAGCAACATAAAGCTCCCAGCCATCCGGCATACTATCAACACCCACGGACGAAGCATCAGTATCCGGAGTCAGCGGGTGAGTTGATGCGGCTACCCAGGCTGCCGAATCCCCGGCAATGCTTGTTCCAATACCATTCACCTGATTTTCTGACATGAATTTCATCAGCAGATATTCATTCAGAGATGTAAATGGGCGGGTATTGGGTGCATCTCCTTCAACCGTTGTATCGTTAAAACGAGTTGGATCAATTGTATCCGTCCAAGCTGTGCGAGGATCAAAACCGAATTCATCACGCACCTGAAAATGCATAATCAGAGCTTCTATATCTGCTGAGGCTATCACCAACTGGTTAGCAGCCAGAACAACTGGATGTCCAACCGCAATCAGGGAATTGGTATCGCCATAATTATACCAAGTTGTGAATGTCCCATTGGTTGTTCCTATGCTTGCATCAACCGCAAGATAATTATTGGTGATTCCGCCACCAGCAACAGTCACCCACTCACGTGGAACCGAAGCATAGGCCATATAATCACCGTCTGGATTGCTGGCCGCGTCAGTGCTGTCATTAGGATTCAACCCACGCAGAACCTCCCAGCCATCACACATACCGTCGCCATCGGTATCCCAATGAACCGGGTTTGTACCTATGGTTAACTCTTCAACATCGCTAAGCCCGTCATTATCAGTATCACGGTTATAGGCAGACCCTGTGGCATCAGCAACAGCTGGCACCAATGGATCAAAGTAATCAGCAATATCCCGGCTGCGAATCAGATTTCCCTGTGAAACATCAGAGGGACTATATGACTCACCTGTCATGCCCATGATTTCGGCATTATACCAGAAGTAATACTCCCATCCATCCGGGAATGTATCGCCATCAGTATCAGGATCCAGAGGGTCAGTGCCGCCGACAATGCCATCTGCGCCAGGCTCATCCAGCGGACCTGACGGATCACTGCCATATGTGGCGTTATTCAAACCTTCATCAAATCCACGTACCTCAAGCCATGCCGTAAACTCTGTTCCGAGGGTTGCAAAAATATTGGATGTTACAGCGCTGTTACCGCTTGAGGCGAGAGGAATATAGTCCTCATCGCCATTATAACCAGCAGCATTAATTAAATCAGCTGGCAATCCGCCAGGATTCTCAGCAATGGCAGCAGCCGCAGCTCCCAGACCATACCTCTGGGAGATCTTATCAGGAATTCCATCCTGATTGATATCACCCATATTATCTTCCTCATAACGCTCATAAGAGAAGATAGCCTGCACATCACGGATCTCAACACTCGCGGTATCGCCGGCATCAGTTGTTTCAACCTCAGGCAGAGTAATAGAGGTTGTAGGAGTGGTGGTGGACGGAACCAATTTTGCTTCAGGAAGACCCTGATCCACGCCCCCCCATACATAGAAGAAACTGTCGAGGACTTTAACACCTGCTGGATCCGAAAAGGAATTTCCTAATGAATCATAATGCACCGCCGTATAACCTGCAAGACCAGCCTTATAAGGGATTGCCACAAGATTAGCAGACGTAATATTCGGATCATACTTAAAGAAGTAGACATTGTTGCGATTATCGGAGCCACGTGCCTCTGTAGAGGTAACCGTTCCGTCACCAAGGCCAGCGGCGCCATAATACGAGGCCTCTTTATTTGGTCCAATTGGAGTTACGTTCACTGCTTTTGCAGGCTGAATCAGAACGCTGAACGCGATCTGCATGCTGCCACCATCTTTATCTTGGGCAGACACCTGAATAAGCGCCTCACCAAGCATACTATAGCTATGCGTGATTGCGCCACTGCCACCGATCACAACTTCAGCAGGTGATCCGTCACCCCATCTCCATGTAACTATCATACCTGTCAGATCAGCATCAACATCATCAATATCCCAATTGTAAGCCCTTGACCCCCCCTGCGGCACACTATAAGCTACTTCACCATCGTCTGGAACTACGGGATTCACAATCTCTGGAATAACGTTCCTCACGCGGACAAAACCGGACTCTTCAATTAAAAAATGGTTGATAGCCGCTGGCGTGGCAATCACATCGGGAGTAATTTCCACTCCCGGTGCAAGCGTGGCAGAGGTGCCATCCAATGCTGTGATATAGACATCTTTAGTGGTTTGACCAACGTTAAAAATTACTTGAGACACACTCAACTGAATTTTATCTGCTATATCCATTGACAGATTAACAACCACGTTGTTGGTAAAAGCTTCTGACAGCTGAACTGTAATGAAATCGCTCAAAGGATCCTGATTTTCGTAAATAGGAGAATTGGGAACTATAATGCTAACAGTAGGGTCGGGTGGTGGAGTAACAACAGTCACCTTAAACTCAACCCAGGTTGAATTGCCACCATCTTTATCTGTGGCCCTAACGCTGACAATCCGATCACCCAGACTGACATAAGTATGAGAAACCGTTCCATTAGCACCAACGGCATCCAGAGTTCCACCATCACCGAACTCCCAGTGAACTATCATAGAGGACAGATCAGCATCAACATCATCAACATTATAGGTGAATGTAAAGGGATCCCCCATTGGAACCTGATCATATCCATAAGCGGAAGATGCCGGCAGGCTAAGATTTGTAGCAGCGACAGGCCGTGTGATAACAGGAGCAACATTATTAACGTAAATCGCTGTTTCTTTGAGATCGGTGTAATGCGCTGCTGCTACGGCGTTGGTTACCACCGGCCTTAGCGTAATCCCTGTAAGCGCACTGTCATCTGTTCCGTCAACCAGTGAAAAACGCACTGTGTTAGCATAATTGGTTGTGCCGGCAGCAATACGGAAAGCATTTGTCGTGGAGAGTGCAATATTACTCTGTCCAGCGGGATCTGTTTCAATACGTACCCAGACAGGATAAGTACTCGCTTCAGAGAGATAAACCTTGATCTGACCTGTAGCGGTATCGCCTGTTTCATCATAGACAAAGCTGTCTGTAACCAGCGACACACTCGGCGAAGGCTGCGGAGGCTCAACGTTCACTGTAAAGATAGTCTCTATATATGAACTGGGATCCATGTCCTTGTCTTGAGCTTCCATTTTGACCTGATAGGTGCCGATGGCAGTGTATGTATGGAAAGCATTCCCCTGATGTCCGGTGACAACCATCGACGGGGTTGAATCGCCAAAGGTCCAGCGTGTGATCATGCTGGGGTTGTCGGCAGGGACATCCTGAACAAAGAAATCAAAGGCGGTGTTAACACCACGTATAACAGTTTCAACATCTGTACTCTCCGGGCGAATAATAACCGGATTAGCATTGTTAACATAAACAGTCGCTTTACGGATGCGGCTATAGTTGGCCGCCGCCATTGCATTCGTAATCGTCGGTGTCAAGGTAACACCAGTTGCAGTACTAAGCTGCGTGCCATCAGGAACATTAAATTTCTGATCAGAAGAAACGGTATCACCTGCTGAAATCGTCACGAAAAAAGGATTGTTGGCAAATGTCACATTCGTTTGCACTAGTCCGGCAATCGCTGTGTCGATCCGAATAACCACATCGGAGGCGTAGGCCTCCGACAACTCGACGTTGAAATTACCGGTGCTAAGACTTCCGGTCTCATCCATCGTGATGTTATCACCACCATTATCAATCATCACAACACGGACGGTTGGTGCTGGCGGGGCTGTAACCTCGATTGCGCGGCGGATATAGTTGGTAACACCGATGAGAGGGTTAGCGTTATTATCATAATCAACAGTGCGTTGCAGATAGATATCGGTTTCACCGACAGCCTGTCCGCGAACCACAAAATCAACATCAGTTGAACCGGTAGGCATACTAACCAGGAGAGGTTGATTAGTATTGGCACCGACCTGAATAACAGAGTAGTCAGCAGGCCACACATAAAAATCAACAACCGCGGATTCAATTGGGTTAACGGTAGTCACATGCCAGTTAACACTCTCCGTGGCAGCCACAGTAATCGGGCTGGTGGCATCTTCAAATTTGAGTGTCCTCAACTTAACATTGGCTTTTGTTAAATTAAAATCGAATATATCACCGGACACAAAACTAGTATCATCAAAAACCCACACCGCAATAGTAGAGGTGTCACCAACCCTCGAAATCTGCCAGCCATTCCAGTTAAATTTAAAAGAATCACCAGGTGACTGCCCAATCCCTGAATTGCCAAAGAGCTCCAAAGGCTGAGCCATATCACCAGGTTTCACCGTATAACGGAAGAGAGCCTCTGTGCGCAGGCCACCATTTGAAGCCGTAAACGGACTCATTGAAACCAGAGAGGCCCAGGCAACTGAGCCATTCACTATCATACGAATTTCCGGCTGAAGAGTCGGAGAGGTAACGAGGGCATGCTGTTCAAAGCTTCCGTGCAGCGTTATACGGAAATCAACATTAACCCCCGAAGCTGTAATAAGCTGGCCAGCCTGATCAGATGTAATACTGGCAATGCCATTACTAACCTGAGCCCATGCATTAACACCGGCCAGCATAGTCGCCGCCACAATCAAGGGTAACGCCATTTTTTTGGTTATTTTTTTCATTCCTGCCATGTTCATTCTCTCTCTCCAGTTTATAAAACTCAAACTCTTTTGAGTGATTAATTTCACTAAAAAGCTTTTTTAATTAAACTTCAAAAACACTAATAATCTCTTTTTCCTCAGCTACCTGCCGGAGCCTCGGTTTTACGCTTTTCTTTTAGCATGCGCGCTCTCACTGTCTCACGCGCTTCACGCAAAACATCAACAACATCCTTATCACGAAGGTCTTGTATCTTCTCTAAGCGCTGCCACTCTTCATCTTTTTCAAGGGCGGCTTTAAAATCTTCCTGGCTGACTTCAGCCGAAAGACCGGCTTTAATACGCTCAGCACAAACTTCTTTCTCTGCGGCAAGCTTATTACGCTCCCTCGCAACCACCTTCTGATCATTACGATGCGTATCCAGCTCTGCAACATATTGTTTATCCTGCATTCGAGTAGCGGGCTCAGCACCGTCGGAAGAGCTGGAAGAATCAGCCTTTTTTTTCCTGCCACAGCCACAACCACTCAGCGATATTACAAGAATAACGGAGATAAAAGCCGAAAAACTATAACAAAACCAACCAGTACACTTATTTTTTCTGTCGTTGCACAACACAACTACAGGTTTTTTCAGGTCAAAACACTCAATCATTAGTTCAAATCTCTATTAAAAACTCAGTTAACTCTCTATTAATCATAGATAGACTACGCAGAGATTGTCTTATAGTATCATGTGCAAATTGATACGGGCAAGGCGTTTTTATAAATATTTGCGCTTAATTCATCTCACGGCTTAATTTTAATATTTTCCGCTCGTTTATCATGAAACACATTATCAGATCTATAAGCTCACTCTCTTTGATATGCTGAATCACACGTAAACGCCGGATTGCAACTCTAAATGCGACAAAATTCATTATGCTTGACAGCCGCTCAACTCTCCCTCGAATACATCCTTCGCGGATGTGTAGTCCAAGATCCGGCGCGGATAATTATTTATC
>JAQIBS010000170.1 GCA_027858965.1 Kiritimatiellia bacterium
GATAAATAATTATCCGCGCCGGATCTTGGACTACACATCCGCGAAGGATGTATTCGAGGGAGAGTTGAGCGGCTGTCAAGCATAATGAATTTTGTCGCATTTAGAGTTGCAATCCGGCATCGAACTGGCATCAGAGAGATGCTTCTTGTATTATATTAATTATTGATTTAGTGAAAATAATTCACCCCAAGAAGGAAATTAGATAATGACAAACCTTGACCCCGTTAAAATGGAAGATTGGGAGATCGCTGAGGCGGCTGAAGAAAACCTAAGGACGGTTGCGGATATTGCAACAGAACTGGGCCTGAATAATGATGAATGGAGTCCCTACGGAAAGTTCCTTGGCAAGATTGAGACGGCCGCGCTGCTAAAACGCCCCTTTGTCCAAAGAGCCAAATATATTGATGTCACAGCCATAACCCCGACACCGCTCGGTGAAGGCAAAACAACCACGACCATTGGACTTGTGCAGGGGTTAGGTAAGCTGGGCAAGAAAGCAATGGGCACAGTGCGTCAGCCCAGCGGCGGACCGACTTTCAACATCAAGGGATCTGCGGCTGGCGGTGGTCTGGCGCAGGTAGTTCCACTGGCCCCCCTCTCGCTGGGACTGACAGGTGATATTGATGCGATCACCAACGCTAATAATCTTGCAATGGTGGCTCTCACCGCCAGAATGCAGCATGAAAACAACTATGATGATGAACGTCTTGCAAAAAGTTTCCTGAAACGCATTGATATCGACCCCGAACGCATTCAGATGCGCTGGGCAATGGATTTCTGTGCTCAGGCCCTGCGCAACATTGAAATTGGCAAAGGCGGCAAGATGGATGGATATGAAATGCCATCCGGATTCTATATCACGGTGGCCTCTGAGGTGATGGCGGTGCTTGCCATGGCCGCCGATCTGAAAGACCTCCGAGAACGTATTGGTAAGATCATTGTAGCTTATGACAAAACAGGCAACCCTGTCACAACTGCTTCGCTTGAGGTAGATGGAGCCATGACAGCCTGGCTGGTGCGTGCGATCAATCCGACTATCATGCAGACCATTGAAGGACAACCAGTGCTGGTACATGCCGGTCCATTTGCTAATATTGCGATTGGACAAAGTTCCGTGATTGCCGATCGACTGGGAGTAACCTTAAGCGACTATCTGGTAACGGAGAGTGGATTTGCCTCTGACATCGGCTACGAGAAATTCTGGAACATCAAATGCCGCTGTTCCGGACTCAAACCGGATGCAGTTGTGATTGTGGCAACTGTACGTGCATTGAAATCACACGGAGGAGGACCTCCCGTACGTGCCGGAAGAGAACTAGACCCGGTTTACACCAGCGAAAACATTAAGTTGCTTGAAAAGGGTTGTGAAAATCTGCTGGCTCACATTGATATTGTCAAACGCTCAGGAATACGCCCGGTTGTCTGCCTAAACAGCTTTTATACCGACACCCCGGCGGAATATGCCACTGTTCAACGCGTTGCTGAGGCAGCCGGCGCCCGTTTCGCGGTCTCCGACCACTGGTTGAAAGGAGGCGAAGGGGCAACTGATCTGGCAGCAGCGGTCATTGAAGCCTGCGAGGATACCGATAACAACTTTGCTTTCTTATCAGATCTGAACAAACCGATCAGCAGCCGTATTGAAGATATTGTCAAAGAGGTCTATGGTGGTGACGGAGTGACTTACAGCGACGAAGCCACGGCAAAGCTTAAAGCGCTTGAGAGCAATCCTGAGCTAGCAAATCTACCGATCTGCATGGCAAAGACCCAGTATTCACTCTCACATGATCCAAAACTGAGTGGCAGGCCAAAGGGTTGGACAATGCCTATTCGCGACCTCCTGATCTATCAGGGTGCCGGATTAATTGTTCCTGTGGCGGGTGATATTAAACTGATGCCGGGAACGGCATCCAATGCCGCATTCAGGAGAATCGATGTCGACACTGAGACAGGCAAGGTGCGTGGGTTGTTTTAAGGATGAGGGATGGGAGTGATGAATTAAGAATTAAGACATTCGCGGTCGCAGAGGCCTGCAACCCTCCACACTGGACACTGGACACTGGACACTGAACACTGAACACTGGACACTGAACACTGCATTACTATGGATAAAGACACTATTAGAAAAGAGATGCGTGCCAAAAGGCATGAGGTAACCAACAAAGAACGCAGGCAGGCAAGCAAAGATATTGGGCACACCCTTGCGGAAAATCGTAAACTCAACCTGTTGCTTTCGGCCTGGACTATTTCAACCTATATCAGCACTCCGCATGAGATTCCAATGCGCTACCTGATCAAAGAGGTATGGAATCTGAAGCGGAATATATGCGTTCCAACCTGGAATAAGGAGACCAAAGTTTATAACCTCTGTTCTTTTTTTCCGAATATGAAGCTTACCACAGGCCCCTTCGGAGTACGTGAACCGAGAGAACATTTTCTTGTCCCGACATGGGATGTTGATGCGTTTATCATTCCTGGGCTGGCCTTTGATATGTATGGAGCACGTCTGGGTTTTGGAGCGGGATTCTATGATCAAATTCTTACTAAGGCCAGAAAGCCCGCCCGATTAATTGCCGTATGTTACGACTGGCAGGTGATTGAGGACAAAGAGATACCGCAGGAACCCCATGATATCCGGGTTCACTGGATTGTAACCGATAAACGTGTTATTAAATGCGGAAAACGCCCCGTTGCCGCAGCGAAGCTGCTGGTTTGAAGCGCAGCAGAGCTGCTGGTTTGAGGCAAGCATAGCTTGCGTTTCATGCAACTTTGTTGCGTTTGATTATTAGATATTGGGAAAGTAGGTCTATTATGATTACGCCTGAAATCCCGTTTACGGAAAGAAATCAGAAAATTTAAACCAGCGACGCAGTCGCGCCTCAAACCAGCGACGCAGACACGCCTCAAACCAGCGACGCAGTCGCGTCTCAAACCAGCGACGCAGTCGCGGAATTCACTACGCGAAGGAGCTATCTTTTTTAATGATTGAGAGAATACGAATCACCTCAATGGCGCTATCCAGAGTGATAGGGTAATTAATGTTCTCACGAATTGCATTGAATACATGCACCCAGATCAGATCCATCCCACTTTCGCCATCGGTCTTAAGTGAAACTTTTTTCTCCCGCCAATCAATCTGTTCAGGTCTTCCAAAACTTCCTAAAGTCGGAGTCCTGACAGATGCCCTGCGCCGACGAAGTTCCTGTTTAGGGTTGATATACTTCAAAAGCCCCTCTGTCTCGTTCTCATAAAGAGTAAACTCGCCCTTTTTACCACAAACTCTAAAGAGCGGGTCATTACTGATACGCCCACCGGAATATTTGATATCAACCGTCAAACCAGCCTGATTACGCAGTAAAACATGCATGTAATCCTCGGCATCCCCGACTGATGCAACTCGTTTCAAATCAGCCCACACCTTGACAGGCGGCATTTTCAAAAGAATCAAGGCCTGATCAAGAAATGCAGAACCCTGTGAAAGAGTGGCGCCGCCGGAACAACGTTTGACAGCCTGCCAGTCATCGCGTCGATTGTACGTACCGCGACGCATGACAATATTATAAATATTACCAAGCACACCGGATTCAATGATCTCTTTTACTTTTATGAAGGCGGGTTCATATCTGTAATTCTGCCTGACCAGCAAACGGTTTCCCGCCTTCATGGCAGCTGCGCGCAGAACCATGGCTTCATCATGATCAGAGCATATCGGTCGTTCCAAGTGCACCCATTTATTGGATTTCAAAGCCTGGATCGCATGTGCTGCATGGTCATCCGAGCGGGTTGCAATATCAACCATCTCTACATCAGGATCATCAATCAGATCGGCATATCGACGGTACGAACGACACTCAGGATATGTTTCTCTGACAATGTCCCGGCGCTCTTTCATAGGGTCACAAACCGCTACAATCTTAAACAGTTCTGGAAATTTAGCCAGCTCCTCGCAATGCATCTCAAGCCCGGCACGTCCCAACCCGGCAATACCTATTTTTACAGGCGGTCGTGTTGTGTGAATCATAAAAACCTTCTTTTTTATTATAACTAACGATAAATCAATAGATGGTGCATCCATTAAGCTTGTAAAGTTTATATCTAATATCCACGTTCGTCAATACTAATTTTGCATGAAATTGCAATCGCCAAATTGTAATATTAAATGCGACAAACATATGGACAAAAAAAATGTTCCATGTGACGATAAACCCTCAACAAAAATCGTTCAAAAAATTGCAGAAAGGAAAAAGTAACATGGAA
>JAQIBS010000182.1 GCA_027858965.1 Kiritimatiellia bacterium
CAATACAGACCGGATATGATGAATCAACGATCGGTCAGATCGGAGTAAATATTGCCAGCCGCTTTGGAGAACCATTAACTTATGCCCGGCACCTGTTATGGGATATCAAGGATGGCAGCTGTTATTACGGAGAGTTCGATATTTTCATGAACGGCTCTTTCATCACAAACAATGTTCCTGAGATCTGGATGACAAGTTTTGGGCTCTCGCCAACCGACTCAGCCGCTATGGCCGACATTGATGGTGACGGGCTACTGACCTGGGAGGAGTTTTATGCGGGAACAAGTCCTATAGATGCTGATTCGGTATTCAAAATTACAGAAAATGCAATGGAAGGCGGACAGATGCAGCTACATTGGAAAGCTGTCGCCGGAAAAACCTACAGCATTGAATTCAAGTCAGAGCTGACAGATGCAGAGTGGACTGTAATTGAAAGCGGAATTCCCGGAGTTGAACCGCAATGCAACTGGAACATTCCGGTCTCAGGCGATAAGGGGTTTCTCTGTGTGAAAGTGGAATAATTCGTTTACCGCATCCTACACGGAATCAACCGCTATGCACATCTGGCAAAACGGCACATCGGCACACGCCATTTATATCCAAACATAAAGTAATATATGTCCCTCTATTTTAAGATCAAAACAGTTTACGCCTCGCCCTTCCATGTGCTAAGATAAGTTTTATACTGAAATAGTTATTTATTGACTTCAACCGGAAGGGGAGCACTCAATGTTTAAAAAGATTCTATTAGTTATTTTAATTTTAGTAGGCGTGATTGTCATTGCCGAAATATACGCAAAAGATGTGCCTTTTGTAAAAAAAACACGAGAAGTGGTGATGACACAAATTCAAAAACTTGATGACGGCCCCGTCGGCAAACAGTGGGACAAAGTGACCGCATACTTTAAGCGTCTGGACAAAAAGGCCAACCGCAAGAAAGCCCAGGATACCGCGATGAGTACAAAACCTCCTGCATCATGCCCAGTCCGAACCACCAGTCGCCGAAATGGGGCCTGCCAAAGCCCAAAAACAGGCATCAAAAAATCGGAATCCCGGAGGCTCTGGGCAGATGAAAAAGGCGTTTATAACTGGAAAGATGACAAACACGTCTACGACTAGTCAAAGCGATTGACCGGGCTGTGACAATAGGGAGTTTTTCCGTTTTTAAAATAGTAGTCCTGATGATAAATCTCAGCGGCATAAAACACCGATGTAGCTCTTAACTCAGTCACCACTTTATACCGCTTATTTTTCAATTGAGATATCAAAGAGTCCAGAATTCTTTTCTGTTCATCATCTGCATAAAAAACAGCAGATTTGTACTGCTCGCCTTTATCCGGTCCCTGACGATCAACCTGCGTTGGGTCATGTATCTCAAAGAATCTTTTTGCCAACGCCTCATAGCTGATTTGCGCCGGATCATACAAGACTTCAACCGACTCAATATGCCCGCTTCTGCCACTACAGACCTCTTCATAGGTCGGGTTCGCTTTCTGCCCCCCTGTATAGCCGCTAACAACCGAGATCACACCCGGCATCTGTTGCAGATAGTACTCCACTCCCCAGAAACAACCGCCAGCAAAAACAGCTTTCGAGAAGTGATCGTCAATATCATCACGACTGACAAAATCCATGGATATCGAGTTCACACAGTGCCTGGTGTTGGCAGAGGTCAACTTTTCTCCAAAAAATACATGTCCTAGATGTCCGCCGCAGACATTACACAAAATCTCTACCCGCCTACCATCAGCATCGGGGACCTGCTTAACCGCACCGGAAACAGCATCGTCAAAGGCCGGCCAGCCGCAGCGAGAATCAAACTTGTCATCAGAGCGATATAGTGCCGAACCACAACGCCGGCAGGTATACACACCGGTTTCATAAAACTTATCAAACTTCCCGCTCCGGGCACGTTCTGTATCCTTATCAACAATAACCTTCTTTTCAGATTTTGTTAAGTCACGCCACTCTCTTTTCATAATGTTCTCCGCATTGAGTGATAGTCCTGCAAGCAGGGCCGTAATAATAATATATTTCACTTTCATGGTTTTCACCCCTTTTTATCACTCCACGATCACCTTGAAGAAACCACGCGGCAGGTCTTTTTCGAGATCATAGCTGTTCATCGGTGGAGTTGCCGATATACCGCTCTCCAGAGTATTATAAACACCACCGGGCGAGGCACTCCATTTCACCGTATAGGTGCGTCCTTCAATGGAGGGCCAGTTGAGCTGGATATCGCTGAAACCCGTTTGAGTGGTGCTTTCTCCACAGAGCATCTGTTTAATTGAGAAGAACGACTCTTCATCGGTTGGGTCACATCCGGAGATAAATTCACCCATATTGGTCAATCCATCGCCATCAGGATCGGCATCAGGATCAACGCCACCGGCATTCAGGAAGTAATAACGTTCCCAGCTATCGGTTAACCCGTTTGCATCCCAGTCACTTACATCCAACGGTGCTTCATAAGGTTCAAACCACACAGCATCAGCAATGATAAAGCCGGTGGTATTAGTGGAACATATTCGCACGGAGCCAGCTGATCCCTCTACAAAGGAGTATACACCGAGCGTGTTCCACTGTCCACCGTTGGCTGTCATATCAACTGCAACCACATTGGTGCCGCCGGCGTGAACGATTTCAACCGGAACATGTACATCACGCGAAGGATCTTCATGCCAGTACATTCTAACCGTATATAGGCGACTGGTACTGATATTCGGGGTATACCTGACCCACATATCCTCACCGGTCACATGGTCGTTATGAAGATAGTTGTCTCCATAGCGAACTGAATGAAATGAACTTTCAAGCCAGTTGCCGCTAATGGTCACACATTCGGAGTCGGCATTATCAACTACAGCCCCCCTATCTTTCCAACGCACTGCATCCGCAATCACATAATGATCAGTTTCGAATGTGCCAACTTTCACGCTACCGCTTTGACCGGCATTAAAATGATAGATCCCAAGGGAGTTCCACTGGCCACCACTCTCCTGCATGTTTACATTCACCGTATTAGTGCCCTCGCCAGAGACAACATCTATCGGCACGCTGGTTGCACGCCCAAGCGATGCACTCCAGATGGCATAAACTTCATAAAGTCCATCCTGCGGCAGATCAGGGGTAAAACGTACCCACTTGTTTGAACCCTTATCTGTATTGCCATCATGCAGGTAGTTTTCTCCATAGAACTGGCCCGTTTCACTTGTACTCTCGCTCCAGATCCCGCTGATCTCCACACCGGAGGAATCGCTGTTATCCACAATCACCTCGCTTGCAGTATCCTCCGGTTCAATATAAACACGTTGTGGCCAACTGCCTCCGATAGTCAGCTGAAGCTCCTCGGTTTTGGCTTCACTACGGTAGATATCACGCGGAGCGCAGCTGTATTTATCGCAGAGCCATGCGGCATAACCAACCGCCACTCCCATCTGTCCACATGTGTTCATTACACGCGGAGAGCCGAGGCCGACATGACTGACGCTGACATTGCGTCCCGCCATAAAAAGGTTGGATATATCACGGCAATAGAGGCAGCGGTAAGGAAAATACCACCTTGAAACATGTGTTGCAGTGTACGTGGAAAGATAGCTGACCGTCGTTGTATAATGCAGGTCGATTCCCCAAGTTGCTGTCCCGACAGCATCCTCAAACCAGCGGCCATCAACGATGTCCTGCTGTGTCATAAGATAATCACCGACAATGCGACGTGACTCACGCTTGCCGGCCACATAGGGAACCCAGGCAAAGGCGCGGTTGATATTGGAACTGCTCTGCTTAGCATTAAAGAAATTGCCATAGATTGCTCGCAGCAGATGATCGCGAATCTCCTCAGCATCATAGATGGTACTCAAGTGCATTCCGTACTCCCAGTTCCAGCCACCGCTGGTAGCTGCGGCGGTACCAACCACACTTATTGCCCATGGCACATCAGGAAAAGAGACCGGAGATCCTGTGTCGTACGTGTTCCACATAAGAGAGCTACCCATAGTCATGCTGTCAGCGGCATCCGGCGCACGCGACTCCTCATAGGTGGCATTGGCTTCGCGCCCCATCGAATATTCCGCCCCTCCCCAGAAGGCCAGCCATCCGTCACCGGTGCAGTCGGCAAAGAAACTGCCTGCAAAACGTCTGCGCTCTCCGCTCGCAACATTGCGGGCATAGACCGCTACAATGGTTCCGGTCGAGCTCATCTCCACATTATAAGCACGCCAACCGGTGTTACATGTAATGTTGAGCTGATTGGTTACCTCCAGCATGCGAATGGCATCATATGAGGCAGAGTCGGCACTTCCATTACGTGCATTATTGGCAACCGAAGAAACAATACGATGCCGTTCTTCACCCTGGGTTTCAACGCGAATCTCACTGCTGGCATTGCCACCCAACACAGGGCGGTCCTGAATCAGGACTACATCAAGATCCTTCTCCGCCGCTGCCAGCGCCGCGCAGGTGCCTGCAATACCACCGCCGACAACTACAAAATCATAATTTTCCGTTACAGAAGGTACCGTGTCCTCGCCCTTCTGCACACCGCGCCAGGTTGCCAGCTCTAGCTCTCCTGAAGGCGGAGCAGAAGCCGCTGTATCATCCGTGAAATATATCGCATCGCAACGTCCATCAAAGCCGGTAAGATCATGCAAACGCAGCTCAACTGCAATCTGTGCATTGGTAAAGAGTCCCGCATCCACCCATCCCCAGTCAGCAGGGGAAACACCAAATTCAGGAGAGAGTGTTATCCCATTCAGGACAAGCTGAAAACGTCCAGGTTTAACACCGGTATAATCCGGTGTCCAGTCGCGGGTGCGCACCCAGACCCGCCACTCACCGGTTGACGGAAAATCAGCCGTTGTAACAGCATCAGCCACGGGAGATCCCAGACCATGTGCCAGAAGATAAGGAGAACCCATGGAGCAGACAAACTGCGCATCAACACACCACCCCCCTTTTTCAGAAAATGATTCACACTCAACCAGCAGGCCTGTGGCAAAAAGCTGCGATACTGTCGCGACAGCAACAATCATCATAAATGTTTTATTCATTCGATACTTCAGCCTCCTTGGACAGACTATTTCATACTTGGCAGAACAATGCCTTTCAAGATCACCTTTTGGCAGGCGATGAATACAATTGCTGTCGGAATTGAGACCAGCACAAATCCAGCCATCACGGCCCAGGGCTGACCACTGAACTGCTGACTCATCTGATACATCCAGACCGCAAGGGTCCAATGGCTCTGTTTCTGGCAGACCAGCAAAGCCCACTCCCAGCTGTTATAAGCAGCCACAAAAGAGTGCAGCGCATTAACAGCCAGAATCGGAGTAGTCATAGGCAATGTTATGCGCAGAAATATCTGCCACTCTTTAGCACCATCTACCGTGGCAGCCTCATAAAGTTCCCGGGGCAAACCGTCAAAAAAACCCTTAAGGATAAAGATGGACATTCCACTGGCAAGTGTGGGTAAAACCAGAGCGGCATAGGTATTCAGAAGACCAAGATCCCGAATTAACAGAAACCCGGGAATTGCAGTTACAGCGGCAGGAAAAGCCATGGTTGCCAGCAGAAAAAGAAGAATTTTTTCCGTTGATTTCAAACCAAATCGTGAAAGTGCATAAGCTGCCAGAGGATTGACCGTCAGGGTTGCAAAAACCGAAAGGAACACTAACAGCAGGGTGTTTCCAAAGGCCCGTCCCCGCAGAAAAAGATACTCCCCCACCAGTTTGTAATTGGATAA
The DNA here is from genome assembly GCA_027858965.1 of Kiritimatiellia bacterium. Taxonomy (GTDB): domain Bacteria; phylum Verrucomicrobiota; class Kiritimatiellia; order RFP12; family UBA1067; genus M55B167. The sequence goes on from JAQIBS010000182.1 coordinate 5,741, forward strand.
TGCTCCATCAAAAAACTTTTCCCATCCCCTTTTTTTAAATGTAACCGCAATGGCCTCTCTAATCGGAAAGCGCGCCTCTTCGATTGAATTAAGATTCCATCCATAGCTTTGATTAATCGCTTTCACGCTTCCATACTTATCCATCAGAAAACTTTGCCAGGAACTTTCAGCACTAAGCACAGTCAAATTATCAAGAGGCACCTGGGCAATAAAATTCCGCCAGAGAGTGCTATTCTCATAGGAGTGAAGTTTAACTTCTTTAAACGATTCAATCTCCAAACCTGTCAGTTTCTTATATGCTGCAATGCTTTTGCAAACATGCGCAACATAGCTTTGAAACTTCGACTCCAGCTGCGAAGTCACATTAATCCGCAAAAGACGACGAGGATAAGAGTGATGTATAAATTCATCCCAGACAGCTTTGATAAGGGGTGATGCCCCAAGAGGTGGAGGAAAGGGCAGATGTTCAAAGGAGGCACAAACATGAGCTGCCACAGAGCTGTAATCCGCAGGAGAAAAAATATTTTCTTTAGCAAATCCCATTTCAACCTGCATATCGGGAAGCCTCAGGTATTTCAGCCAAAGGCTGCGAGAGGCATAAGGAATAGAGGGTGTCATAGGTGAAACAGATGAGGCATACTTCTTAAAAGCCTTCCAGTTTGCCTCTGTTTTTCCTCCATGTCTGGTTGCAAAACTGTTCCAGCCCTGGCAGCCGGTTTCAAATTCAAGCTGTCTATAGGCCTTTTTAAACTCCTGAAAAAGCATATATTTAGGATTATCGACAGGGTAATCCCAACTCGCATGATGAAGCGGAGCACGTTTTTCCGCCACCATACGTATACCGAAGAAACTCCGATAGCGAATCAGCCACTCTTTATTCAATAGCTGAAGCGCGGCATTCCTGCGGGCAACAGGCATCATTCGAGCATAAGCCTGCGGGTTGTTTAACCTGACACGCTCTTCAAAATGGTTGCGGACAAATGAAGCAATGTGACGGGAATCATAATTGCATATGCTGTTAAAAGGATCATAATCCAGATTAAAGGAGGCATAATCAGCTGCCGCACGCTGCCAAAGAGCAAAACTTTCAGGATCATCAATGGCTGCCAGTTGCTGTGAGGCAAAAGAGCGACAGCCCTCTTCATCGCGTGAAACAACAATCCAGCTCCCCCATGGCGCAGGTGCATCAGGGTAGATAGCGAGAGGAAAACGTTCAAAGTTACTTGAGATATGGCGCATGAACCTATCGGGACGGTCCCATAACGCACGCACAACAGGCGAATAGCGGTGGTAGTCGTAAGGACCGGTAAAAGAGGCGGAGAGCATCACCAGAAACGGCCATATCATCGTAATGCCGCCCATGATCAACAAAGCATAAATTAAGGCCAGAAACATTCGGGCCTTTGTGCTTTTGCGTTCAGCAGGTAAAATAACGGGCATTAAGAGTCCTTAATTCGGAATACATCAAGGGCAAAAAGAACTGTACCCTCCTGAAATTAATAATGTTAGTAATTATAGGACATACAGGATGAATAACACGAATAAAAACGCCAATTAATAAAGAATTCAATGCTGTAGAAAAAGGAATCCTTCGTACTTTTCGTACTACTATCATTCATTTTCGTATTTTTTGTGCACGTTTCTAAACCACGGAGTTCACGGATTATGTTGTGCACAACATAATCCGTGTCCTCCGTGGTAGAACTTTTGGAGAAAAATATGCAGGAGGCAATTCCTTTCCACAACAGGGCGACAAGAATATCGCCCCTACGGGTTGGTTATTGCGAGGCGTTTGAGGGTTTCCTGATCCTCTTTGTCTGCACGTCTGCGTTTCTTCATGCCGCATTCAAATTTCTCTTTATCCTGATCACTCCAAAGATCTGCCTCCAGATAGTCTTCGCAGAAGGGAACACCGAGATCAACCCACATTGCCAGGGTTTTAACCTCCTGCTCTGAAATTGTTTTGCAGTGTCCCTTATCAAGACGCTCTGCAAAAAGTGCGGATGTATTCGAGCCCTTGCTGACAGGTGGCAGTAATTTGACAGTTGAACCGGCGGATATCCAGTTCACTGTCTTATGATTGGCATTACCGCGCCACTTGGATGTGCGTTTTTGATCATCAGGTGATGAGTGAGTCAAGGCCAGATACGATTTTGTCCAGACCCGTTTTGCATTAGCGTCTTTAACCTCTGTTGCGGTCAGATCCGGTTTTTTGTCGTCTTTGCCATCATGGCACTTTATACAGTGTTTATCGAGAATGGGCTGTATCTCTTTAAGGTAACTTAAACCACGAACCGGGCCATTGATCTTTGAAAGGTCCTGCACACCGGCAGCCATTGCCATTGTCGGACGCGCAGAGGCGGATGGCACACTGTTCTTCGACTCGTGGCAGCCCACGCAGGAGGCATTCTCACCGGGTTGCAGGGTTGTCCAGCTGCGCATACTCTGAACCATACGACCCTTCTCATCCAGCAGCATGAAATAGAGTGGCTTACGACATCTGGTTTTAAAGAAAACAGAGCCATCTTCATACACCTCTGCATCTCCGATCAGGACCTTCGGATCCCAGGCTCCATTCCCTATGGCAACCGGTGTTGAAACCAATGCACCGCCACCAGCGCCGCTATTGCCGTTATTACCCACTCCTGATGGACGATATTCAATCTGAATAACGCGCAGGATCTTAACCGTGCCACGCTTAACTCCAGTCATAGGTTCCCCTACATAAACATCCTGAACATAGAAAGTGCCCTTTTTGCTGTTATAGTCAACCATGCTGGGACGTTCTGCCGGACGTTTGCGGGGACGCAGCGGAACCGGACGTCCACAGGCTAACCCCAGACGTGCTACCAATATCTCACGATTGCCATTGATATCCATCCAGTAAATGCCGAAACCAGTTGTGCGATCCTGCCCCCCTCTGGCCTCTCTACCTTTGGAGGCTTTCCTCTGCCCCCAACCGGCAGGATTATACATCACCAGCAGACTCTCTTCATCAAGGGGATAGGGATAGGCAAAGAGATCTCTATGCTGACCGTATTGATCAATCCGGTCGGCCTTTGTCTCACGTACAGGAGCAATCAACTGAACACCACTGTTCTCCTGCCGCCCCTTGGCAGGATCAATTATTATCAGGGCACCGGGCTGCCGCGTGTGATGACCGGTGGCAACAGCCATTATTTTCTGGCTATCAGGAATTCCGCGGGCATGAATAATAGTTGTAGGAAACCAGGAATTCTCCCCATATACAGCACTCTGCATTGTGCCGTCCGGAGCCATCTGAAAGAGGGGCTGTGGAAACATCTGTGAACGATCATTATACTCCCAGCGAGTATAGAGGACTCTGCCGTCTGCAGTAACAGTGGGATAGTTGTCATGTACCTGGTCAAAAACCATTCGGAAAATGTCTTTGCCATCTTTATCACAGCGATAAATATTGCTGACCTCTGTCCACCAGCAGTCCACTATCTGCATACAGCGGGTTGAATTAAACAGAATGTTGCCATCAGGCAGATAGCAGCCCTCATAATCGGCAATCCCCTCGCCTGAGGTCAGCTGACGTATCTTCCGCGATTTAACATCCATCTCATAAAGACTGAAATCATCTTCACGGTCCGATTTTTTCCAGGCGAAGAGAATATTATTGGCATCATAGTCAACATCGACATCGCGGATAATTCCCTCCGGACTATCCAACAGAACCTCCTCAGTCCAGAGGCCATCGCTGAATTCAGCCCGGCAGAGTTTGCCCCCGGCCCGGAACTGACGCTCAGCCTGGGCATCGGAGAGCGCCTCTGTGTAGGCATAATGTGAGCCCCCTAATACAAAGTGACGCGCATAGACAATCTCCGGCAACTCAGCTTCAACCCTCGCGAGTCGTGCTTTACGACGTTCAACGCAGACCATTTTGTAGAAATTCAGTTTTGCATTATGATCGCAATTTTCAGGTAGCTTGGCCTTTTCCCATCTACCCCCAACTAAAGTGGCTGTATCGGCAATTGCCTTTGCAATCGCTGCATCAAAAAGAGCATTGATCTCCTTTTCAAGAAAAACAGAGGGGATATCAATCCGTCCGAAATCCTGCCATAGCCAGTCAGCAAGCAGCTCATCGCTAGCTTCGATCATACGCCAAAGGCGATCAGCGGATCGCCTTTCAACCGGTGTAGGTCTGCGGCCCGCAGCCGCCTCTACAAAATCGAGCATCTCCTGCGACACAACCTGAGGTTTATCCGCATAAAAGGTCTCAGACTCAAAGAATTCCGCTGGCCTGGATTTAGAAACAACATCACCATCTACCAGATGAACATCCACAAACTGTCCGCCTGAGCTTTGCCGGCAATGCACAGCTATCAGATTACCCCCATTTTTAAGGAGTGTTTGATGGTGTTCATCAAGCGGGAAAACTTTGTAATCCTTGATAAATCCAGAGATAGCAAGCACCTCTGTGCCATTGATATAAACTTCGATATCTTCGTCATGGTGCAGCAGAAGCACCGGTTTTTTCAGCATAATTTTCAAGTTATACTTCTTACGAAACCATATATTCTTCGTAGACCATGGGGTATTAACGCGAGAACCGGGAGTGCCATTAACGCCAAATCCCCCCTGTCCCTTTTCCCAGCGGGAGTCATCAAAAGCGGAGGCCTGCCAATTACCCACAGGTTCTTTTAATGTAAAACTGCAGTAATCAACCACAGTTTGTGCAAAACAGAGATTTATAAGAGATATTATTATTAGTGCAGCCAGAATAGCAGGTGCCAACAGCAAAGATTGATTTCTATTCACAATATCCCCCCAAAAGAAAACAACGTGTTTATACGCTTTAGTAGCTTATCGCTCAGTTTCTGCAATAAAAATAAGAAATTCGCGATAGTTCAAGTAGTTAAAATTGTTAAAAAGGTTGAAATGGTTGTCTCCTTCCGCTGTTCCGCCTTTACGTGCTCTCCCGCATTCGCATCAACCATAGCACATTCACATTAAGTTTTTGATTGCTCTCTATATCAACCGATGAAAGTAGTTCGTTTAAATGTAACCAAGTAAGAGTGGCGTTTAAGTGTCTATCCACTTAACCCATACCCTTAAACGGATACTCTTAAATGACCAGCTTACACGCTCCGCGACCGTCCTGGGGCCCTACAAGCCTTCGACCACTTTAACCGCTTCAACTTTTTTTAACCTTCAACCCTTTTAACCATCTCTTTTATGCAACGCGTAGCGTTGTTGACTAATGCAGTGATGCATATCACACAACTGTTCAATAAGAGAGAAAAGATTTCGTATATCACATAGGCTCAGTTTGGTTGCGGCTCCG
>JAQIBS010000236.1 GCA_027858965.1 Kiritimatiellia bacterium
GGTTTGATGCGCCCTCCGCGACCTATCTCTACATCGACAAAACGTTGAAAGATCATGGTCTTTTTCAGGCTATCTGCCGGGTCAACCGGCTGGATGGAGAGGATAAGGAGTACGGGTATATAATCGATTATAAGGACCTGTTTCACCATCTGGAGGGTGCCATCGATGACTATACCAGCGGTGCGCTGGATGGCTATGCCAAGGAGGATGTGGCCGGGTTGTTGACAGATAGGCTGGATAAGGCAAGAGAGAAACTACAGGATGCACGGGAGGTTATTAAAGCCTTGTGCGAACCTGTGCCTGCGCCAAAGGGATCTGCGGACTACCAGCACTATTTCTGCGCTATGGACACCATGGATAAAGATGAGCTGCGTGAGAATGAACCTCGGCGTGTGGCTCTTTACAAGGCGGTGGCATCGCTGGCACGGGCTTATGCAAACCTTGCCAATGAGATGATTGCAGCCGGGTTCACAGTTGAAGAGGCTAAAGTAATCAAGGTCGAGGTGCAGCATTATACCAAGGTGATGGAGGAGGTGAAGCTGGCCAGCGGCGATTATCTGGATATGAAGATGTATGAGCCTGCTATGCGCCATATGATGGATATGTACATACGGGCTGATGACAGTGAGGTGCTTTCTGATTTCGAGGAAATGGGGCTGATTGAACTGATTGTTGAAAAAGGCGTGAGCGCCCTTGATAAGCTCCCTAAGGGAATCCGTAAGGATGAAAAGCTTGTGGCTGAGACCATTGAGAACAATATTCGTAAAGTGATTATTGATGAGCAGCCGGTCAACCCCAAGTATTACGAAGAGATGTCTCAGTTGCTGGATGCGTTGATCAAGGAGCGCCGTGAGGGAGCGCTGGAATATAAAGCTTATCTGGAAAAGATTATGGAGCTGGCCAGGAAGGTAAAGAACCCGGGCTCTGGATCGACAAAATATTCATCAGCGGTTAATACTTTTGCTAAACGCTCTCTGTGTGACAATCTGGATGGAAATGAATCACAGGCGCTTGCTGTTGACAGAGCTGTCAGAATGACCAAAAGAGCCGGTTTTGTCGGCCACCGGATGAAGGAAAAAGAGATTGAGAATGCAGTTCGTGAAGTTCTGGATGAGAAGTACCATACTCAGATTGATGGGATTATGGATATTGTGAGGAACCAGAGTGAGTATCTCTAACTCTATGATTACTGTTAACGGGATGAAGGTTGAGATTGTGCGTAAGTCTATCAAGAATCTTCACCTGGCTGTGTATCCTCCGGCTGGAAGGGTGCGGGTTGCCGTGCCATTAAACATTACTGATGAAAATGTCCGTATGGCTGTTATTAACAAGCTTGGATGGATCAAGCGGCAGCAGGCACGGTTTATTGCGCAGCCGCGGCAGTCAAAGCGTGAGTATGTTAATGGCGAGAGTCATTACGTCAAAGGCAAACGATACCGGCTCAACGTGATTGAGGGATCTGGACGGCAATGGGTGGCGATCAACTCCCGAACAATCATCACCATGTATATTCAAAAAAATAAAGATGCGATATCCCGGCATCGTGTGATGGAACAGTGGTATCGTCAGCAGTTAAAAGAAACCATCCCTTCATTGGTTCAGAGGTGGCAGGATAAAATCGGAGTTTCTGTTAACGAGTGGCAGGTCAAGAGAATGCGAACCCGCTGGGGGAGCTGTAATCCATCAGTCCGACGGATCTGGCTGAATCTTGAACTGGCCAAGAAACCAATCGACTGTCTTGAGTATGTGGTTGTTCATGAGATGGTGCATCTGCTTGAACCCAGTCACAATGCTAACTTTGTATCTCTTATGGATCGATATCTGCCGAAGTGGCGTTTTTACAGGGATGAGCTCAACAAACTTCCTGTTAGACATGAAAATTGGAAGTATTAGAGTATTGAGCAAATTCGCTTACTTTGATAAATTCATCTCATGAAGAGTTTTATTATTATTCTGGTTGCCGTGCTTGTCATCGCTCTGCCATTCCTGTTTCGGCGTGAGGCCGATTCAGGTTCATGGGAACCCGGCGATCCTGAGCTGGTGGTTGTCACTCCGCATAACGAGGCGATCCGTCAGAGTTTTGCAGATGGATTCTCCCGCTGGCATCTTGAGAATTTTGGAAAGCCGGTTCGGATTGACTGGCGTGTTGTTGGTGGCACAACCGAGATCATGCGTTATCTGGCATCCGAATTTGTAGCTTCGGCAAAACAGCATTTTGTTAATACAGGAACAGAGTGGCCTCCGAATGGCGAGAAGGTCGTTCTCTCACGTAAAACTCCTAAGGATGCAGATAAGCTCAAGTTGTGGCAGGCCTTTCGTGCCATCGATGATCCTCAGGCAATAACCTGTGGTATTGATGTTTTCTTTGGTGGCGGTGTGTATGATCATAACAAGGCTGCTCGACAGGGACTCAGTGTTCCGGCCTGGGATGAAGATAATCTGCCGGTCGGTATTTTTAAAGATGAAGATGGCCGCACCCTGATACCTGATGAGGTCAATGGAGAAACCTGGCGTGGCAGCTCTTTCTATGGTTCTGCTTTGAGTACATTTGGCATCTGTTACAATATGGACCGCTTAAAAGATTTAGGAATAGAAAAAGCTCCCGCCCGTTGGGAGGATCTGGCAGATCCCCGCTTTATGGGGCAATTGGGGCTCACTGATCCTACCAAAAGCGGATCTGTTGCCAAGGCCTTTGAGATGGTTATACACACCTTCTGTGCGCGAAGTGTGGCTGAGGCGGGGTATGATCGGGAACAGATTGCTGTTTACGAAAAACTGATAGCTGAAGCAGCGCTTGATATGGGTGAATTACCCGCTGGGGTTCCTATTGCATATCAGCAGGCTATTGAAAAAGGATGGGTAAATGGAGTTAGCCTTGTCAGAAAACTTGGTGCGCAATCCCGCTATTTTACTGTTGGTTCAGGAAAAGTGCCGGTGGATGTGAGTCTCGGGTTTGTGGCGGCTGGCTTGTGTATTGATTTTTTTGGACGCTATCAATCCGAGATGTCAACCACTGCTGATAATAAACCGGTGATGGCATATATAACTCCCGTGGGAGGTTCCAGTGTCACCGCCGATCCCATTTCGCTTTTAAGAGGTGCACGAGACAGGGAGCTGGGAGTGCGGTTTTTAACCTTTGTTCTGGGGGAAGAGGGACAGAAGCTCTGGAATTATCGTCAGGGCACTCCGGGTGGACCGGCCCGATTTTCCTTACGCCGTCTGCCGATCCGACGTGATTTCTACCCCACGGATGATCCCGTTATGCAGAACCGTTTTCTGAAACACAAAGAATTTCTATCAGATCCCTTGTGGCAACCGGATGTGGATGCCTATCAGTTAAGTGAGGCCTTTTTGTATGAACCGCGTTGGACAGGGCGTCATTTCGGGATACAGCGGGATCTGGTTAAAGCCATGTGTCTTGATTCCGGAGATGAACTGCGGGCGGCATGGAAAGCTATCCTGAAAACTGGAGGCCCCGAAGCCAACTCTGAAGCAATGCGTGCCTTTGAGGCGCTGCCTGGTGACCCTTATCCCTTGAATTGGAAGAGTGCGGTAACCACCTGTGCCGCTGTACCGCGCATGGATTTGCTGCGGGCGTGGACTGCCTTTTTCCGGGCGCAATACCGTAAGGCCAGAGAGCTGGCTGAGCAGCAGTAGCTGTAATCAATTCTCTTTCTTCAGATTAAGCTCTTACTGGAGGGGCGCTGGCCTCAGCGCCCTGTGACCTGCCGCAACTCGGCATCGGCATTCGATAGCGATCTCGATATCGAGTAGCGATGATTCACCCATAAAAAAGTCGAAAGAACCCGTTGCTAATGAAATATATTTATTTTTGACCATTTTCACCTTTAAATTAATCTGACTCTAATATATCCTATAGCCATCTTTACACGCCCCAATAGCTCAGTTGGATAGAGCAACGGATTTCTAATCCGTAGGTCGCAGGTTCGAGCCCTGCTTGGGGCACCATATCTTCACCCTCTCTTACTTTGTCTTCTTTCGTTTTTCTATTCCCTTTGTTCTATGTTTAGTTTAATATGCATACATTAGAAGATTGATCACGGACGGTCACGGATGTGCAGGGACCAATGAGGTGCGACCGGGTGTTTCACGGACGAACACGGACATGAAGAGCAAAGGCGCTGCTGTCGGTCCCTGTCAGTCCGTGTCGTCCCTGCCTGTCCGTGTCGTCCCTGCCTGTCCGTGAAAACCCACGCAAGCCAGCCATTCCGCCGGAGTGCTTTGTGGCGAACGGGGCACTCTCGTTGCTCAATTTGGCCTGCTGGTTTCTTGACCGGCAGGTGGAGCGGCTGGCAACAGATTTTGAGAATGAAGGCGGTTTCACTGAGCGCCTTTACAAGGTGCGCAGTGAAAAACGAAGAAATAAGTGAGCAAAAAACAATTGGGGACATAGGTGTCTAAGTTAATATTACAGATCTGTGATCGGCGGCGGAAGCTTGTGTTTAAACTCCGTTTTTGATAGTTTGTCTATATGAAATTGGATAGAATTAATGACCTGATTGCGGTTTATCGCGATGGACTTCTGGATGACACAATTCCCTTTTGGATAAAGCATGGAATGGATCTGGAGCATGGCGGTGTTATGACCAACCTTGATCGTGACGGCACTGTGATTGATACCGATAAAAGCGTCTGGTTTCAGGGACGCTTTGCCTGGACTCTGGCCAACCTCTGTAATACGGTTGAGAAACGTCCTGAGTGGCTGGCGGCCTCACGCTCCTGTATCGATTTTATGCTGAAACACTGCTATGACAGTGATGGACGGATGTTCTTTCATGTAACCCGCGAGGGCCGCCCTATACGCAAACGCCGTCAGGCCTTCTCTGACGCCTTTGCCGCTATCGCCCTGGGCGCATATGCTAAAGCCTCAGGTGATAACTTTTATGCCGAAAAAGCGGTCAGCTCATTCAACATGTTTGTCAGTCATATGACAACTTCCGGTGCAGTACCACCCAAATTCACGGACGAGCGTCCGATGAAGGGGCTCTCTTTTCCGATGATAACCCTTGTCACGGCGCAGTGTCTGCGTGAGAGCATTGATATGCCCGGTGCGACAGAGTCCATCAATGTGGCCATTCAGGAGATACGTGACGACTTCATGAAACCGGAGTTAAAAGCGGTGCTGGAAAGTGTCGGTCCAAACGGTGAGATTTATGATCACTTTGATGGACGCATGATTACCCCCGGCCACGCCATCGAGGCTGCCTGGTTTATTCTGCATGAGGCCAGACTGCGTGGCAATGATCCCGCTCTGATTGCAATGGGGACGGATATTCTTGATTGGATGTGGGAGCGAGGCTGGGATACAGAGTATGGCGGTATTCTTTACTTCCGTGATCTGAAGAATCTGCCGGTGCAGGAGTATTGGCATGATATGAAATTCTGGTGGCCCCAGAATGAAACGATCATAGCGACTCTGCTGGCGTATTCTCTAACCGGCAACGAGAAATATGCTGAGTGGCATCGTATGGCCCATGACTGGGCCTATAGTCACTTTCCTGATCCGGAGTATGGTGAATGGTATGGCTATCTGCATCGTGACGGACGGGTGTCGGTGTCTTTGAAAGGTAACATGTGGAAGGGGCCGTTCCACATGCCGCGGATGCAGTGGTACTGCTGGCAACTGCTGGAGGAGATGGTGTCTTGTACATCCAGCATTAATCATTGAATGTCCAGTATGAATTTGCGCTTGAGCGCTACGGGGTATCATCCATTATAGTAATTAGTGGTTGACGCGGGTTTTTGAACTTTGCTAAAGCAAAAACAGGAACGTGAAAAAGGTGATGCTGATTGTGCGCAAAGCCGTCTTCAATCTATTACGGGGCTTCCTGTATTGAATGTTGATACAGAAGTTGAAATGCTCGCGTCTGAATTGATTAGCAAAAATGCTGTCCCGGAGAATTCACTTGAAGATGCTGTGCATATTGCAGTTGCTTCAGTTAGCATTATTGACTTTATTGTTACATGGAATTTTAAACATATAAACAATCCGTTCATGAAACAACAAATACGGGCTGTTATAAATAATCAAGGATACTCTATGCCGGTAATTTGTTCTCCGGAAGAGTTGTTGGAGGCCAATGATGAATAACCCAATTATTGATGAAGTACGTCGCGTGCGTGATGAGCATGCCCGAAAATTTAATTATGATTTAGCTGCCATATGCGCTGATATAAGAGAACACCAGAAAACATGCGGGCACCCAGTTGTGACGCTGAAAGAAAAATTGGGAAAGAAGTTATATCCAATGCCCGAATCTGAACTTATGGCATGCCATGAAACAGACGATTAAAGGTTTTCGCGTCGTGGTCAAACGATTGACGCTAGTGTATTTCACTCTGAAAAATACAAAGCGTTTATTGAGGCGGGGATCGCTCAGAGTGATGATGAGTTTATTAAAATAAAGGATGCGTCAGCGCATACCATTGGTTCGTTGTCCTTTGATTGCCGGATAAGGAAGCTGCATAAGGAGCTGGCTGAGGATACGGCATTGAAAGCACAGCTTGATGAAATATCAGAAAAACTTCATCGTATGGTCAGTGGTTTAAACCTTATATGATGAAGAACTCTCTGATGCCTGCATCTTTACTGCTTTGCCTTTAGCACTTAAATCCACAACTATTACTTTTCTTTCGGCCTGCTTTTTTCTCAATTCCTCGCAGCAGATGCGCCCTGTAATAATCAGCTGGAGAAAGGGTGGTTAATATGTTATATATAATTTCAATTTATATACCTTATTCAGAGACAATGGGTGTTATGGTATGGAATTGAATTTTTCAATTGAATATGGAATTACGAAAAGGATATTTTTTTATGTCAGTTGAATTTGGTTTTTCCAAGGGTATTCGTTATCTTGTATTTATTCTTTTGTCAATTGTTCTAGCTCAGAATCTGATGGCTGAGGCGAGGGAGTATACGTTAGCTGGTCAGATCATGGACTCCAATGACAATCTGCTGCCTGATAAAAAGTTTGCCGAAATATGGCAGATCTATGGCACTACTGATCCGCGCCACTGAAAAAATAGTGATTAGCGGCCACTACGGACTGAATGAAAAACATATAAAAGAAAGATACTTTTGTGAAAATTGCGTTTGTTACTGATGCATACAATTAACTGGCTGGCTGATGTCGCAACTATACGCCTGGCTGAAGGGCTCAAGAAACGAGGACATGTGATTACTGTGGTGGCGGCAAGGTCAGTGCAGTCAGAAAGGTTTTCGACAACTGATGGCGGCAAGAGATGCATCGGGGGTGGCATAAATTCCACGTTTGACCTTTATCAAATCGCCGTCTTCAACCATTCTCCGAATTGCGCTCCGGTCAGTTTAAGGGAGTGCCGGTGGATGAGGGTTTTGAGAAGATTCAGAGACGGTTTTCGTAATGTAGCATATCTTTCATCCAGAGGCTGAAACGGAGTTTTTCGAGACTCTTGAGGGAAATCTCTCGAAGTTCATGCAATCGCTCTCCACGGCATATACCGTTTACTATAACCTGCGACGTAATCGTCACGGGCACCTGTTTGGAGAGGTGTGAAGAGGTTCTAAGAGATATGAAAAAGACCGAACAGCTACTAAACGACTAATTCAAGGGATTACCCCCTGCGCCACTCAGATTAGTAATTGGTGTTTGACGCGGGGGTGCTGTTAGTTGTCGGTTGCGTAAGTTACATAAATCCGCAGTAGTAAACGAACAAAATCCGATTGACTCAAGAGTATATATATGCATATTAATAGTATTTATTGTCACTACTAGAGGTATATGTAATGCGAAAGTCGCTTGATAGAACCACGTTGGATCTCGCCATGAAGTCCTTGGCAATCCGTTTGAGTGAAAACAACGCAGAAAAGATCGAGATCGTCGTATGTGGAGGGTCGGCTCTTGTTCTGACAGGCATGGTGCCCCGCACGACTAAGGACGTCGATATCGTTGCACTTATTCGGGCAGGCCGCCTGGTATCCCTGGCGCCACTTCCTGATGAGCTCATTCAGGCTGCCTCCGAGGTTGCTGAAGATTTGGCCATCGACTCAAACTGGTTGAACAACGGGCCAAGTAGTGGTGAGGGCGGCCTTTTCCAAATGGGACTTCCCCAGGGCTTTGCAGATCGCCTGACATCGGAGGCATATGGCGAATGCCTCAGAGTGCATTTCATAGATCGCCTCGACCAGATCCATTTCAAACTGTACGCCTCTGTCGATCGTGGTGGATATCACATTGAGGATCTCCGCGCATTGTCACCGACTCCCGACGAGCTGGAATCAGCATGCAGATGGTGCATGACACACGATGTATCTGAGGGCTTTCGGATGGTACTATTAAATCTATTGAAGGCGCTGGGCTATGAAAATGTTGCTAACAAACTTTAGGGACGAGTTTCGCGACAGGGTCCTTGATCTACTCTGGCGGCAGTGGACCAAGAGACAATGCATCGCTATCCCGGTTACCGCTGCTTGAATACATTCTGGAACGAGCCCAAATACGGCAAGCCGTACCTCATGATTGAATACGCCCACGCCAGCGGCAACGCATTGGGTAATTTTGATATGTACTGGGATATCGTGGAGAAAAATCCGTCGATCATCGGCGGCTTTATCTGGGACTGGGTGAATCAGAATTTCAACGAAAAGGCTGGAAGCCGGACGTTTGCAAAGGGGGTTATTTTTGCTGACCGGACGATTCAGCCGGAAATGTTGGAAGTAAAGAAAGTGCACCAGTTTGTCGGTTTTAAGTTGGTGTCTGCTGAGCGTGGCGAGGTTGAAATTCATAATAAATATTACTTCACGGATCTGGATCAGTTTGACGGCAGCTGGGAGTTGCTGCGCAACGGCGTGGTCGTTAAAACGGTCCAGCTCAAAAACCTGCAACTGGCTGCGGCAGAAAAAACAACCGTCCAGGTTCCGGTCGGCAAGCTGGATGTCGGCGCGGAATATGCGCTCACTATTCGTTATAAACTCGCCGAAGCTACGGCGTGGGCATCGGCAGGGTACGAGGTGGCCGCTGAACAGCTGATTCTGCAGAAAGGCGCGGCGCCGGTCGCGTCGGTCGCTAAGTGTTCCATTGACCTGAAAGAGAGCGCGAATACGCTCGACCTGAATGGCCGCGATTTTTCTGTTCGGTTCGACAAAAAGGGCGGGCGAATCACATCGCTCAAATCGGGCGGGTTTGAATGTATTGCGCAGGGTAAGGATATCACCGGACCGGAACTCAATATCCATTGCCTGCCGGTCGGAAACGACAGGCCGTTCCGTAAAAGCTGGGCGGAATCAGATTTGGCTCATCCGAAGAGCGAAACCGTTTCGTTCAATGCGTCGAAGCAGCCGGACGGATCCGTCGTGGTCAGCATCCTGAAAAAAATAGAGTACAAGGGCGGCAGCATCGAGCATCAGCTCGACTATACAATCTCCGACGGCGTCATTAAACTGAGCAACAAAGTGACGCCCGACGGGTTGGATGAAATTCTGACGCTTCCCCGCATGGGCCTCAAGATGGGCCTGGCCAAAACCTTCGAGCAGGTGGAATGGGTCGGGCGCGGGCCGCACGAAAACTACCCCGACCGGAAAAGCTCGGCTTTTATTGGCACCTACAAATCCACCGTGACCGAGATGGCGACGCCGTATGTCGGCGCGCAGGAGAAGGGTGCGCGTTGCGATGTGCGCCGGGTCAAACTCTCCACGCCCGACAAAAAGGCACCGGCGGTGGTCATGGAAGCATCCGAGCCGTTTGTGTTCTCGGCCCTGCACTGCGATGCCGGGAATTGGCAGCAGCCGCGTAAAGAGACGATCCTGTGCATCGATCACAAAATGCTCGGGCTCGGCAATGGAAGTTGCGGCCCGGCCACTCTGAAACGGTTTTGGGTACCGGTCCAGCCGTATCAGTTCGATTTCACCCTCAGTGTTCAGTAAGTTGGAAAGTATGTCGAGGCGGCAGCAACGCTCGATATCCTCGCGGTGCGGCAGGTTAAGAGCACCCAGGAAGCCACCGAGGGCAAGAGCTTACCTCCGATACCGGCAAGGCTGTGTTAAATGATTCGGGCGGCAATGCAAATGCATCAGGAAAAGTTCACTAAGCTACTAATTCAGGACCTCCGACTATAATGGATGACCCCGAAGCCGCTGTACTTTCTTGGAAGTATGCCGAGATTGTGTGCTTTGTGGATGGCGGAGGGGGCGTTCTGCACTTCGAGCTTTTCGTAGATGCGGCGTACATGATCAACCACGGTTGTGACGCTGATATTAAGGCGGTCGGCGATCTCTTTTTTTACAAGACCCTCACCCAGCAGGATGAGAACTTCATGTTCACGTTCGGTGATTACTTTCTTTTGTGCGCTCGGTATGGTGTTTGTTTTCATGGCATCCAGAATATATTTAGCCATGGTTGGATCAAGTGAGGCTCCTCCGTTGATAACGGTTTTGATGCCGTCTCTGATCTGTTGCACAGTGGATGATTTGAGCAGGTAACCTGCTGCTCCGTGAGTGATGGCAGTGAGCACATCCTCCTTTTTGTCGGATTGGGTCAGAATGATGACTTTTGCTTGTGGGAGCTCGCTGAGCAGCCAGGGCAGGGCTTCGAGTCCGGATATGCCTGGCAGATTAAGATCTAACAGAATAAGATCAGGGCTCATTTCAGAGGTCACAGATTGTAAACTGCGTATTGCGATTTCAGCTGTTCCAAACTGGCTGGCTATCTCAATCCCGGGCTGGTTACTGAGGGCACGGGTGATGACTTCACGGTAACCGACGTGATCTTCTATAAGCATGATGCGGGCTTTATGGTTTTTGTTCATGAGGGTTCTCTCTATATTCGTTATCTTCACCCGGCACCCGATCCTATCCTCTCCTGCTTCGGAGTAGCAGGGTTATGCGGGTGCCTCCTTCCGCAGGATGAGCGAGTGTGACCTTGGCTCGCAGCAGCCGTGCGCGGCGTTTCAGTGAAGGTGGTATGCTGTCGTTACTGGCTCTTTGAACTATTCCATGGCCGTTATCGCTGATGGATAGAGTAATTGCTTTTGGTGTTGCAATGAGGGTGGTCACAGCTTTTGTGGCGCCAGAGTGACGAATAATATTTGTGAGGCACTCTTTATAGAATAAAAACAGGTCGATACGCTTGCGCGGTTTGAGGTTGTTGAGGATATCGTCGCCGTCAAAGAAAATTTCGTGTTCGAGATCGGCCAGCAGGCGTTCAGAGGAACGTTTCATCTCCCCAACTAAATCCTCGCAAATGTTTGCGGGATCCAGCATGTTGGTGCAGTAACGGACTGCGTCACCGCAGCGTTCTGTAAATACGCGCATACGATCGAGTAGCTCAGTCAGCTCTTCGGGGGAGTCGATTGCATCCTTGGCCAGATCACTGAGAAGTCCGATCGTATGGATGTTTGCACCCAGCTCATCGTGCAGGTCGGCGGCGAAGCGATCTCGAATCAGGGCAATCTTGCGGTTGCGTAGCAGTCGGTCGATGAGCATCGTGAAGCCGATTCCAATTGCGAGCAGGACCGCCAGCCAGGTTACTCTGTTGAGATTGACCTTCTGGCGCATGTAACGGCGGGTGAGCTCTGTTTCCAGTATGGGGAGTTGAGTTTCCAGATAATCTCTTCGGGCAAGCTCCTCCATCCATAACCTGACTGGTAGTATTTTGCCGTAAAGATTGTTTCCATCGGTTAAAGCTGCGGGAGAGCGGTTGGATATCTCCTTTGTTGCCTCTCCTATAATTGGTTTTCCGAGTGCTACATTTTCGCCTTTGGCAAATAGTTCAATCTCGGCAAAGCCAATTCTGAATTTATTTGACGGGGTCTCAAATGGGTTAATAAATTCAGCTTCAGAGAAGCGGACAAAGCGACAGGTGGTTTCTGGGATTCGCCACATCATCATCGGTCCCGCATCATTGATGTTTTTCTGTTTATGTTGAAGCAGGATAACTGCGTCCGAAAAGTCGGGTTTTGTTGCGCCTTCAACAAGCAGGCGACTTGGTATTCCAAGGTCTCCGGCATAGGCCTGTGGAACTGTTGCGCTTTGATCCACAGCATGCAGGTGAATGCGGGAGAGGGGGTGCTCTGCTTTTAAATCAATAATCAGGTCGGGTTTTTTACCTATATGGCTGATGTAGGCTTTGCTTTGCTGGCCTTGCGATGAATCCATAAGGTAGGGCGTCAAACTATCCACCAGATGGGTTGTGTCCCATGATCCTGTATAGTCACGTCCATTTGAAGACGCCTTTACAGGGCAGCGTAAAGCTATGTTTTCGGTGCCACTGAATACCATTAACTCTGCCAGCTGAAACACATAACGCCCATCAAACATACGGCGCGTTAATTTATCTACCTCAATGCGTATCCATGATGCATTTGTCGGTGGCAGAGTAATCATCAGAGGGGCGATGCGAGGCAGGAGTGCTGCTGTGTTCATATATTCAGCTACCACCGTGCCAGCGCGGTTGCTTTCGCTACCAACCACAATGCGAAAGCTCTCAGGGAATCCATCTGGTTGAAATCCTTTGTTTGAGTCACGCCAGATTGTCGGTACCATCACAATCGCATCGATGAGAGCTTCCGAGTTAAATTCAATCTCAATCCACTGCTTCACTTTGGCAGAGCGATAGGATTTGGAACGGTAGCCTATTGCACCGATACCGCTGCGAAGACTGAATTTAGATAGTTTCTGGAGTTCGCTGTTAATCTCTGTTATCTGCTCATTTATCTCGGCAATTGAACAATCTCTGAGCCTATCTGAAGCTCGGCCAGCGTGGAGTTGGATGGCCGATAGGACCAGTATCACGACAGTTGTAAACGTGTTTATGTGTCGAAACATGCTGTTGTTCTATCATAGAGGTCAGGATAAGTCAAACCCTCAAAACGGGGGGTATGCAGGGGCTGTCCGTGTGGTATAATCATTGTATAAATGGAGATCCTATAAAGAGTTTGAGACAGAGTTAAATGGTAGAAAAGGAGTAGTTATGAAGATAATGAAAATGGATGGGTTTATGGTGTTGTCATTGGCTTTTGTGGGTGGTGTACATGCAGCGAAAGTCGAGACAGTACTGACTTTTGCTGATCTGGACAATCTTGTTCTGGAAGGAACAACCCGACCCTTCCAGGGAACCATTATTATGGTGCAATAGATGAAGAGAGTTATATCACTTTTGACAATTGGCTCGATTGCAATTGGAACGTTGTTTTATTGCAGAAACGCTGTGGCGCAGCGTCTCCCTGATTTCAGCTGGGATACGGTGCCACGCTATATGCATGTGCGTAAAGCGACTGCTTTCACCCCTGAGGAGGTCGCTTATCTTGCGACCTTTCCTTTGCTGACCTTTGAAAAAACAACGGGAAAGATGGATTCCGGCAGCACTGAGAGGGGGACTCTGTTGGCGGCAGAGGCCGTTAAGGCGATTAATCCGCGCACAAAAATACTCTACTACCGCAACATCCTGGTTCACTACTCCAGTTATGATGCCGATGCCGCATTGAAATCCATTCCCAGTGCATTCCTTGTTGATGCAGAGGGGAGTGCAAAGCTGGTTCGTAATACGGTGCCGGCATACGACCTCTCAAATTCTGCCGTTCAGGATTGGTGGATCGACAGCGCAAAAATGGTCTGCACGAATGAGTTTATCGATGGTCTTTTTGTGGACGGCAATATCAAGGTGCTGGCGCCCGGTTATCTGCAGCGTCAGGTAGGCGCAGATAAGAAAGCCGCTGTATTGAAGGCTTATCATGAGATGATGAAAAGGCTCCCGGAAGCGATAGGGCCCGAGAAGCTGATTGTCGCGAATATTCTCCGGGCACGCTTTCCGAAAGCAGGGCTGGATTATCTTGATTACTTTGATGGCTCTTATATAGAGTGTTTTGAACAAGCTGTCGGCAAAATGAAGCGTGAGGAGTATATTGCCAAAGGGATAGCTGCTATTCAGAGTGCGGCCCGCAAGGGAAAGATCATCGCTTTCACTATGGGCATGGGGGAGGCCAAGGATACCGAAATGGGTATTGATGAAGCAAGAGGGAGGACTGGCAATTCGTCTGAGGTTCAGGAGCGGTTTGTTTACGCACTGGCCACCTATTTAATTTGTGCGGAGAGATACAGCTATTTTCTTCCCCATGACGGCTATGGCGTTGATGGTGGCACAAACCGTTTCTGGATGAAAAACATTCCTGAATTTGCTCGCCCGCTGGGAGCACCTAAAGGACTGGCGATCCAGGATGGGTGGCGTTATACCCGGGAGTTTGAACATGCCAGCGTCAGGGTTGATATCCAGACTGAAAAAGCCAACATCGTTTGGCATGGAAAATAGAAACGAAAAAGCGAAAAATCAGGAAAAAACCACTGTCGGTTTGATTACAAATGGAGATGATCTGGATGAAGTCAAGCCAACTGGAGATGGTGAATTGCAAGAGAAGCGGAGATTCTGAAGCAATATGCGGAATGAGAAGTTCTGAAAATAATTCGGCGCATCGAATAATACGAGTCCGCTGCGCGGAATAGAAGATGGAGGGCCGGTTCTGTCAAAAGATTGTATTCACGTCGCCTAGTTGGGAAAGAATATCAAATTGTTGAGAAAATGGAGGGATTGGGGGGAGGA
>JAQIBS010000238.1 GCA_027858965.1 Kiritimatiellia bacterium
GAAGACGGTTTTAACAAACCATCCTCAAAGATAAGACACCTCTCGGTGTCATGATTTTGAGGCAACCAGTACCCCTATTTCGGTACGTCTTCGGTGTGCATCTATTTTGAGGCAACGCGGCGGGCAGAATTGTAAAATGCGAGAGTTCTAAAGTTCTAAAGTTAAAAGATCGTTTAAGTTCGGAATCGGAATCGGTATCGGTATCGAAAATAAAGTTAAGAGGGTGGTGTCCTACATTCCACCTTCTACAATTCACAGAGCGACTTGTCCGCCGGAGCTCTTGAGCGAAGGAGTGAAGCGATATCCGCTCACTTCAGAGTCAGCTCCCTCGATACAAACGGGATAGGATTGGCGGTCAGCCATACATCCGGTTGCAGATCATTGCTGCATCCATCATTCGCGATCACAACGACCTCATAGCTCTCGCCCTCCATCTCGGGGGTGAGCGGCACATAGTAGGTGTAGTTCGCATTGCAACTGAAGTTAGCCGCCTCCCATGCGTTGGCATAGAAGGATGGAGCACGGTCAGGACACCCGATCAAGCTGCCGTCTGCCGCACGCAGTGCCACATAGGCTCCTTCGTCGCCATGTTTTCCGTTCAGAGCAATGCAGAGATAACTGCCCGGTGTAATTTCATCCAGACGTATCGAGCCTTTCCATGCCTTTCTAAATTTCATGGGTGCATAGGGGGAGAATAAATTCGATCCCCGCCAGAGAGAACGGTCCAGAGATCTGCCATTTCGATATGCATTGACCTCAGAGATACGCGGCAGAGACCCCTCTATGCGAAGATAGCGGACCTGCATGCCTTCCGGTATATTGATCTTTGTTATCTCTCCATGAATGAAGGGGATGGAAGTCCAGCTTTTCAGGTCAGCAGAGATCTCAGCCGCATGTACATTTCCCTCCTGCTCTTTCAATGTCTGCAGGGAATAGATATCCGGCACACAAATTTCGATCTGATCTGCATCAATTAGCGTACCGAAATCAAGACGGAGAGAACCTCCATTGATGCCTTCGCCGCCTAAACGCATACATGCGAAGTAAGAGGTTGCCGGATCATCATCAAACATATAGCGGTCCCACAAACCACGCCCTTTGAAAACGTGCTGATTGAAAAAGGCATCCCTGGCCTCTTTAACAGCTTTGATATCTGTCGGGCCTGATCTCTGAATCGCACGGACCTCCAGCGCATTGCTGTCGGCTGCAAAACAGGTGGCAGCATAAAGTGCCGCTGCATCGTCGGGCAGCGTTGTCGGCTTCAATGTGGCTAGTTTTCTATGCCAGGGATATTTCAGTTTTCGGCCGGGGAATTCGATTTGTAGAGAATCTCCTTCGGTAAACCCCTTGATGCGCTTTCCATTCAGATATGCCTTCTTGAAATGACGTGAGTCAGAGTGCAGCTTTACTGTGCTACTGGTTCCCGGTTTTCCCAGGAGCTTGATCTGAACCGGTTTGCCTTTCATATCCTTGATGATCTCATAATCACACCCCGTCACAGCTACTTCAGGACAAGGGATGGTTGTCGCCATCAGTAGACAGGCGCGGAAGGGGAGTACTTCGACTTTTACCGTTTCACCTGATTTAAATTCGCCTATCACCTTTTCGGTTGGATGAAACTGACGTAGCTCTATGTTGTCAGCGGCTTCCAGTCCGATCTCTTTGCTCAGCTTTACCGCATAGCTGACCGGTTTCCAGGTCAGGTTGCGCAAGGTTACAAAGCGGGTTTTACTGTCGCCTCGTGAAACAGCATATGGTCCATAGCTAGCCGGCAGAACCATTCCGTTCACCAGAATATTACGGTAACGACGATGAAGATTATGGATACGTGCAAATTTCGGGTATTCATCATCACGAAGGAACCACGGGTTCCCATAGACCTCGGGCGCCAGAATCAGGCAGCGGTTGAAGGCCTGGAGAATCAGGTCATCATCCCAGAAATCAGGACAGGATGAGATACACACCCCATGATCTTCGGTAAGTCGTGCCAGCCCCGGTGGGAGTTCGCGGCTGATAGCTCCGCCGCGATGGTGAGGGCAGGTCATAGAATTTTTCATGTGAACATCGATATAGGTTTCCTTGCCGCCCATGAGGAAAGTTGTCATATGAGCTTTTCCTGCGTCGGTGAGGGGTAACCGGTGATTCAGAGCAATAAGATCAGGGCTGTATTTTCGGGATTCCGTCATCATCTTAATGAAAGCCGGTTCCCTGTCGCGACGGAGTTGACCACAGACAGCATCAAACTTGAACAAGGCCCAGTCATAGTCGCGGCAGAGTCCTGCCATCATATTGATTCTTGCCTCTTCCTCTTCGGGAGTGTCTCCGAATCCATCGGGACCACCCCAGAGTCCAAGGCGGGTATTCATAGCTTTTGCCTTTTTGTAGATTGGGTCAAAGCTGTGAGGAAACTGATTGTGGAACCGTTCGGAATCCATGCTGCCGTAAAAGCGTTTGCCGTCAATAGCACCGGCATCAAAGGCATATATATCAAGAGTCATGCCGTATTCATCATGGAGCCATTGATAGAATGCCAGATTGATCAGAGTCTGCTCCTCGGTGGGCCCTTCATTGGTATTGTTGATCCATGAAAAATACTGGGAGCGGGATGGGCTCTTTTCATCAGCCCCTGGAAAAACCTCTGCCGCTTTTGTCAGCATGACAAAAGACATCATTAACGCAATAAACAAACTTAATCTCATCTCAAATTCCTCTCAGATATTCAAATAATAGCGGGTGGATTTTTTGCGCATTAAAAATCACTAAGATATAATTTATGAAAACACATTTTATCGATCAAATCAAGTTTGATTTCCACATAGCCTCAACTCGCCAAATTTTGTCCTAAGTTTTTTTTGTGGATAATTATTAGCGTAGCAATGACATCATGTTAATCTTGGAAAACGAAGCGCAGCGCAGTAAGGCCACCCTTGTGGTGGCAGTGATCCCGCATCGCGGGAGAGCGGCAATCATGTCAAAAAAATAGTTGCCTTGTCTGCGTGCAACGCACAGGCAGGCGACTATGTTACGCTACGTTTTTCATAGTTAAAATCATTTATGTTTGTCCCAAAAGGTCGCTAGTTTACGGCTGTTCCGAATCATGCTTTAGTTGCTTTCTCTCAAGAACTTATATAATTGACCTCTTAAGTTTGTTGTTTTTTGTGACAGGAGTTGAGAGAATAGCTACTAAAGTATAGCATATGCCTGCTTGACAATTATGATACTGGAGTAGTACTATTAAGACATGCCCAAGAAGATTAGAGAGCTGATACAGGAGTTGACGAAAGCTGGTTTTGTTGATCGAGGAGGAAAGGGGAGTCATCGTAACTTCTCTCATCGTGGCGGTGGTCAAATAACTATTAGTGGAAATTCGGGTAGTGATGCTAAAAAATATCAGGAACGGGCCGTGACTAAGGTCGTTAGAGAGGTGAGGTGATGAAAATAAGCGATAAATATCTTAAGATAGTTGAGTGGTCGGATGAGGATCAATGCTATGTCGGAACCTGCCCTGGTTTAATGAGTGGTGGCATTCATGGAGACAATGAGGCAAAGGTTTATAAGGAGCTTTGCTCTGCGGTTGAGGAGTGGATTGAAATTTATCAGAGGGATGGCAAGCCGCTGCCTGTGGCAACAGCGGGAAAAGATTACTCGGGAAAGTTTGTTTTAAGAGTTGGTAAAGATTTGCACAAAACACTGGCGGTCAATGCCCTTCGTAAAGGCAAAAGCCTCAACTCCTACTGCACGACACTACTGCGTGAAGAGAGTGCGGAGTATCGGGTGGAATGACAGAGGCGTTGGCGAATTAATCATTGACTCCTGTTGCCTGATGTCTGACTCCTGATCATACCCACTTCTGTTTGCGAACCTCTGCGAACCTCTGCCTTTCATCCTCTTCTGTAAATTCCTGTATTTCTCGTTTGTGATCTTCGTGGCAGCGGCGACGGAAGAGAGTGGCTGTGCAGTTTGTGTAGTGCTTGAAAACGCGGGCATAGTGCTGGCTGGTAGCAAAGCCACAGGCGTGGCCAATCTCTGTGACAGAGAGATCTGTGTCGCGCAGTAGCTTTTCCGCATGTAATACCCTTAAGCGCCGCAGGTAGGCAAGCGGACTGTCACCAGTCAGTTTTTTTACAATGGAGGCAAAATGACTACGTGCAAGCTTGCAGTTTCCCGCCATCTCCGAGAGAGTCCAGGGTTGTTCAACCTCTGCCTTCATTCGGTCGAGGAACTTCTGGACGCGTCTTTCAGTGGAGTTAAGCAACGGGGGGATATTGCGGTTGCCGCTGACAGTCTCATGCAGTTCGCTCAACATGCAGCGGAAGAGTCCGCGGATAAAGAGCTCTTCGGCATCTGCCTCCAGTTTCTCCACCAAGGTATGAATTGCCCATCGTAGCTGTTCGGATGCATGCCATGTGTGTTGCGTGGCACTACTGAGAGTGGTGCTTAATATGAGGGCCGTTTCGTTTGATATGCCAAACCAGGGGTGAAACTTGAATTTGTCAATCGGTTGGCGGTAAATCTTGTCCAGACGGAACTGAACAAAGTGAACTAGGTTGCCCGGTTCATGTACATACGCACTACCATGCACCTGCCAGGGCAAGGTGAAGAATACCGAGCCGGGGGGCACCTCCTCTACTTTGTCGTCCACTCTCCACTTCAGCCGTCCTTCTGAGACATAGAAAACCTCCATGCCGATGTTGCGATGCAGGGGCAGTTCGCGTTGTGTTAACGATCCGAAACTGACAAAAGCTCTTTTCATGTGTCTACATTGTGATACAGGACATGATTACCTGGTGGAAGAGTTCCGGTGTACACCTAAAGACCACCGGCATGATGGGCATCATCAGGAGCGGTACACTGTGGCCCACCACCGAAAACTGCGGGTTCATTCATATCATTCCAGACTCCATCAATTCCATTTGCCATGACTCTCCATTAAGAAATACATCCTGTGCGAAGATCAGGGTTATTTGTAATATAAATACCAGCAGTGTAATATTTTTTTCATAATTATAATCCTTATTCATTTACAGGATACCCGATTGCCAAAGCTGAGTTTATCCATGCGTATATATTACGGCTGTTTTTAAATAAGATTCGAGAATAATTTGCATGGAAATAATCATCTTGTTTTGACTATGGAGATTTTTGGTTATTTCGTGTACATTTGTTTGTATGAAAAAGAGAGAAGCTGTCTGGAATGGGATTAAAGCTAATCCTGAGTGCGACGTATTGATATTGGGGGCCGGCGTTAACGGTACGGGTTTGCTACGGGATCTTGCCCTGCAGGGAGGGCGCTGTATTCTGATTGAGAAAGATGATTATGCTGCCGGCGCCAGTTCAAAATCTTCGCGAATGATCCATGGAGGTCTTCGCTATCTGGAGAATGCGGAGTTTAAACTGGTGAGTGAGGCTGTGCATGAACGCAACCTGCTGTTGCAGCATGCACCTCATTATGTGATGCCGCTGCGCACGACTATTCCTGTAACTTCATGGTTTAAAGGGATGATTAAATCGCCAATGGTATTTTTCGGTCTTCCGGTCACTCCTGGTGGTCGCGGGGCTTTGATTGTTAAGATGGGGTTGACTTTCTATGATGTGATTACAGGAAGGAGCCGTCAGACACCGAGGCACTTTTTTATGTCAAAGGCCAAAACCAGTGCGGAGGTTCCCGGACTCAAAGATGAGATGGTCTGTTCGGCAACTTATTGGGATGCATGGATCAGTCAGCCGGAGCGCTTATGCGTGAATATGGTTCGTGAGGGGTGTCAGGAAAATTCTGAGTGCGCTGCTTTGAATTATGTGACAGCGGAGAGAGTCGATACAGAGCATGTGCGCCTACGTGACAAGATCAGCGGTGATGCTGTGGATGTGAAACCGCGGATTGTAGTTAACGCCACTGGAGCCTGGGTGGATTATGCCAACCGCAGACTGGGCATTAACTCGCAGTTCATGGGGGGCACCAAAGGGTCACATCTGGTGATCGACAATCAGGGTCTCTATGATGCTCTCGGTGACCGCATGGTCTATTATGAGCATGATGATGGACGTATCTGTATCACCTTCCGGTTTATGGATAAGGTGATAATGGGCTCGACAGATATCCGCGTTGAAAACCCGGATGATGCTGTCTGCGATGATTCGGAGATTGATTATATGATGACAACTCTTAAAGGAGTTTTTCTTCATTTGAATCTTTCGAAAGATGATATCGTACATACGTTCTGCGGTGTGCGTCCTCTTCCCTTCTCAGGATTGGACTACACCGGTCGTGTGCCTCGTTCACACCATTTGCGGACTTCTAAACCGGATGACCAACGCAGCTTTCCTGTTTACAGTATGGTCGGAGGCAAGTTGACAACCTTCAGGGCATTTGCTGAGCAGGTGACAGACAAGCTTCTCAAAGAACTTGACCGGGACCGCAAGCAATCTACCCGGAAAAAAGATTATTATGGAGCTGAAAGTTTCCCGCATGGTGCAGATGAGAGGAGTAAATGGATTGAACGGGTCTCCCGTAACAACGGCCTTGATGAGGAGAGTGTTAATAACCTGCTTGAACGCTACGGCACAAAAGCAGAGGAACTGGCCGCCAGCCTGGAACAGGAGTGGAGGGATCCGCTTAAATCACTGCCGGAGTACACTGTTGGTGAAATTCGCATGATCGCTGAAACAGAGCAGGTATTGCACCTTTCCGATCTGGTGCGTCGACGTACACTGATTACTCTGCTGGGACAGTCGAATGAAGCCGCTCTGACAGAAATTGCTACCATTATCGGAAATGTTCTTGGCTGGGATGAAGATAAAAAGCAGATGGAAATTGAAGCCGCCATGGAAGAGGCCAATGGTCGGGCGTAGGGGCGACACCTGTGTCGCCCTCGAACGTCCTACATTCTACATTCAACGTTCAACAGAAATCTTAGTGCCCTCAATCCGGTAGGCGTTAAATGACATTGGCGGCATTGGGGTATTGAGTTTTTTCGTGATCTTGATTGGCATCCCGGTTGTAAGATCTGTGATCTTGTCGATGTTGCCCTTCAGAGTCAGATTAAGTACAGCCGCCTGTTGGGAGGGATTGACTGCATAGACGTAGAAGTTTTTGCCCTCTTTCAGGAAGCGGATTGTAAGCAGAGCCTCTACTCCTTCAAGATCCTTGAAGGGCTTGGCTGGCAAAGAGCGGAATGCCCGCGAGAATGCGGCTAAATGGTTCTCCATTCCGTGAGTTCCGATCAGAAATCCGCCTTTGGTGAATGTCATGATATCGGCATTGGCCAGAGGAATCAGATATGACTCCATGGCATAACGGTCGGTTGGATTGAGTGTTGATACACGCCAGCCATGTTCGCGTCCCCAGTACGATTTCCATTTCGGTTCTGTGCGTCCTACGGCATCCTCCCAGTAGCGGTCGTGCATATTGATCCATGTATTGCCACCAGCACTTGCGCTTTGATATCCCTGGGGGGAGGTCAGTAGATTGCGAATAGCGATGGGGTCGTCTGCCGGATTCTTGTGTGCACGGTACCAGCGGTAATCTGCCGGATAGATGGTGCGGTCCAGGACAACATTCGGAAGATCTTTGAATAGCGCTGGGTCGAGTCCGCCTTCCCGATTGATATCCCTGACAAAGTCATTGGCCGGTACCTTTCCCGGGGTTGGAACTATGTCGCGGAACACGGGGCGGTACATGGTCAGCACGAGGCGCAGGTCGGGACGTTTTGCGGCCAGATGTTCGGCAACCTCTCCATAAAAGGAGCGTAAGGAACGGCAGCGCCAGTCAATCCAATCTTCTCGTGCGTTGGCCATAATCCAGCGGAATCGTTTAGAGACACGCATGGGATCATCATTTGTAACTGGAATGGCAAGCCCGGTCTCTTTCTGGAAGGCTTCTATGCTGTAATCGTTATAGCCTCCGTCAAGATTTCCGTGCCAGAGTATGCAGTGTTTGGTGAGATGGAAGCAGATTCCTTTGAAGGCAGGTGAGTCGCCGTAGAGCTCCAGCATCTCGTCAACCATTGTCAATACAGCGCCGCGGACTTCAGGATGCTGGATGTTGTAGTTCGGCCGTGTGCCGTGCCAGCCTGCCAGGTTTGGACCGCCATTCCAGCCGACAGAGAGGGCGCTTTTGGCTGCTTCGCCTGTGAAGAGCATATCGCTCTGCCATTTAAAATGAGCGAGAGATGGGAGTGAATGCAGGTTGATGGTTGGAATGTAGCCGATGTTCTCCGCTTCGAATCGCAGCAGCAGATATCCAATAAAGTTTTTCGGATGGGGACGGGCCATTGTTGATTCCTGGCTTTTTGAGGGATACATGGGACCGTGATACCAGACACTCGGGTACATGAAGAGATCCTGCCCTGAATAGTGCATATAGGTGATCAATCGGTCAGCCAGGGTTTCAAAGCCGGGCATGCTGTTCAGATTGCCGAAGTCATAACAGAGAGCCGGGTCTTCATAGTAGATGCCTATATGGCGTTGTCCCTCCTGAGATTCTGCCGGCTTTTGCGGAGCGGCCGCACGTGTTATGCCGTTACGTATGCGATAGACACGGAGTTTTGAAACGGCTGCAGGGTGATCTTTTTCGGCCGTCATAAAGACCAGGGCGCTATCAGGATTGCGGGGCCAGTAAAGGCAGCGATGGGTCTGCATCTGATTTGATAATGGATATTCGTCACCGGTGAAAACACCTGTCTGCAACTCGTATTCACTATCGGCCGCATCAACTGTCTGAGAGATCATCTCCATGGTGCGCGGTTTGTCATCAGGATACTCCCATTCAACTATGTAGGGACAGTTGACTTGAGGCAGGGGAATTCGCAGGGCAAAGCGGTCTTTGCGTTCTGTGCCTGCTTCAAGATAGGTGCCGCAAGGGGCTTTGACAATCCTGGTTGGAGCTGATTCGACCAGTTGCTGGGGTGTCAGGGGTTTGGAGCAGTCTATCTCTGTAACCTGCTCAAGATCCATCTTCTCTGCGCCGGATGGGGTGCGACTGATGTCGATACCCCAGATGTCAAGTGAACGCGTGTAGGGGACGCCGCTGCCTGATGGTTCCCATCGGCAGGTTAGCGTGTAGTACCCGGCCCTGGTGGGTGTGAATGGGCACTCGTAACTCTGTTCAGATGCGCCTTTACTGATTTTAAGAAACTCTTTGCGGGTCTTCATGACATGTTTGCCGGTGCTGTCTTCAACCCACCATTGCAGGGTGCCTTGTGTCGGTTCTGGAACTTTGCAGTTCAGTTGCCACCGGAGTTTGCTTCTCTGGTTTACAGCAAAGTACATTTGGTTTGCTGTGGGAGAAACAGGATAGATGTTGCCGAATTCAATCTGAATCTGTTCCTTTGTAAGAGGCCCATCAAAAATTCGCAAATCCTCAATTAATCCGTCTGTTGGATGACCTGAGCTGTCACCGCCGATCTGAAACCAGTCGAAAAGTTTAGTCTCCCATTGCGTTGTCAGGAAGAGTTTTTTGCTGTCAGATCCACCAGCGCTGAGCTTACCATCAAGATAAAGGGCGTGACCGCATTGGCTGTCCCATGTGCAGACTATGTGGTGCCATTCATCCTTTTTCCATTGGGAGACGCTGGTTCGGAGATGATTGTCCATATAGTCGGCCACATCAAAGCGCAGACGTGATCCGTGGAACCATAGCCAGCTTTCATTTGACCCAACTCGTTTAGGGGGAGGGGGACCTTCGCGGAACAGGGTACGCCAGATCTCGTTGCCTTTTTCGTTGTGGGTTTCCTGCCCGGAGAATTTTGGACGGAACCAGAGGGAGATGGTGCCCCGCTTTTTATTGAGATTGCCTTTCTCTACAAAGCGTAGTTGAGAGCCTCGTGTAAAACGTGCGGCCTGGCCGAACAGACCTGGCTCATAGGTAATTTTCTTCTCCTGCTTCGGTAGAGCGCTGCCACCTGCGACAACAGCGTTGGCATTGCCATCCAGAGGTAGATGGAAGATCAGTTTTGGTGGTCTCGGAGCCAGGGCTTTTGTTGTTGTTATTTGTTTTGCGACGGGGGTGCGAGTTAGTTTGCCTGCATAGGCAAGTTTTACCTCGTCTGCAGTGAGAGGCTCTGTATAGATAAAAAGTTCATCGAAGGCGGCCTGTGCCGGCATTTTGCTGTTAGGGCGGTTTCCAATATGGAAGCTGCCGTGAATACGGGGCGTCCAGGTGGCTTCTCGCTGTCGAGCCAGAGTGCCGTCGATATAAAGTGCCAGCCCTTTTTTGCAATTCCATGTTGCCACGATATGGTGCCATTCGCCTGGTTGCCAGCCGTTGATGTTGGCTGTGACATAGCTGTCTTTAGGATCGCGTACATCAAATCGTATGGAAGTTCCATATCCCCAGAGCCATATGCAGTTAGATCCGATATCACGTGGACCTGATCCCCAGAACAGGGCATGCTGAGTCTTAGCGCCGGGTTTCCAGTCAGGACGTACCCAGATCTCAATGCTACCACGGGCTTTGTCGAGATTTCCTGAGTTTAAATATACAACTTCTTCACTTTCCTTGCCAATGTGAACAGCCTGTCCCTTTTGGCCGGTTACATATTTTTCTGAACGGGCCAGGCCTGATTTTTCGCCTGATGCATGGGTGGCATCCAGGCTGCCGTCAAAGGGACAGTGCATGAGAATCTCTGCCGCGTTGAGTTGCAAGGCAAAGATGGCTGTGAGCAGCACGGTTGCTAGAGTATGAATAAATAGGGATGGTTTGCGTATTGCGTTTCTGTTCATAGCGTATTCTTTTCTCAGATCAACGTTATTAAAACTAATTCAGTATTGATTCACTATAGCAAAACTTTGTCAGGTGCGCAGTATAAGAACTGTTGTTATTTCACAGCTCTGTTGCCGGGCGAGCAAAAGTGGAAGGTTTGGGGCGAGCAAAAGTGGAATGCACAATGATGTGCAGACCTTGCTTTTATTGGGGTTTG
>JAQIBS010000244.1 GCA_027858965.1 Kiritimatiellia bacterium
TAAACCATCATCAAAGATAAGACATCTCTTGGTGTTATGCTTTTGATGCACCGCAAATTGAAACGACAGACTGGGACTAGGCGCGGTTTTACCCACAGATTTAGCGGAAGAGGCATAAACTTCAGCTATTATTTTTTTTACGATTATTTCGTCCTTTCCAATGGGCTGTAATAAAATCAGATTTCATATTCCGGTATATAATTATGCTGTCCCAACGGTATCTTTATCCAGAGTCTTTCATGCAAATAGTAGAGCACAAATTTAATAACCAAATCAAAAGCGCCTATCGAAAAAGCGGATTTAATGGAACCTGTCACAAAATAGGTAATTAACGTCGTAGTTATACTGGCAGTAACTCTCCAGCTAATGGCTTTAACCAGAGTTCTGGTATGCGATTCTTTCATTTTCGGCTCCGTTCTCTTACACGAGCCACACAGTATCACCACGTGATACATTAGTCAAGTACGCAATCCCCGAAATTTATAAATACCTATTTTTTATTTTGCAATTGAGGATTTGACGATTGATATCACTATGTGATATATTTGATACGAATTAAAGGACGCCATGATGAAAGAAGATCCCAAAGATAAATACAAGTGTTCAATGGACTCAGAGGTCGTGAAGCGTATCCGGAAAAAAATCGGCATGACTCAAACGGGAGTTGCACATGCACTGGGTGTATCCCTGCGAGCTATTCAAAGCTATGAACAGGGCTGGCGGGAGGTACCCACTAACATCATGGTCCAACTTCTGGTCCTGACAGCTGCCCATCACCCCTCAGAGGTTGAAAGAAAACCTTGTTGGGAGATCACAAGCTGCCCCCCGGAACGACAGGCCCAATGCCCCTGCCGTCGCACAGACGGGAGCCTCTGCTGGCTGGTTTCGGGACGTATGTGCGCCGGTGCTGCGAACAGCGGGTGTCATGATATTCAAGGATGTCTGCACTGCCCTGTGATTAAACAGATTCTGAACTAAAAAGAGAAGATTTTGATAAGATTGTTAACGTTTTCTTCATGCTTTTCCTCTTTCCTTTTATCGACACCTGTCGACTTCTATCAACGCAGCAACCGTCGTTCAAGAATCTGTTGCAACTCACGTCTGCCATCTAAAACACAGTGGACAAAAACATTATTCTTGTCTATCTCATAAATGACACGATATGGCTTATGGAGAACTTCCAAAAACATAGTAACATTTATGCTCGCCAGCTCAATCGGAACATGCCCGCGAGCTGGCAGATTCTCAAGACTTAAGCACAGTTTCTCAAGCATACAAAACACATGCTCTGCCGCCTCCAAAGAGTCGCTTGATTTAATATACTGGTAGATATCAAATATATCATCTTCAGCATCCTGCAGAAGTAATACAGAATATGTCATGTTGCCTCATCAATTCTGGATCTTAGGCTTTTAAAAGAATCCGTGACATTCTTATAATTACCTTTGCTCTTACTTGCTGTGCTTTGAGCCAGGATTTTCAACAGATTCATACTCTCCTGCCCCTCTTCGTAACTACGCAGGTCCTGCACAACAACTTTAGCCTCTCCATTTTGAGTAATAACCAAAGTCTTTCGGTTTGCATGAACGTCCCTGACAAGTTCTGATGCATGAGCCTTTAAATAGCTGATAGGCTTTATGGATTCGCTTAACTTCATAATAACTCCCTGACCTAAATATGATCTTTTAAACGGTCAACCTAATATTACCGTACAATGTATTGGTAAATCAAGGCTGTAATGTCACCACCTTCGGGGTTCATGTACTCTTAAAACATTTGATCTACAATAATATCAGCCCTTCGGGCTTAAACTAAAGAACTGCGTTCATTAGAGAGGATCAACGGAATTGAATTACACCCAATGAAATGCGTCCAAAAATGCAGGCTTGCAAAATTGGCCGGTTAATAATATTCTGATACTCTAATTTAAAGGGTTATAAGAATGTTTTGCAAATTATTAAAAGCTAAATTACATCATATCAAAGTAACACAAGCCGAAAAAGAGTATGAAGGCAGTCTCACTCTGGATGAAGATCTGATGGATGCCGTCGGAATTCTGAACTATGAAAAGATCCTGGTTGCCAATCTGGATAACGGCGAACGTCTTGAGACCTATGCAATAGTGGGTCAACGCGGTAGCGGAATTTGCTGCCTTAACGGCGCGGCGGCCTACAAAGGAACAATTGGCGATCGCCTGATCATCATGGTCTGGTGCAACCTCAGCGAAGAAGAGGCTGCCAACCACTATCCCAAAGTTGTGCGGCTGGATGAGAACAACAAAATAGTTGCCGCAGCGATCTAAGGGCGCTTTAGTCCATGTTCAGCTCTTTCATCTTGCGTTCATGAAAATCTTTTGTGATCAGCTTACGTCCCAGAAGTTCATCGATCTCACGCATGCGGCCCTGCACCTGTCTTTTATTATAGTGCGGAATGGAGCAGTAAAAGGTGTCATCCACCTCTTCCGTCGAGAGTGCATGGTTAAAAATCATCAGTTCATCCACCGAGCCAGCAAAAGCAACTCTCTTTTTCCCCTTTTTCTTCTGGAAGGACTTATCTTTGCGTGCACCGACAACAAGATCGGCATCAACCGGAGTAAATGCCTTTTTCACAACTGCAGGACTTTTCTGTAATTCACCATCAATATACATCTTGGCATATTTTTCGTCGACAGAGATAATAATATTATACCAGGCATTATCATGGAGTGGCTTATCGCTTAAACAGCGCTTACCCTGTACTTTAAAGCACATTCGCCCCTTATTGCGGCCATGTTCATCCTCGGTTCCCAGCATACTGAGCATATACCCCGAATGACCGCCTTTATCCAGAAGTATGCGGTTATCCTCTTTAATTTTGTAACCTTTAAAATGAAGCGACAGGGAAAAGCGAGTCGTTTTAAGATGTTCTCCATCTGCAATCGTAATTCGGGCACTGGTGCCATTAAGAGAGTAGGCTGCTTTATTCCAGCCCTGGGTCCAACGTGTGCGGGAGACCTTCGCGTTATTATTGGTATCAACCTTACATGGAGTCCATCCACCTTCAAGAGTGGTATCAAACGTGTAGTAAGAGATGAGTCCCTCCGGCAGCTCCCGTTTCTCTGCCGCATTCAAAGAGAGCGCCCCTGCAAAACAAATTGCGATAAAAAGGTGTATGTTTAGATTTTTCATAGTTATTTTTTCTTCTTCTTATTCTTAACAACTTTCTTAACCGACTTACCGGGCGCTTTTTTCTTAGCTTTCTTTGCTGCCGCAGCTTTCCTCTTAATGTAGGCGGTCAACTCCTGAGCAGGCACCAGATGGCGCCACAAAAAAGCCTGCATTCGATCTTCAGCGGCCACGGCTTCCCGCTTGATAGTTTTACCGTTAACCGTTGCTTCGCCCTCAATAACCAGTTTAACCGGCTCATCTAAGCCTTTTAACGTTGTTTTGATTTTAACCTGCATCACAGTCTGTGTATCTCCAAAGGGTTTGGCTTGCAACACAAAGCCCTCAGGTCCTTTGAGGTTCAACTTGACCGGCCCCCTGAAACCGTCACGACGAATCAGATGGGCTTTGAGAGTATCCGTACCACCAGAAGTCATATAAACATGGGAAGGAACCAAACGAATATCAAAATCAGGTTGCGGGGCACTCAAACGGAGACGGTAGGCATAGGCATTGCCGCCTTTATGCTGCGTATCTGTAATGATGCAGGTGTATGTTCCATCCTCAGGGAGAGTGACATTAACATATGAATCTGCATGATGTGTATTCAACCCGGAGCCTATATCCATTAAATCATCGTTAAAACCGATGCAGTTGCCGGAGGGAGAAATAATCATAAGCGAAGAATCGAGTGGCGAATTCAGTCGGCGAGCCATTACCTCAGCCACAACCTTCTCGCCTTTCTTGCCTTTAAATTGATAGAAGTCCTTGTCTTCCGGCATGTTAATACAACCATTTATAATAAATGGAAGATCCACCATATAAGCTTTACCTGTGGAGTTATTAGGCTCCTTTTCATTACCGTCCGGGATTGCATCCAAAGAGAATGGAAAAACATTAGAGATCACCTTGTCACGCCCAAAACCTGTGAGCATACACAGCTGCGCCTGCGTCACGTCGGTCTTTGGAACAACCTGCTCCTGAACCAGGTTCACCCCTTTTATGTCAACAACAACCGGTTGCCCAATCTGCCCGCCCATCGGAAAGTGGCTGGTCACAAAGGGCAGAGAGCCAATTGTCATACGGTAAACAAAGTCTTCCCGACCACGGTAGATAGAATCATAGATTGAGAGCAGATAGTCGCCATCTTTCTTTATTTTATATATCAGGACCGGATCCGGTTTAAAAAAATAGTCATCATTATAAGCCACCGCTTTACCGCTACGATCACACAGCTTGATCACTGGCTGAAACCAACCGGGAACAGCATCGGCCAGATAGGGAACCAATACACGCGCTTTAACATCAATCACCAGATCCTGTCCAGCGCGGCAGGGCAGCAGATAGCGGTCTACCGTACCTGAGCCAATCTGGCCATTAATAACACAAGGCTGTTTTAACCGTAGCACCGCATCATCAACATCACTGAGCGCCCCGGACTCACCCATCGCCATACCGGACATCATCGTATCCTCATCCATCATGGCATTGGACATCATGCTGCTGTTTTTTTTGCCTTTGGACTTTGAATCCGTTTTCTTCGGCCGTTTCTTCTTACGCAGGCTCAAGGCCTCCTTGCCCAGAATCGGTTTAGCACTGGTGGGCAGAGGTGTCGGTGTAACCTCCGGTAGCTGTCCCACAAAAAATGGCATTGGGTTGGTTAATCCGGAGGCACCCAGCAGACGTATCTCACGCTCTCCCGGTACTGCATTGGGAGCAACCGTCACCTCCGCAATCAATATATTTGCAATTGAGCTACAGGCCGGCTGTTGAACATACTCACCGATAATCTTATTCAGGCGAGTCAGCATCAAAATCTGATCAGGGGTACGCTTCTCTTCCTCGATATAATTCAACTCCGCACGCTGTTCCTGTAAGAGACGATTCGTCTGAGGACCGATTTTCTTATTATATTCAATAACCTTTGCTGTAACCCCATCACCGGAGATCAGAACCTTGAAGGTCCCATGAATAAACTGTCCGCCAAGAGTCACCTGAAAGGTCTTACCTCTCTGCCCCCCGGCGGGGTAAACAAACCCAATGTACGGATCATTTCTTGCTAGCGCGACAACAGCCAACCACAGAGCCAAAGATAATGTTATAATTCGTTTCATTTGTTAAGAATCCCTCTTGCAACACGATCATAGACCGTGCCCTACAGTTTTATGGTTCATAAAGCTGGCTCAATGTCCATGAACACAACTTTATAACCCGCGCATTTTAGCACTTTAGAACTTTAGAACTTCTTCCATACTACATAATCTCTTCCAGTAATCCAGCTGATTTGATCTTATCACCCTTTGGCAGAATCTGGGCTTCCAATCCCATCGGGTGAGGCAGTTTTGCATACATGTCAATTCCGGCAATTGTATAAATACTGCCTAGCAGGTCAACCGGATAAACCGGTCGCTCGGCTGGTTCTTCGCCTCTCTCCGTTGACTTACCTACAATCGTACCGCCTTTAAAACCACCACCGGCAATCAAAACCGAGTTACACTTGCCATAGTGGTTGCGGCCTCCATTCCAGGGCGGTTGCCAGTCCACCTTGGGAGAACGGCCAAACTCTCCGCAACACCAGACCACGGTACTCTCGAGCAGACCGCGTTCATCAAGATCCTGGAGCAAACGGGCCAGCCCCTGATCAAGTTGCGGACACTGTCTCGTCATTGTTGAAAAATGATTTGAATGCGTATCCCATCCACCGGGATAGTTGATAGTAACATAAGGAACACCGACCTCAACCAGGCGTCGGGCCACCAGACAGTCCTGTCCAAAGGTATGCAAACCATACTCCTTACGCAACTCCTTTGTTTCAAGGGAGAGATCAAAAACATCCTTACCCTCTCCCAAAATCAGATCATAGGCACTATCCTCTGCCGTTATGGAATTCTGGATAACCGAGTTATCCGGCATCGACTTCGAATACGAATTCAGATTCCGCAGGAGAGAACGACGCCCCTTCTGACGCATATCGGATATACCGCGTGCCACAACCCCCTCCACCTCAAAACGCTGTGCATTGGGATCACCACCTGTTGCAAAAGGTTTATATTTTGAGCCCAGAAAACCCGACTCAGAGAAACGGCCCTGTGGCTTGGTTAAAACAACGTATGGGGGAATCAATCCCTTATAACCGGCTTTATAACCCTTCATCAGCGAAAAGACAGCACCTACACAGGGATAGGCCAGACGTTCACCGGGGGTATGACCGGTCTGCATCAGATAGGCAGCTGTTTCATGGCCATTAATGCCATGAGTCATACTACGGATGAGTGAATATTTATCGGCCTGCTGCGCCAATTTAGGAAAAAGGGTGCTGAGTTTAATTCCATCGACATTGGTTGGTATGACCTTATTGAACTGGCCGGTATAATCATAGCCCGCATTTGGCTTGGGGTCCCATGTATCGGTATGCGACATCCCCCCCCACAAAAAGACCTGGATAACCGACTTCGCCTTTCCCGCTTTTTTAACCGCCTGCGCTTTTGCACTCAAAGGAGAACCTCCGAACATTACCCCGGCTGCAGCAAGAGCACTACTTGAGAGCATCTCCCTGCGTGTAATTCCATATTTATTATATCTTCTTCTTTTCATATTTTTTTCCTCCAAAAATCTTTGTCTCCAACGCGATGGGCCGTATGGGCCATATGTTTTAAAGCTACACTCTTCACACTTCTAATGCCTGAACAAAAACTCATCGCTGTTGATCAACGCCCAGGCAACATCAATTCCCGCATCTCTCTGACTCAACTTACTTAAAGTCACATAGCTGTTGATCCATGAAATCTCATCACTGTTGGGATAGCGGGCAAGAATTGTTAAATACAGCTCATCAATAATCTGCGGCCGTTTCATCTTGCTCCCATAAATTTTACTTAAGATTGAACCTTTTTCAATTTTATTCCTGACATGCGTGGAGTTCAGCAGATGGCGTTTCTGGGTATCGCTGATCCGATTAATGCGCTCATTCTCCATTCCTGTGGCACGTGCCGGTTTTCCAAAAATTTCCAGAAAAGAGCTGCTGATAGAGCCATCCGGAAGAGCAACCGCCGGTTTGTTAGCGGGAACAAAGGTGAAAGGCTCAGGAATTGCACTGGTATACAGCTCTGTTGAACCGGTCACTTTATTGATGGCATCAATCAGAACCTCCGCCCCCAGCCGTCTGGGCTGATAAAAGGCGAAGAGCGGTGCCAGCTCCTTCTCTTTTGCGCCATCATACACTGATGAAAGATGATAAGTCTGAGAAACCAGAATCATACGCAGCATATGTTTCATATCATAGCCGCTCTTAACAAATTCAGCTCTCAGGTATTTCAAAAGTTTCATGTTCGACGGTTTATTACCACGCCGGATATCATCCACCTCATGAATAATGCCGCGCCCCATCAACCAGGCCCAGGCCCGGTTGACATAAATAGTAGTGAACCAGGGGTTTTTCTCAGCGATCAGCCAGTCAGCAAAAACTTCCCGCGGGTCCTTCCCATGCGACAGCCTCACACTTTTTCCATCAGGAAATATCGCTTTTTCTCTCTTTTTATATTGAGCCATCTGCAGTGCAGGATTTGTAATAGAGTTAAAAGCCTTATTGGGGTCCCAGTAAACCACCTGCTCCTTCCATTCGCGGGTCGGTTTATAGCTGACCTCCGCAAAGAAAAGCGACATATCCTTGAGTTGCTGCGGGGCCCAGTGATCAGTGCGTGATCCCATAAAAGTCAATGCAACAGTATTAGCAATGCCCTCGGGAGTCCGTGTTTGCATGGCCCGATAAAAATTCACAGGGCCCACTCTGAAGTTACTTCCGTTGGAGATAAGCATCTCACGCACAAACTTATCATAACTCTTGTTATCACGAATCGAACTGCGCACCCAATGATGATAGGCCTGAGCTGCATTAGGCCACAAATTAATGGGAAATTCCGCTTTAACCCGCAACACATCACACCACTTCATGGCCCAGTAATCTGCATAGGCATCGCTTGCCAGAAGTTTATCAATCAGTTTAATCCGTTTACCGAAAGATTTATCCGCAGCAAAGCTACGTGCCTCGGCAGCAGCAGGAACCGTTCCGGTAATATCCAGATATGCCCTGCGCAGAAAAACCTGATCCGTGCAGAATTTCGGTTGAACACCAGCCTTCTTGAGCTTTACGAAAACCAGTTTATCGATTTTAGTCTCAGGCACAGGAGCACGGTTTGAAGAAAAAAGCAACTCTTCATCTCTTTGCGCACTCGCCAGCAGAGCGATAAATACAACCGGCAATAATACTATTTGGAATCCCCTCAGCATCAGAACCCTTTATAAATTTTTCTAAGCTCGTCCACAAAGAATTTATCATCTTTCCGAGCAGGAATAATTTTATCACACTCTTTGCTATTTGGTCAAAGCGTAAAAAAAGCCGATTCTACTAGCAAAAATCTCGTTAACTTTAACATCTTATGAAAACTAAAACACTCATAGCCCTGTTGCTTGCCGCACTCCCGGCTTTCGCACAAATCACACTTCCCTGGCATCAGGAGGGTGCTGACTCTCGGACGGTATCTAAAAGGTAAACTGCCCAGAACGGTAACAGCGGGCGACAACCTGACAACGAAAATCAAATTATACGGCGACTTTGAAAAAACAAGCATGCTGTGGTCCTTCCAGATGCCGCAACAGGAAAATACCATCATTGACAGTCTGCCCGGCACCGTGATTCTGCCTACATTAACAAAAGCCGGCACTCACCCCTGGACTCTTGGTCTGGCGGACGATCTTGGCAATCCCTGCTCTCCGGTAAATGGCAAATGCCATGTGAAAGCAGCAAAGCTAACCTCATACAAATTGCCTCCCTCCAAAAAGTATATTGACCTGAAATCACCATCAGTCAATATTTCCATTCAGGGGCTGGATGCATTTAACAATCCATGAACTGAAATGCGCCCAGATTTAATACATCCGAAAAAGAGCACAAGGAACACAAAGAAAGTGGGATGCCCCTCCTATTTGTATGTTTTCTATTCTTTCGTACTTTTCGTGTTTTTCGCTTGTCACGGCGTAGAAGCATAGCGCGTAGACGGATGGTTAAAAATTCTGGTTACGACTCTGCTGCGCTACGCTCTTTTGCAGATGAAAAATATTCAGAAGATAAGCTCTGCCAGCACCTGATCAGATAACAGAAAAGCGGCAGAGATCTTCATCATATTGAATTAAACACTCGCCCGCAGCGGGCACCACATTAATCATCTGAATCGGATTTGTGTAGCCTATCTGCATCAGCTCTTTCCAGGTCAGAATTTTAAGTGATGCCAGATGGTTCATGCATTGCAGCATGCTGGAACCGCTACCGGCCAGATAGCCGGTTGCAGGATTATACAAACGACCTTTTTCACTGAGAACCACATCCGATCCAAACATCTGATAGTTTCCAGGCGGCAAACCGGTCAATGCCGTGGCATCACTGACCACCACAACCCGCTCTATACCTTTAACCCGCAATGCAATCTTAATCAGAGAGGCCGGCAGATGATGCCCGTCAGTTATCAGCATCGCCGTAAGATCATCCTCCACCAGTCCGGCCAAGATAGGATTTTCATGTCGGTTAACAGTTAAAGGAACGCCATTACCCAGATGTGTTAACGCTTTGGCCCCTGCAACAGCAGCCCGGACAACATCCGCACTCCCTGCCATCTGATGACCTAGCGAAACACAAATCCCTCTGGCTGTCGCATACTTAATAAACTCTTCAATCCCCTTCAACTCAGCCGCCACAGTCAGCAATTTAATACTGCCATCACTGAGCTCTATCAGGCGTTCCAGAAAATCCGAATCTAGTTCCTTGACTGCACTTAAAGGGTGTGCCCCCCGAGCTCCATCTTCAGGCGATATAAAAGGGCCTTCTATATGAACTCCCAGCACACGTCCAGCAAACTCAGCACTCTTCATCGCACGGGCGATCACAGGCAGACTGCTAGCGTAGATCTCAGGATCACTCGTAATGATCGTTGGAAGAAACGCCGCAATCCCGGAAGACAGGACTCCTCTACAAGCCTCCGCGAAACTGCTGTCACTTAAACCGGGGGCAGAAAAGTCCACCCCCTTCCACCCATTCACCTGCAAATCAACAAAGCCGGGAAGATCTCGTTTCATACTACTATCCGTATTATGACAGCATCGATGCTGCAGGTTTATCAAGAAAGAATACACACTGTGGATGCTCTCTCAAAATAGAGGCCGGATACTCCGGCGAAATCTCTCTATTGAGAGTATTCACAACTGCCTCCGCTTTTCTTTGATCCGGAACAGTCACCACAATCTTTTTGCTCTTCATAATCTGATTAATCGACATACTGATCGCCTGAGCAGGAACATCGTCCATGGTTTTAAACCAGCCCTCACCCATCTGCTGCTCCCGGCACTTCTGATCCAGATTAACAACGAGATAGGGTGTATCGGTTTCAAAGTCAGCAGGAGGATCATTAAAAGCCAGATGACCATTCTCTCCAATACCAACACAGGCCACATCAATAGGAGCCTGCTTTATCAAATCACCCACCCGCTCACACTCGGATTCAGGAGAGCCGGTATCGCCAGCAATAAGATGAAAGGCTTTCAATTCACCGACAAGGTCAACAAATCTCTCCTTGAGATATTTCCGGAAACTGGCGGGATGAGATATATCAATTCCAATATATTCATCCAGATGGAACATGGTAACTTTTGACCAATCGATTCCCTCAAAAGCAATCAGGCTGTTTAACATCTCGAACTGGCTGGCACCTGTGGCCAATATGATATTAGCATATCCCTTTGCGGTAATTGCCTCCCGAATGGCCTCTCCGGTCATCTGAGCGGCAGCAAGCCCCATCTTCTCCTTGGTCTCCCCTATCTGAATATCCATCTTGATTTCTCCTTATTAAAGTTTCATTTCCCAGCCTGGTTCATAATCACGGCCCCACAATTTCTGCGCATCCTTGTCATTCCGAATATGACCGTTCTTCGGATCAATATCCAGAGACCGATGTACTCGCTGCGCAATATTACCCAGCTGAACAAGCAGAGTACTCTTATGCCCAATCTCAATCTGGGCTGTCAGATCTTTCCCATCAGTAATGCCATCAAAAAGATTCTGAATATGAAGAACATCCAGATTCTTAGTTGGATTCTTTGAATCCAGTGCATTAATTTTACCTGCACCGGAAACCTTCTTAACCTCTTTCCCGTTAAGGTCATAAACCGTGTAGCTGTTATCTCCAGTAATCAGTGTACCTTTTTCGCCATAGAACATCACACCCACACCTGAAGCGTCACCCATCGGTTTTTTATTACAGCTGCGCCCCTCCCAGGTCATGGAGGTATTATTTGCAAAATCCCAGCTGATAACCTGGGTATCCGGAGTCTCCCAGTCATCTCCTTTAAAATGAAAGCGTCCGCCATTAGAGCTGACCCGTACCGGATAATCAACACCGAGTCCCCATCGCAACAG
The DNA here is from genome assembly GCA_027858965.1 of Kiritimatiellia bacterium. GTDB lineage: Bacteria > Verrucomicrobiota > Kiritimatiellia > RFP12 > UBA1067 > M55B167. Next base: position 11,605 of record JAQIBS010000244.1, read on the forward strand.
ATCCACCATGTGGGTTCCGTTATTCAGGGCTTCACCGGTTCCCCAGTGCCAGCGCCAATGCCAATCGTAATGGACAATGTTATCTTTAAATTCCTTACGGGGTGCGGGTCCCTGCCAGAGATCCCAGTTCAGCCCGTCAGGTGGTGCAACCACCTTACCCGTGCCAATAGATTTACGATTTCGACCATACCATCCCTTGCCAAAATAAACCCGTCCGATAATACCTTCACGCATCTCCTGCATGCCTTTAATAATATTGGGAAATGAGCGCCGCTGACTGCCCATCTGAACGCACTTCTTATATTTCTTGGCAGCAGCCACCAGGATCTCACCCTCATTAGGGTTGTGACTGCATGGCTTCTCAACATAAACATGCTTGCCTGCCTGCATAGCCATAAGTGCGGCCGGTGCATGCCAGTGATCAGGCATTGCAATTACCACGGCATCAACATCTTTGGATTCCAGCGACTTGCGGAAGTCTTCAAATCCCTGCGCTTTGATTGACTGAATACTCTCCAGCCCTTTCAGACACTTATCAGCAGATTTCTTTTCAACATCGCAAACATGAACAACATCACAATTCGGCTGCTGTGCAAAATTTCTCGCCAAAGCATTACCACGTGCATGAACACCAACTACAGAGACCCGTATTTTTGCATTAGCCCCGGCAATCCGGTTATAGCTCTCTGCTGAAAATCCAGGCAACACCCCTCCTGCGGCAAACAACGCAGATGTCCCCGCTGTCTTCTTAATAAAATCGCGTCTTGTATTTTTCATCTGTCCATCCTTTCACCAGCATCCCATGCGGGTGCTAACTTTAGTTGCTCTAAAATCAACCCCTGTCATAAAAAAAACAAGAAATTGAGGTGGCTGTTTTTATAAACAATTGTAGTATAAAAGGTTGAATATCCAATATCCAACACGGAACTCCCAATATCCAAGGCAATAGCCGCTTCGCGCCAGCCTCTATCCGGTGGTAGTGATCAAACTCTTCTTCTATGCAACGCGAAGCGTTGTTGACTAAAGCTGCGGCGTTTAACACACAAAGGGACATTGGGAACAAATAGGTCCGTTCATCACAAGAGCTTAATTTGGTTGCCTTGTCTGCGTGCAACGCACAGGCAGGCGGCCAAAAGCAACTTTAGTTAACTAAAAAAGCTTAGCAAAAAACCGATGCCATAGCAATCTGTCCATAAAACAATTTATTGTCGGTTTAAGATATTGCTCGTCTAGCAGCTCAGCAGGCAACGCCTGCTAATAAACGAGCCCTTCCTCTGCTTAATTCCGTGCAACGGAATCACATAATGCGCGCCGAGCGCATTATTTAGGGTTTACTTTCAACCGCACTTTTTGCAAACTAAGCGACATGAAAACTATTGCTATTACTATCCTGCTACTTACATCCACTCTCTTTGCTGAGTCAAAGATCAAAGCTAACTCAAGAATCGTTTTTGTAGGCGACTCCATCACCGGACTCAGCATTAATGACAAACATGGATTCAACCATCAGATGAAACTGGCGCTAAGTCAAACGTTTGAAAGCAACAGCGTGCCGGAGCTGGTCTCACTGGGCGGAAGCGGACAGGGTGTTGCCACATGGATGAACATTGCCAAACAGAGTCTGACAGAGGAAAGATTTCTCGATATAAAGGACGTTGATGTGAAAATCAATCTGGAGAAAAAGGCCGACATCCTGATCTTTATGCTGGGTATGAACGACATTCTCTGCCCCTATGTCAAACCAACCGAAAAGGATATGGACCGCTGGGCTGTTGACTATATGAAGCTGATTGATCACATTCGCAACCGTACCACCCCGACTATAACGGCACTGGCCTCCATCACACTACTCACAGAAGAGCTGAACTCCCCCAAAGATATTATTCGTAAAAAACTTAACCAGCGCGTTCAGGCTCTGACAAAAAAATACGGATTTATCTATATAAAAACCGGAGAGGAGATGGAAAAACTTCTCAAACGCGGCAGAGAGCTGGATTCCAGATCCCGTCCCACCCGTGATTTTGTACACCCCAATACCCTGGGACATACCGCAATCTCCGTTGCCATGCTGGAGGGACTGGGCGATATGAAATCAGCAGAGGTCCTGCGTAAAAAATACTTTGAAACAGGAATCTTCGACTGTTCGCAAAAAGATCATCTCGCCTATGCGGTTACACTTGAGGAAACGCCACTCAGCACCGACACCACCAGCTATACCATCAACTACATTTACACCCCGCAAACAGGCAAAAAAAATGCGGTCAATGTATCACTCGATATGCAATACCCGGAGAGTAATTTCCACAGTCAAAGCAGTCAAAGCAATCAAAATTCGGACAGCAAAAAAGTTGCAGGTCACTTTAAATTAAAGATCACTCCCGCACGACAACGTACCGAATTAACAATGACCGCCACTGCTGACGGCCAAACGATTACAGAAAATATCAAACTTCCCGCACCATGGCTGGTGGCAGCCGGAATCCCACATCAGAAAGCCTGGCACGGCAGCGATTTCAAGCCGGAAAACGAAATCATGGAGTGCGAAGCCATGCTGATCAAAGGCGATGGTTTCGATGCGCCTCTTATGATAAAGGGCAAAAGCTATCCATGGCAGCGCTATACCGCCTCGATTAACTACTCCGGGTTCGACAACCCCGACTCTCTGGCCTGGTATGCAACCACCTACTGCAACACCTTTGATGCCGCCTATGCCACACGCTGGATATACTCAGAAAAAGACCGCAAGGCACAACTGGAACTGGGCCATGACACATTCTCATCCACCATCGGGCTCTCCATCTGGATAAATGAAACCTCCCTTGAACCAGTCTCTCTGACACGCGGCACGCGCAAACGGCAGTACAGAGAGATCTCCCTGAAAAAGGGATGGAATCATCTGCTACTGCGTTCAGACCACACCACCTGGCAGTGGCAGCACATCTGCACTCTGAAAGCAGTGGGTGATGACACACTCGCAGATATCCGCTACAGTATTGTGCCAAAGCAAAGCAAAGCGCTTAACGCGCTGTAATGCTGAAAACAGAAAAATCTTTACTAGCGTCCCATTGGGACGTAGAGGCTTTAGGCTTTGGGCTATAGGCTATAGGCTGTTGGGTGAAAAGCGCCTGGCAATTGTTTGAAATTATCAACCGAGCTTTAAAAAGAAAGTGTATGAAATTGTGATTTTCCTAAAGTCTAACCACCTAAAGCCTAACGGCCTGCATCCTATGGAATGTCTGTGCACTTTTATAAGACATCAGTTCACACAAAAAGCGAGACCATCATGAAACCAATTGCCATTGTTGCCGCTATGCCGCAGGAGCGCAAAGCGCTGCTTCATGTTTTTCCCGAATACAAAGAGTATGTGCATTACAACACCTGCATGTTTGAAACTGCTCTGGGTGAACAAAAGATCATTATTGTCGAATCAGGAGTAGGCAAGGTCAATGCCGCCTGTACCCTGGCACTGTTGCTCTCTGATTTTGATCCCTGCTGCGTAATCAATACAGGCTCTGCCGGAGGAATGCAGCCGGGCCAAAACATTTTGGATATTGTAGTTCCCGATGAGGTTGTCTATACCGATGTGGATGTAACTCCGCTTGGATTTGAATATGGTCAGATTCTGGGGAGTCCTCCGCGTTTCAAGAGCTGCCCGAATCTGCATAAGCATCTCAATGCTGTCCTTGCTGAGATAGACGCACCCCCCGCCTGCCACCGCGGTTTGCTAGGATCTGCCGACTCCTTCATTTACAAAGAGAGCCAGATTGAGAGCATAAAAAGCAACTTTGCAGATCAGGTTCAATGCGTGGAGATGGAAGGCGGGGCCATAGCCCACGTCTGTTCACGCTTCGGCGTTCCTTTTCTGATTCTGCGAGCTTTAAGTGATGTGCCCAATAGAGGTGACAACGCAATGGACTTCAACACTTTTCTTCCCAAAGCAGCAGCTATGTCAGCCCAGATATGCCTGAAACTGGTGCAACGGATTGCGCTGAACTCACCGTCAGCTTAGATTTTTCTTTGACCCACAAAAACTAGGCAAAGCCAAAAATCCTCGATTAGAATCATGATTACGATAATGATTAGGATTCGAATATCCAATATCCAACACGGAACTCCCAATAACCAAGGAAAAAGTTGCTTCGCTCCATCACACCACGCCCGTAGTGCGGATGGCGCGTTTGACTCCTGTCGCCGACGCTACAACGCGAAGCGTTGTTTCCTAATGCAGTGATTACTATCGCACAACCTCAAATGAGAGTGTAAAGCAATTGCATATCACTCACTGCCAGCTTAGTTACAGCGCCACTGCATTAGTCTTCGACATCAATAACCTTGGCACCCTTCAGGATATCCTGAGCTAAACCCAGAGAGGGGTCATCATGTAGAGATTGAGTTACCTGCGCAACCTCCTCTGCACTCTTCTTTTTCTTAACAGGCTTTGATGACTCAGCCTCTTCCTGCACCTCAGGAACAGGAGTGGATTGAGAGAAAGCCTCAGCCTGAGACACCGCCGCCGCTTCCGGTTTAGGCGCGGGAGTCGGCTCAGCTACCGCCTCCGGCTCTGTTGCAGGGGCCATAAAAGCTCCGGAGGCACGCAGGGCATTCAACCTTTTAAGAATGGCCTCGAGCGGTACTGACTGCGAAATCCGCGCACAGCGAATCAGCGAAAGCTCTATCAACGTCCGGACTGAAAGGGCATAACGCAGGCGTCCCTCCATCTCTCCCAATTGATCAGTAATCTGCAGAACCCGGGTGGCATCTACCAACTTCTTTTGTTCTGCGTAAACACTGATCTGCTCCAAGGTGGCATCCATAGTCGACATTTCATCACCAATATGGTGATAAATCAACAAATTACGAAAGTGCTCCATTAACTCAACAACCAGACGGGTCATATCTTTGCCAACGCTGTCAAACTGATCAATCATCCTCAGAATCTGCGGCATATCTCCCTTGAGCACAGCAGAGGAAAGCGTCTCCAGCGACTCACGCGAAACGAGTCCGAAAACCGCCAGAACATCCTCCTCGGTCAACTCATTGCCTTTGAACGAGATCAGCTGGTCCAAAGCGGAAAGCGCATCACGCATACCTCCCTCAGCCCCACGGGCAATCGCCAGCAAGGCATCCTCGGTAATAGTGATCTTTTCCTGAGAACAGATATAACTCAAACGTTTAACAATTGCAGGAGTCTGAATACGACGCAGGTCAAAGCGCTGACAACGTGATATAATAGTTGGCAGCAGCTTGTGGCCTTCGGTGGTGGCAAAGATAAACTTCACATGAGCGGGTGGCTCCTCCAACGTCTTGAGCAAGGCGTTGAAAGCCGCAGTAGAGAGCATATGCACCTCATCAATGATGATGATCTTATACTTTCCACTCGTAGGAGCAAACTGTACCTGATCTCTTAGATCACGCACCTGGTCAACTCCGTTATTCGACGCACCATCAATCTCCAGCACATCCAAAGCATTTCCAGCGGTGATCTCACGACACATATCACACTCGCCACAGGGCGTTATTGTCGGACCCTTCTTACAGTTCAAGGCCTTTGCAAAAATACGCGCCAAGGAGGTTTTACCAATCCCGCGCGGCCCAACAAAGATATAGGCATGCGCCACGCGGTCGTTGATGATCGCATTCTTTAATGTTTGGGTAACATGCTCCTGCCCGACAACATCTTCAAAGAGGTTGGGACGCCATTTTCTCGCTAAAACTTTATATGCCATAACAGCCGTGTATTTTACAGAGCCGCGCTTCGATAAGCAAAAGAAAAAGGACGTTAGTTTGGAAAACATGCTTACATGAACTACAAATAACGCGAATCTGCGCAAAATCCTGCTACACAACACAGTTGACACAACCGCCTCCGTTTGTAAAACTATTGCTCCATTATGAAACCATACAAAACAATTTTATTTCTGGGTGACGGCATGGCTGATGAGCCCATTGCTGAACTCAACAACCGCACCCCTTTACAGGCGGCGAATACTCCGAATATGGATAAAATTGCTGCCAAAGGCCGTAGCGGAACATTTCTAAGCCTACCGGATGGGTTCCCCACCTCAAGTGATGTGGCCAATATGTCGGTGCTGGGCGGGGACCTTGCCACAGAGCTCTGTGGACGCGGACCGCTTGAAGCTGCCAGTCAGGGCATTGTCCTGGAACCAAATCAAATTGCCTTTAGGATGAACATCACATCCGTAGACGATCAAGGCATATTACGTGATTTCTCCGGCGGCCATATTTCACAGGAAGATGCGGAAGAAACCATAGCCCTGCTTAACCGGGAGCTAGGCTCTGAAAAAGTACGCTTTGCCCCTGGGGTCAGCTACCGAAACCTGCTCATTTTAACCGGCGATGAGTTCTCTGCCGACATCAGCTACCATAAACCGGATGATAACCATGGAGTCCTTGTAGCTGAGCGCCTACCACAAGCTAAGGGTGACGGCTCTGAAGTGACGGCCGCACTGCTGTGCGACCTTATCTCCAAAGCCGCGGAGGTCCTGAGAGGACGCCAAGCCAACGGCATCTGGCCCTGGAGTGGAGGAAGAACCGGCAACCTGCACAGCGTCAGTGAACGCTACGGACTCAAAGCTGCCGTAATCTCTGCCGTTGATGTGATCAAAGGGCTGGGCTGCTGCATGGGACTCGATGTCATTAATGTTCCCGGCGCCACCGGTTATATTGACACCAACTACGAGGGAAAAGCAGATGCCGCAGTTAAAGCTCTCGAAAACTATGATTTCATTTATGTTCATGTTGAAGCCATGGATGAAGTTTCGCATGCACAGGACCTGAAACTCAAGTTGCAGGCCCTGGAAGACTTTGACAGCCGCATTGTCGGACGTGTCATGCAGAGTGCCGGCGAAAATGTTGCATTCTGCGTTCTACCGGATCATCCGGTACCGCTAGCCACAGGGAAACACACCCGCACCCCGGTTCCGGTTGCCGTATGGCAACCCGGAGTTGAACCGGATTCAATACAAAGCTATGACGAACTATCCGCACAAACCGGCGCGCTTGGCTACCTTAAAGGATCTGACCTGATGGATCTGTTACTCAGGTGACAGATAACAGTCATCAGTGAAATGCTCACTGGTAGCTGCAGACTGTTATCTGTTAACTTTATACTGGTCACTGTTAACTGTAGGCTGTAAACTGAAATCATGAAATTGCTCATTATACAGATTGCCGGACTGGGATTCGACTTTGCCTCGGCGCAGGGACTCTCTGAAATCGCAGGGTGTAAGGCACAAAAGTTGCAACCCGTCTTTCCCGCTCTCACCTGCACCGTTCAAGCAACACTGAGAACAGCTCAGCCTCCCTCAAAACATGGAGTTGCTGCCAACGGCTTCATGGAAACACGTCTGCGCAAAGCGCTCTTCTGGGAACAGTCATCCGCCCTGATTGACGGTGAGCGCATCTGGAACAAGTTCAGAGAGAATGGCGGCAGCGTTGGAATGGCCTTCTTCCAGCAAAGTCTGGGAGAGAGCGTTGATCAGATTATCTCTCCGGCACCACTGCATAAACACAATGGCGGCATGATCATGGACTGCAGTAGCAAACCGGAGTCACTCTATGCCGCTCTCCAGCAGTTTGCAGGTGGCCCATTTAAACTGCACCGCTACTGGGGACCATTGGCCTCATCCGCCAGCTCCCAATGGATTGCAAAAGCCATAACAGGACTTATAAATTCGGCCGACACCCCCGACCTGCTTTTCACCTATCTGCCCTGCCTCGACTATGACCTGCAGCGGCATGGCACAGATCACCCGAAAAGCGCAAAAGCGGCAAAAGAACTCCGACGCGAATTAACCCTGCTTTTTAATTCCGCAAAAGACAACGGCTATGATGTCATCGCCTTTGGTGACTATGCCATCACGGATGTCAGCGGGGGCGCTATTTTTCCCAATAGAACCTTGAAAAAAGCAGGCCTTTTAAAAACCCGACGCGTTAAATCAATGCTCTACCCCGACATGCACCAGAGCAAAGCTTTCGCAGTGGTCGACCATCAGGTGGCAATGGTTACCTGCTTTGACCAATCCGTAACTGCCAATGCCGCGGAGCTACTGAGTTCTATTGAAGGTGTTGACTCTGTAATGGATGCCGAAGAACAGAGTCGGCATCAGGCTAACCATCCCAACAGCGGTGACCTTTTAATCACCGCCAAACCCGGATACTGGTTTGCATACCCCTGGTGGAATCATAATGCCGAGGCCCCTGACTACGCTGCCCATGTCGACATCCACAACAAACCGGGGTACGACCCCTGTGAACTCTTTTCCGGGACAAACCCCTTTCATACATCTCAGGATACTGAAAAGATTAAGGGCACCCATGGACTTACCGGACCCGGATATGAAACCGCTCTCTTTACAACCTTAAATCTTAACCCTGAAACACTCCTTGAGCTTTCACAACAATTGAAAGAAAGACTATCTTAACCACGAAGCTCGTAGCGCAGCATAGCTACAACCCAATTTATTGACAGGATTACAGGATTAACAGGATATTACTGCTCAAAGAATTATCTTTCACAGAGTCGCAGAGAACACGGAGAGAATACCACTAAAAATACTTCTCTGCGAACTCTGCGCCTCCATGTCAGGGCGTAGCCTTGGCGTAGACTGATGCGAGAAATTTCTTACCCAGGTCACAATTTCGTGCTTTTCGTGTTTTTCGTGGTAAAAAAGCTACTTTATGAAAACTATACAACAAAAATTTGCAGTCTCCTTCTCCTATCCTGTTCACTTCACTCACAATGTGTTTGATCTGGAAAATTCTCTGCTCGCCGATACTCTCATAACTACCTCAGGCAAGACAGCACGGACTCTCGTAGTGATCGATTCAGGAATTATTGCAGCAAATCCGAATCTGATAGCGCAAATCAATCAGTGGTTCATCAAATATGCCGAGAGAGTAGAGCTGGTTAAACCGCCTATGATCGTACCCGGTGGAGAGAATGCCAAGAACGGATGGTCAAGCGTACGGGAGATAATGACCTGCGCCGGATTAGAACACCTTGACCGCCAAAGTTATATTATCAGCATTGGCGGCGGGGCTGTGCTTGATATGACCGGATTTGCCGCTGCACTTGTGCATCGCGGCATTCGCCTGATACGCCTTCCCTCAACAGTACTCGCTCAGGATGATGCCGGAGTCGGAATCAAAAACGGAATGAACGACGGCGGCGCCAAAAATTTTGCAGGAACCTTTGCCCCGCCCTTTGCTGTGATCAACGACTTGAATTTTCTAAAAACGCTTCCCTTCCAGGAATGGATCAATGGCGTAGCCGAAGCCTTTAAAGTGGCCATTATATCCGATATTAAATTCTTCAGATGGCTCTGCGAGCATGCTGACAGCGTCAAAGATCGTGATCAGGAGGTCATGGAACGGATTGTCTACAAAACAGCTCAGCTGCACCTCCACCACATCGCCACATCGGGAGACCCCTTTGAAACAGGGAGTGCACGCCCCCTTGATTTTGGTCACTGGGCTGGACACCGCCTGGAACTTATGTCCAATTTCACACTTGGCCATGGCGCGGGAGTAGCCATCGGCATTGCAATCGACAGCACCTACGCAATGCTGGAAGGCCGTATTACCCAGAATGATTTAACCTCCATCATAATCGCTATACAGAACTGCGGACTTCCTGTCAGCTCCGAACTTCTTGAACGACTTGACTCAAATGGCGTACCTGATGTGCTCAAAGGCATTGAACAGTTCCGCGAACACCTTGGCGGGGAACTCTGCATCACCCTCCCCAATCCGCTCGGCAGCAAAATTGAGGTCCATCATATGGACCCCGACCTGCTCAAACAAGCCATCACACTTGTTCTTAGAGATACCTTCAGTGATCAGCCAACCGCCGTTATCTCTTAAATTCAGAACTTTAGAACTCTCGCACTTCAGAACTTCTTCCATCTCTTCTATGCAACACGAAGTGTTGTTGTCTAAACCAGTGATGACTATCACTCAAACACTAAATGTATGAGCTGACTATCGCATATCACACCGGCTTACTTTGGTTCCGGCTTCGCTGGTTTAGGTTGCACAAAAAGCCGGGCTCACTTTCGTAAACCCGGTTCAGTCTAACAGGAATGATCAATTATGTAGAATTGTCTTTATATGTTTACATATTAATCGTAATTTTATTTATACTTGTTGATCTGATCTTGTTGTTTTATGTTGTTGAAAAATGAAAATACTCTTATTTAGCTTTCCTGGTTGATAGTTGTTAATGTGTCACCTTTCATAAATTGAATATTGCACCAATCGTGCCAAACTTATTATCAAGTTAAAGAAGAGGGACTGTGTTATTTGCGAGCAAAAAAATAACCGGGATCGCTTGCGCGATCCCGGTTCTGTATAACAGGAGTGGTCTACATTTTAATTAGTTTTTTAAGTATATCTTCATTAACTAATTTTATTTGTTGTATTGTGTTGTTTGTTTGTTTGTTGTGTTTGTTTGTGTTGTTATGAAAATCCTAATATTCCTTTCTGGTCTTTATACCAGAATCAATCTCTGCTATTTATATTGCAATAGCCGTGCCAATTTCTAAACTTCTACATATTTCTACATTTTCAAGAGTTTTTTTAAAAAACCATCCCCAAATGTACCAATTACCCTCAAGCTCACAGTCAAAATGTCGCACCAAGAGTCATTTTGTTGCAACGTTATGTCACACCGTGGTATATTTACTCCTGTTTAATTCCGCAATTTTCATTAATTCAGCTCCGTGGAATCCACTCCGATAATGTAAAGCAAGCATCCTGCTTGCTCACAAGCTGGAAGCTTATGCTACTTTATTAACTCTCTGCGCCTCCATGTCAGGGCGTAGTTCCGCTTGCGGAACAGTATAACTACGAATTACACGAATGAACGCGAATGTTGGGAAGTCGCTACGCTCTGTAGAATGTAGGATGTGGAATGTAGGATGTTTGCTTCGCTGGAATTAACTACGAAAAACACGAAAGGCACGAAATTGAGTTGCCTCCGCCTTCGCACTTTGTGACTACGGCATGACATCACGGGTGTTCTTGCCACAATAGCCTGGAGGGTGACGCCTGGTTTCTAGGTAAATTTGACGTAGAAAATGTAGAATAAATATAATGTCCGGAAACATTCCGTCACCCGTAATGTCCCCTGCACTGGGCGATCTCAGGGGAATCACCCTGCAGCCGATAAACAACGCGGTTTTTATCATCAATACGCCGCGACCACCACCCACTTAGATCTCCCTTCAGAGGCTCCGGTTTGCCTATGCCTTCGTATGGAGAACGCTGAATATCCCGGACAATCTGATTGACACGCTTCAAGGTTTTCCTGTCCTGACTCTGCCAGTACACATAGTCCTCCCAAGCATCATCTGTCCACAGAAGGCTCATATCAATCCTCGATCAGATCATGTTTTTTCAGTTTACCAGCCTCAGCCTGTGCTATAGATTCGCGCAAACGGTTCATATTCTTCTCGTTGAAAAAAGGATCCGCAACCTCGAACGGAATCTTGCCCAATCTGAGCGACTGACGCACGAAAATGTTGAACGCAGTTGTCATATTCATCCCGAGTTCCTTGAAAAGAATCTCCGCGTTCTCCTTGATTTCACGGTCGAGCCGCATAGTAATATTAACAGTAGTATTTTTCATAGGTCACCTCATTGAATACAGATAATATACCACCAAAAACCAGTGCAAATCAAGTGCATTGCACGTCTTTATATAAAATTCACATGCGTTTTGTATTGCAAATCCCAAATTGCGAGGTAATTTCAAACTACGAATCACGCGGATGGACACGAATGGAGGGAGAGTCGCTATGCTCCGCAGAATGTAGGAGGTGAGATGTAGGATGTTTGCTTCCGCCGTCGCTCTTCGAGCTATGGCGGACACGTCGCTGGTTTGGGCAAAAATATGTTGGGCAAAAAAATGAATATGTCTACGTGTCTTCTTGACCGCCATAGCCCGGCTGCGTCCGCCAAAGCCTGCAAGGCGACGAAGGGAGGGCGATGGCTGGTTGCGTCACTGAGAGAGAATTGAGTGTTTAATAAACTGTAGAGTTGCTTCTCAGAAGCAATTTGGCTCCCGTCACCAACGCTACAAACATAACTCTCACAGAGAGATAGTTTTATTCTTCCGTTAAATCTGCATTCAGACGGATGAAAGCGGATGGGTTGTCATCAAGAGAGAGCGAAACTTCCCACAGTTCAGTGGTAGTGGTTTCTGAGAGCTTCTGGAACTCAAAACCGTCGCTCTGCCAATCAGAGGAAATCAGCGATGCAGACCAGGTTGGATAAAGGCTGACACCTGCGGCGTCTTTTGAGCGCTGGTAGGTAATAGTGAACTTTCTCTCCGACTGCTCAAGTTCAGGCAGCATGAGATCAGCGGTGGAGCAATAGGTCAGCGGGTCAAGACCGGCGGCATATTTCAGCAAGTTGGGAATGTTATCGCCTGCAGGGTCATCCAGTTGCCCCCGCGCTCCTGCAGGTGCACCGGAGTCAAACAACCACAGCTGATATTCATCTTCTGAAGATTCAACAAATTCGCGCAGTTTCGGATAACCGGCCATATACCAGACATTGGTGAAATCCCAACCGGCATTGATGAAGGTCGCCTCATCCTGCATGGCAACTGTGTTCGTTCCGATACCAGCAGTACTGATCGAAACACCGGATGCTTCCACATCCCAGAAACAGGAAGTTGCTGTAGAGGAGTATAATCTAGCAGTGAAACCTCCAAAGTTATCGCCTTCAACTGTGCCAGAACAGTAACAGTTACACACTGTTGAATAGTCTATAGATCCGGAAAAACCACCTACGTGTTCACTTCCACTCACTGCACAGAGAGAATATGAGTTTGAAATAACAACATTGTATAAATCACCGCAGAACCCTCCAACAGAGTCTGTTCCAGAGACAGGGCCCAAGGAAAAACAACCGTTTATGAATGAACAATCGTATACCACACCGAACAAACCTCCGACATTCCAATCGCCACCAAACACAGAGCCTGATGCAAAACACCCTTCAGCAGTTCCCTCACTAAACTCACCAACAAGCCCTCCAATAGATCCTCCTGTTCCTTTAACAACACACTCAGCAAAAGAATCCTCTATCCGGCCATATTGGACACAGCCGACCAGGCCACCTAGATTTTCACCACCAGTCACACAACCAGAGGCAGAAGACGAGATAATTTTACCATATCGGCTCTCACCAATAAGTCCACCGAGACCAGCTGATCCGGCAATCCACACTGATGCCCGACAGTGAGAAATTTCTGCCCCAGAAGAATCATCGCCATCACATGAACCAACAAGTCCCCCAACACCATAATCCCCCTGCACACAACCCTGAACATAACAGTTACTGATAATCACAGTTCCTCGACTGTGAGAAGCCAGAATACCACTACTCGCATCAGTTCCTACTTCTGCATTTTCAATATTCAGATTTTTAACTACAGCACCGGTTCTAAGTTCAAGAAACAAGCCAGCATCATAAGAACCACCCTCTATATTAAGCCCAGCTAACACATTATCTCTGCCATCCAGAGAACCTGTGAAATAATACAAACTTTTTAGACGAGAACCAATGACCGTATCCGAATAAGTTTTCTGTAAATCAATATTGTGAACCAAATAATAATGAGCACTAAGGTCATTGTTCACGGACTGCAGGTCCGATTCACAAGCAATTGGATATGGAGCAGATTCAGTTCCATCACCACCAATTCCAGAAGAAATATAAATATCAACCGGCGGAGCATTGGTTAGATAACTGCAACCAGAAGCAACTGACGCACCAATAATCTCACCTGCTGCAACTGTCAGGCTGTTTGTATGAATTACAAAGCCAAGAGTAAAACCCGCATCAACCAATGCGCTCTGCATATCAACCAGACTTAAACCATCGAGCGATGGACAGATCAGAAAGTATTCACTCTGCCAAAAAAGAGCAGGATAATCATTTTCCGGCATGTACCATCCGTCAACACGTCCGGATGAGTTTTCATAAAAGCTCCATCCCGCATCCGTATAGGTCGACTGAGTCTGCATCGCCAGCGTGTTGGTGCCCGTCGGAGCATCATACATAACATTCGCGAAATATGGATTGAGCTCAAGATTCCAGAAACAATCAGTAATATTTTCAAGTGAGCCAGATCTAACAAAACCCGCAGCTCTCTCAAAATCATTAAAACTTCGCGACCCGCAGGAATAACTCCTCTGAATTGTTCCACTATTGTTGCAACCGGCAAAACCACCAAATGCTGCGTTATAACCAAAAGTAAGTGAATAACAATCCCGGATGATACCATAGGAATAATTCAGACCTACAAAACCACCAGATTCGTTTTCACTACACATTGCTCCCAGCGCATAACAGAACTCAATCGTCCCCTCATTCCCGCCCACAACCCCTCCACCATATAACCCACAATAAATATGACCCTTAAAACAGCTTTTTTCAATCAGCCCATTACTATCGTTATATCCTACAACTCCACCACAATACTGGTCACTACAAACTAACCCGGAAAAAGAGCACCCACTTACAGTACCTTTTAAATATCCAACCACTCCGCCAATCCCGTCAGTAGCGCTCACATCCCCATAGCCATGGCAGTTTTCCAGTCGGCTACCCACATCCATCTCACCAACCACCGACCCGACATACCTACTTGTCCAACCAAGGTAGTATGCACAATATATTTTAATATCTTGCAACCTCAAATTTTTTACGAGGCCACCAGCCCCAAGCTTACCGAAAAGCCCAAGATGATTTCTATCGGAAGTTACCTCTATACGCAAACCTACAAGCTTTTTTCCATTACCATCAAATACACCGGTAAATGAGATCCCTTGATTCGCAACAACCGCTGTTATGTACTGGTTTGTCATATAGATATCCCGTACCAACTTATAATGAGCAGTCAGATTACTATTAACAGTCATAAGGTCAGATTCACAGGCAACCGGAAATGGTGTACCCTCACTGCCATCACCGGCAGGCCCCAAAGAAATATAAATATCAATCGGCGGAGCATTGGTCGGGTAGACCTCTCCCTCTTTCGCGGAAATCCCCGCAATCGCTCCATTGGTCAATGTCAGGCTGTTCACATAGTTTGTTACACCGATAGTAAAACCCGTCTGGGCAAGTGCAGAAATAATCTCGGGCAAATTCAGATGCAAAACTTCAGGAACCTGCAGCATCGGTCCGCTCCAACGATAGAGACGAGGAAATCCATCTTTCGGCATATACCAGATACCATCAATACCTTTTTCAGGATCGCCAAAAACCCAACCAACAGAAGAAAAAGTTGATTGCTGACTCATCTCTTCAGATGTTATTCCTTCGCCCCCATAATACCATGGGCTTCCTTGTGTTTGACCCGATGTATCCTTATTCCAGAAACAGTGATAAATTGAACTCCTCATATCAGGGTTTCCAACAAGAGCGGCCGTTTCACTGTCACCACTAACAACTCCACAGCTATAACAATTAAACATATCACCATCACGGTTCCACCCTATCAACCCACCCACTGCGGAACCACCGCTCACAGTACAAGTCGAATAGCAATCTGATATGACTCCGGATCGATAATCATAACCTTGATCACCCTCATTTTCTCCTACCAAACCGCCTACAGAATACATCCCGACAACACTACCCTCGGATGCACTTCGTCTAATACAAGACTGGAACAATTGACCAACCAACCCACCGACACTATCCTGACCGCTTACAGCTCCACTTGCAAAGCAGTCACTTATAATAACCCCCCACTCCAAAGAGCCTGATATCATCCCTAAAAAATCTTTGCCCGAAACATTACAGTTATCAAGCCTTAACTTTTTAATAATTCCACCATGTTCTATAACACTGAAAAGGCCGATTACGCTATTGGTTGTTCCTCCATCAATACATAGATTATGAATTGTTTTATAGTTGCCATCAAACACTCCGCTAAAAGCTGGCCTCGAACTGCCTTCCCATGGAGCAATAACAGCATTCGTGTAATTGGTTCCTCCGAGATCGATATCGTTGATTAATATGTAATGCGCTGTCAGGTTGCTATTAACCGACTCAAGCTCTGAACGATTTGCGATCTGCCATGGATTCCCCTCGGAGCCATCCCCTCCGGCAAACCCCCAGACAAAACCAGCCAACAGAAACTGGCACAAAAATATCCCAAATTTTATTTTCATTGAAATAGTATATCTTAACTAATCACTGATTGAAAAGGAAAATACATGACAACAAATGTAAAGCAAGCATCCTGCTTGCCCACAAGCTGGAAGCTTATGTTACTTAAAAAAAACTCTGCGCTCTCTGCGCCTCCGCGAGGAATAAAAAAACGATTCTTATTTGTTGACAGCCTCAATCTCATCCACCCGCTCAAACATGTTGCGACCTGGCGCCTCCTGCCGCTTGCCTTTGACTTTCACACGCTTATTGACAAGCGCTTTCATTTCAGCGTAATTCATTTTGTCTTTCAACAAGCGGTGATAAATAATATGTTCATGTCCCTGATCATCAGCTAAAGCCCAGGCACTGAAAGGTTTACCCTTGGGCGGAGTCAGCTTCTTCTCGATGAATTTTCCACTCAGCCACCCATTGACGATTTTCGGCGGAGGGTTAGCACGCGGCGGCATCTGTGCGCACCACTCTTTCCATGCCCTATGCAGGGTCTGAGTCATCTCCGGATTCTGTTCCGCCAGATTCTCTTTCTCCCCAATATCTGTTTCAAGATTGAACAACGCCAGCTTCGGCTGCCACTTTGAAATCACCAGCTTCCACTTGCCACGCCGCACAGCACCAAGTTCATCATGCATCCAGAGTAGGGTTTCATGCGGAGTCCCCTTTTGCGAACCCTTTATAAAGGGCAGAAGATTAACGCCATCCAGCTTTGCTTTCGCTGGAACGCTGATCCCCGCAGCCGCGCAGAAGGTGGGATAGAGATCCATCGTGCTGACCGGTTGTGTATAGATTGAGCCTCCCTTAAGAACCCCGGGCCACTTGATGATGTATGGAACGCGGATGCCCCCATCAAAATACTGCGCCTTATGTCCACCCAGCGGAGCAGCTGAACCGAGAATTACCTCAGCCGGCCAATCCTTATGCCACCCCTTGATATGGGGATTACCCTTGGCCGGCCCATTGTCGCTGGCAAAGGCGATAAGTGTATTTTCATCCAGGCCGGAATCTTTCAACACTTTCAGCACACGCCCGATATTATAATCCAGCGACTCCACCATCGCCGCATAAATACGCAGCGGTTCATTGGGCAGATAGTCAAACTTATCCGTCTTGCGTGCCTGCAACGGAGTATGCACCGCATTATATGCCAGATAGAAGAAGAAAGGTTTGGTTCCATTGCCGTGACGTTTGATAAAAGAGAGCGCATCGTCGGTCAGAAGATCGGTCAGATATTCCGTACTCATATCCTTCGGACCCCAGTCGTGTTTCTCATCTCCATTGGACTCCTTGACCTTATACCCATCAACTCCCATAAAACCACCACCCTCATCGCGGAAGTAGTGCCCCTTCCAATCCATCTCATGGTAAGACTCATCAAAGACCTTCTTTGCATCTGCCGCAACATTCCACTTACCGGCATGACCAGTCACATAGCCACCAGCTGCCAATGCTTCGGGCATCAGAAGATGTCCCTCAGAAAAGTTATAGTGTTTCTGCTGATACTGATCCTGATTCCACTGCATGCCGAAACGCTGATTATAGGCCCCGGAAAGAAGTCCGCAGCGACTGGGAGCACAGACAGAGGAGGTCACGTAGCCATCTGTGAAGCGCACACCCTGCTCAGCAAGAGAGTCGATATTCGGAGTCGGCACCATTTTACCACCGTAGCACCCCGGATCACTGTAACCCATATCATCCACATAGATCATCAGAATATTGGGCTGTTTTGCAAAACAACATATTGCTGCTGCAACACAGCCAACAGATATAACCATTCTTAAATTATTCATTTTTTTATCTTAACAAAAGCCCTCCTCCCTGAACAACTATTATAGTTTATGGGCTTCCATCGTGCCCACGCTGCTCAATATATATCCTCTTTACAAAAACCTTATTATAAAGTATTTTTATATCTGTTATTTTTGTTTATCAGCAAGTTGTTTTCAGGAGAAATTATTATGAAAATCGCCCAGGTTGTCATGTCGATTGTTGTGCTTTTCTGCACTTTAACCAGCTTTGCCGCTGATGGTGTCTGGTCTAATGCCGCTGGAGGCAACTGGAGCACAGCTTCCAACTGGAATGGCAATACCATTGCATCAGGTGCAGGGGCTTCTGCTACATTGAATGGGCCAATTGCGGCACCTGTTGTCATAGACGCTGATTATACAGTCGGAATGCTGATTGCCAGTCCATACGCCTATATACTGAACGGGGAAACCACAGCCCGGATTCTAAAACTGGACAACGGCACTAACCCCTCAGAGGTTTCGGTTGCAGCGGGAGGCTCACTCACAACCGGAGTTCGTTTGGATGCGAAAAACAAGGGGCTCATTAAAACAGGCCCGGGCTTATGGACTCTCAACAACAGGGCATCCAATATCAGCGGAATGGTTATTGAAGCAGGCGATGTTATTCTAGACCTCGGAGTTGGCGGCGATGGCCTCAATGTGGGCGACAACACGATTGAACTGAAATCAGGAACATCTCTTAAATATATGGATAACAACCTGATCAACAATACAGCCGTTCTTGATATCAGGAGCGGTGCGGTACTTGACCTGAATTACAAAACCGATAATTTCGGAGCCTTTACCGGTAATGGAGTGGTCTCCAATTTAACAACGAGCCAGAACTTCTGGCTGCAGGACCGCACCATGACATTCTCAGGGTATGCCTACGGTACTTCCGGTGGTAATGTCCGGTTATTTACCCCGGGAACGTTTGTATTGGGAGCCTCCAATGCATTGGAGCAGGTTGGCGTGAATATGGATGTGGTGGATACGATGTTAGCCTTTACCCCCGGCATTGGTAGTTTCTGGCTGGGCTGGCTGAAAAGCATAAACCCCATCACGTTGGAAGCTCAGGATGACAAACCCATCCAGCTTTCACTGGGCACATCAGCATCTTCAACCATTCAAGCGGATATTAACGGCTCCGGCGGTTTGACCGTGGATGGAGGCGCAGACCTGACCATACATGCCGACACCTCCTATACCGGTCCAACAATAGTAAAGGGTGGAACCTTAACCCTCGGAGATGGCGTAACATACAACGGAGCCATAACAAACTCCAGCAGCATCACGGTTATGAGTGGCAAAACACTTAATATTGAGAACAAAAATGCGATGACCTATCCGAATTCCATAACAGGAAAAGGATATATCAATAAAAACCAGAGCTCTGATATCAGCTTTAACTCGATGAATATGCAAGGCGGTCAGCTGAATGTCAACAACGGCACAGCCATTATCAACGGCGGCAGCAGCTCTAATCTCTCTATAAGAGTTGATAAAGGTAATGCGCTGGTTGTTAACGGCGGTCATTTTATCGACTCCTCTATAAATATTATCAGCGAGGGCTCACTCAATGGAAGCTCCTCTGTTACACTGAAAAACGGCAGCAGCGAAAACCTGAACTATTACAACAACAACCTGCTCTCCTCACTGGATGTAACTGGGGGTGACTGGCACTTCGACACAAGCTTCAGTGATTACAAAAAGACATTCATCTACACCCAGAGTGGAGGTAAAGCTGACTTTGGAGTTTCCAAAGGCATGTATAATACCAACAGGGTCTTTGGTTATATCAGCGGAGGAGAGCTTAACATTAGATATGTATTCCCTCCGCGTGGCCTGGGTCTGCTAGTCTCCGGCGATGGTAAAGTTACGATGGAGGGCACCCAGCGTCTGGCCAGTGACGGCTGGTCGTATGATTTCATCATTACCAACAATGCCTATGTGAAAGGGGATACGATCCAGTTGATGAGCCGGGGCGACGCAGGGAGTGACCTTCTGCTGGAACTGGCTGGCGGCACACTGGCGTTCAACTCTATGAACAATGACGCCAGCAACTGCGATCAAGACAATACCATTCAGTTTAATTTCAATGGCGGCATACTCCGTCCGAAATATAGTTCTACAACCTATGAGAATCCGTTGTATTCAACATTCTCGGTTTTCGAAGGTGGTGCCTTAATGGATATTGCTACCAGCGGAAATTATAATTTTGAGCCAACCCTCTATTCGGGTTTAAGCGGTGTTGAAGATGGTGGGCTTGTCAAGTCTGGCCTGGGTCGCCTGGATTTGTACAACCCAATGCGCTATACCGGTGAAACTGTTGTTAACGGCGGTTTACTACGAACTCTATCTATGGATGCATCTCCACTGAGCAGCAATACAGTTTATATCAAAAATGGAGAGATCCGTGTTCAGTCCGGTTCCAGCGGTTCGGAGAATCTTGTACAGAAACTGGCTTATGCTGCTGCAGATGACTCTCTGGTGTTTGGAGGCGGGGCGGCACGGCTGAGTCTGGACAGGCCTTCATCCGGTTCACTAGCCCTGGAAATCGGCAACTCTGCCGCAACGCAGGACTCCGCATTGAACCGCATTGATAACGGCGTGCTGATGGTTACCCCGTTTGAGGGACTGGGTGCCTCTAATTTCGGAGTTAATGAAAGCGTTGTTATTAACGGTGGGCTGAGCACGACGAATGGCATGGTTGCTCCGTATATCATGGGTACCATCTGGGGTAACGGTTGGTATGGCGGTTCGTTCCTTGATTATGATGGGGCTAAAGGACTTATTGAAGCATCATATACCTCCGGTCTTGCTGGCGGGGCATCCTCTGTGGCAGAACTCTCATCGGATGCATCCACAGACAGTGCGCATGTTTATGCTCTGCGTCTGACCGGAACCGATTTGACCGTTAACAACGGAGAGACATTAACCATTGGCGATGGCATTAATCCGGCTGGTCTTATCCTGAACCGCAACTCATCAGACTACAGCTCTATCCAAGGCGGCACAGTGGATTTCCGGAATTCCGAGGGTATTATTTATCTCAGCACTTATGATTCCACAGGCCATACAATCAGTTCAACCATCGCAGGTGAGAAAGGCCTTACCATTACCGGTTACGGCAATAGCGAGATCCTGAATCTGAACGCGCCAGCCGGAAACACATATCTGGGCGATACGCATATTCTAAATGGACGCGTAACCGTTGCAAACACAGCTGGATTCAGCTCAGGAGATCTGTATATTCACGGTGATGATCTGGTTGGAGGCTGTTTCCTCTTTGATTTTGCAGAAACTATTACCAATGCCATGCATCTGGCAGGCATAGGTGGCGCTCTCTATTACGGATATGGAGCGGTAAGCTTTCGTAACACCAGCGAAGGTGTTATTGATGCTCCGGTTGAGTTGATGCGTAATACCCGCATAGGCGCTGATGGTGCTTTATCTGTGGGAAGATTTTCGCAATCTATCACTGGAACTGGGGAACTTGAGATTAATATAGCCCGCACAGATGTTTCTGCTGGAACAATCATTTTCGGTGCTGCTAACAGCTATAACGGCCGGACTGTAATCAATCAGGGAAAACTTAAGATTGATGAAGGCGGCACACTTGGAATTGGAGATGTTGTAAATAACGGCACTCTGATTTTTAACAACAGCTCTGCACAGATGGTTACCAACAGCATTGATGGCTCCGGCAAAGTTACGAAAACCAGTAGCGGCACACTGACACTCTCAGGCGATATCGATTGTGATATTGAGATTCAGGATGGCTCTGTTGTTCTGGCCTCCGGTGCCGTTCTGCCTGGCACAGGTATCTCCGGCATACTGGATGTAAACGGACAGAACATCGCAATTAATGAATTGAACGGAACCGGATCAATTACCAACAGCAGCACTTCAACCGCAACTCTGGATCTGGATATTGCGGCAGACACCGACTCAATCTACTGGGGTTCCATCAGTGATGGCGGCAATACCATCAGACTGAATAAAAATGGTGCCGGCACATTGATTCTTGGAGGAAGCAACAGCTACCAGGGAGAAACAACCATTTCAGAGGGAACTGTTAAACTCTCAACGGTTATTGATCAGGCTCCTTATCTGAGCGATATAGCGTATCAGCTGGATGCCAGCACCGCTAATACATTGACCCTCTCCGGTTCCAATGTAACCACATGGGCTGACTCCAGCGGTAACGGTAATGATTTTGTTCAGGCAATTGCAGATCAGTATAACCAGTATCCTTTCTATGTGGCTGATGCCATCAACGGCAAAGGTGCCATCCGCTTCGAAGGCAACTGGAATCGGCTCTATGCCACCAATACGGTTGATAACCAGACAGTTATTATCGTCAACAACAAAACGGGACAAATGGATCTATCAGGAATCTGGGGCAAAAGTGATGCGGATTACGGAGTTCGTGCCGCAAACTCAACAACGTGGCAGGATGGAGATCAGAATGATTTTGCGCGAGGAGCGGCCTTTTACGTCAACGGCGTTAATACACGAAGCTACATTCAGGGCACACCACATATGCTGACCGCTACATCGGCAACCGTTAAAAATTTCGCAGGAGCTGTCGGCGATTACTGGGGAAATGCTGGAGGATATCACCGCGCATATATCGGTGACATCGGTGAGGTGCTGGTTTATAAGACGGCATTGGATATGTCTCAGCGCCAAATCGCTGAAAAATATCTGAATGACAAATGGTTCGGCAATGCAGTGTCAACTGTACTGACCAATGTCCTGCCGGAGACTACCGATCTGATAGTTGATAAGAACGGCGTACTCGACCTGGCGGGATCAGTTCAGTCAGTCGCCTCTCTCAGCGGAGAGGGCAATATCCTCAGCAGCGGAGAGGGCAGTGCTGAGCTGACCGTTGGAACAGACAATAGCGACACCTTCTTTGGCGGTAGCATAGCTGACCTGAATTTATTCACAAAGGCAGGCAGTGGTCTTCTGACCCTCACCGGCATCAGCAGCTACACAGGAGAAACCATAATCTCCGACGGCACACTACGCCTCGGCGACGGCGCCAACCGACTCGATTCAGCCAGCTCGGTCACAGTTGAGAGTGGTGCCATATTTGATGTGAACTATACCTCACAAACTTTGGATTCCATCGGCGGGTCAGGCACGGTCATGGATTGCGATGGTTTGACAGTCACCGGCTCTGTTGCACCAGGCGGGGTCGGTGATGTCGGCACACTGACATTTGATGGATCTCCTACGCTTTCAGGAGATTATTCATTTACCGCCGGCAGCAGCGTTGACCTCATCAGTGTGCAGGGTGATATTGATATCAGCTCTCTGGCTCTCAGTGTTGAAAATCCGGATGCACTCAACGGACTTTCATACCCCATTCTGCAATGCAGCGAAACTCTGACCGGCGCATTCAGCTCAGACAACCTGCCTGGTGGCTGGTCTCTAAGCTATGATTATGAGACAGGGGTTGCAACAATCAACCGCACTGTCGGAACGTTGATTATATTACGGTAAAATGTTTCTTTCGCCCCCTGCGGGGGCTGGGAATATTACCGGATACATGTCCACGGGTTTCACCCGTGGCTACACTCTTTCACCCGCTGCGCGGGTTAGAAATTACCCCTCGCAGAGGGCATACGAATTTAGCCTCGGGCAGCGCCCGTAGACTTCGAATGAGAAAAACACAATACCAGCCCCCGCAGGGGGCGAGAGAATTATTAAATGAAAACCATAAACCGAATACTAACATTTATCATTTTAACAGCTCTTTGTTCCCGGGCGGCATCGCCTGAACTTGTCGAAAAAGTCAAGGCCGGCAAGTTGACAGAGGCGCGTGCATCCTGGTGGGGTTTTAATGCCGAGGATTCAACAGATGCTCTGCAGGCTGCGTTTGCTTCCGGTGCTAAGCGGCTGATTGTTGACAAACAGCCCACCCCCTGGATTGTAACTTCCCTTTCGCTTAGTTCTAATCAGGAGATTTTCTTTGAGGAGGGTGTGGAAGTGCTCGCGAAAAAAGGGGAGTTTATGGGGAAGGGCGACTCTCTTTTCCTGCTCTCAAATATCAGTAATGTAACTCTGCGGGGTTATGGTGCCACACTGCGTATGCGACGTGATGATTATGATGCTCCGCCGTATAAAAAAGCGGAGTGGCGTCATGTCCTGTGTATCCGGGGCTGTGCCAACATCAAGGTGTTTGGCCTGACTCTGGCGGAGAGCGGCGGCGATGGCATCTATCTGGGCAGTGTTAAAGGAGCACCATCCAATCTGGATGTTCACATCAAGGATGTGATCTGCGACAAAAACTACCGCCAGGGAATCAGTGTGATTACCGCAGAAAATCTTCTAATTGAAAATACGGTGATGCGTGATACCGCCGGTACAGCACCTAGTGCAGGAATTGATTTTGAACCGAATAACGCAAATGAACGGCTCAAAAATGTTGTGATGCGTAACTGCCTGACATCCAATAATGCGGGAGACGGCTATGAATTTTATCTGCCAAACCTGCATAAATCAAGCGAGCCGGTTTCAATTACTATTGAAAATTGCAAATCCATCGGTGACCGCGCAGCTGTGAGGGTTATCACCGGTAATAGCGATGAGGATGCCGTTAGAGGATCAATGGCTTTTGAAGGTTGTGAATTCAAGAGTTCCTTGAAAAGAGGCATTGAAATTTCCCGAAAGCCTGAGTATGGAATGAAGCTGGCCTTTAAGCAGTGTTCTGTTGTAGGATGCGGTTCGGGGTTAACCAATAAAACCGATGTCGCCTTTTCCAGCCGCGGCGGTGATGTAACACCCGTTGGAGGTGTCTGCTTTGAGAACCTGCAGATTATTCAGCCTTGCAGCCGACCGTGGATATCATGGTTTAATAATATTTTTGCTGATCAAGGTGTCAGCGGAGTATCTGGAGATGTCGTCGTTAAGTGTGATGATAAGGTAAAAACCGTTGCCCTAACCCCTGAATGGCTGCAGGCCAAATTCCCCCCGCGCTTTAATGTGCGTGTGCCAAGCGTGGATATTGACTGGGACAGCATTAAGGTCGTCGATGCGTTGAAAGGGGAGCAGCCTCTGCAGCCCTTGCGCCTGCGCAGACAGGGGGAGTATCTCTTTTATGCCCAGGCGGGAGTTGAAGTTCTGTTGACCGGAAATCAGCGAAAGGTTGGTCGTTATGCTGTTTCAGATAAGCCTCTGTTGATTAAAACGCTGGGTGGAAAAACTCTTAAAAAGATTAAGATGGCGGGTTTTAAGGAGAAGGTGAGTGTCAAATTCACCCCGAAGAAAACCGGAGTGTACCGTCTTAATGTAGACTCCGGAGGCAACTCTTTTGTTTTGAGAACAGCCAATGTACCGGTTGCATTTGACACCTCTGTTAACCCTGTCGGTTTGATCAGCAGTAGGGGTTCGCTTTATCTGTCGGTGGCAGCGGAAACAGAGCTGTTTGCTGTGCAGATTTCCGGCAGTGGCGATGCCGAAGCGGTTAAGGCATCTGTGTTTTCTCCGGAAGGAAAGCTGGTCTGGTCAAGTGATATGATTGTTGAGGTTGATCGCTTCACAGCAAATCACGGAGAGGGGCAGAAGGACGGTCTCTGGAGGATTAAGCTGGATCGTCCGTCGGAGGGCTGTTTTGAAGATTTTCATGTCTCAGCTCTGGGAGCACCCGGCTTCCTATTCTTAAACTCACAGCGCATCTGGACGGCACAAAAGAAATAACAACTCACAGATTTTCGAGTGGTTCAGGCTCAGGATCTTTTTTCTTACCGCGATTTCTGCGGGTATGAACTCCCTTAGCTAACCACCCGACACTTGTCTCGAGGATATCTATCCCGGAAAGCAGAACAACAACAAGCAGTGAGATAGAAAGAGCTCCCTGAAAACAGCCGAATCCGACCAGTGCACCAATAGCAGACAGACCAGAATACTTGTTCGCATCCCAGCGGCTTTGCCCCTGAGTTGACGTTCAAATCCTATAATCGCGCCACAGCAGATTGCAACGCACAGGCAGGCGACTATGTTGCGCTACGAACTTCGTGGTTAAAAAAACGTACAAAAACAAACAGAAGAACTTATCTTTGTCGCAAGGATACGGCTTACAAAAAGAAACCATTTTTTAAGTTTGTAATTGCATACAACCGTACGCATGCGTTATAGTGAATGCAGATTTGAGAGTTTTAACTAGAAAACAGAGCTCTGGCAGGTCAGATTGGCATAAAACAAAAATATGGTGTAATTTTCATATCGGCTATTTACAAAAGCAGTAAGTATTCGAGATCCCCTTAAAATCTCTTGCCAACAAAAGCATGACGCAGGACCGCCAGCAAATACCAATAAGTGAATGTTATGAAAGATGATACAACCAACAGCGTGAACAACGGCACACTGGTTATCACCGACAGTGATAATCAACAGTGTCTGCGGGTCAGAAAAACTAAACTTCTTGTGATAAGTGGACCGCTTCAAGGACGCGAGTTCTTTATCAACCGTGATGTTTTCACCATTGGATCCGGCTCTCATAATGAGTTGAAAATTGATGACTCCACCGTCTCGAAACGTCACTGTGAGATTATAGTGGATGAAAGCGGCTATCAAATCAAAGATTTAAACAGCACCAACGGCACTCAGGTGCAGGGAGTCCATGTGGATTCCGCTCACCTTGCCCCCGGCTCCGAGATTAAAATCGGCAAGGTCCGCATTGTTTTCTGTCCTCTACAAGACTCCAGCGACATTCCCCTCTCACGCAACGAGGCCTTCGGCGGTATGCTGGGACGCTCCGTGCCCATGCGCAGGATATTCTATTTAGCCGAAACATACTCCCCCACCGATGCTACCATCATGATCACCGGTGAAACGGGAACCGGCAAGGAGATCCTGGCCGAGGAGATCCACAACCATTCCAACCGCCGGGACAAACAGTTTATGGTGATCGACTGCGCCGCTATATCTAAAGAACTTATTGAGAGTGAGTTGTTTGGCCATGTGAAAGGCTCTTTTACCGGTGCAAATGTCGACCGTCAGGGCGCCTTTGAACTGGCCGATGGCGGAACTGTTTTTCTGGATGAGATCGGTGATCTCTCCCCTGACCTGCAGCCAAAGCTACTGCGAGTGCTGGAAAAGAGAGAGATCCGCCGAGTAGGCAGCAACCAGATGCGTAAGATCAATGTGCGCATTATCAGCGCCACCAACCGCAATCTGTCCACTGAAGTTAATGAAAACCGCTTCCGTGAGGACCTTTTCTACCGCCTCTCCGTCGTACATCTGGAGCTGCCCTCCCTGCGTCATCGTCGTGATGATGTTCCTCTGATGGTCAAACGCTTCTTAACCGATCTTCATGGCGATGGTGCCGTAGAGCAGCTCGCCGATTTCGATCGCACCATGGATATTCTCAAGCGACACGAGTGGCCAGGCAATGTACGTGAGCTCCGCAATTTAATTGAACTGGCCTTCTATAGCGAAAAGCGCCCTGTTGACCTGAGCGCCTTCCTAAGTCTGGGACACCTGCGTGCGGGATTAACGGCTACAGAACCGGAGATCAACTTTGAGACCGACAAGCCCTTTAAAGATGCAAAAAGCGAACTGATTGAGGACTTTGAAAGAACCTACCTCAAGGATCTTCTTGAACGCAATAAACAAAACATCTCCCGCTCAGCGCGTGAGGCCGGAATAGAACGCGCATATCTACAGCGGCTGGTACGCAAGTACGGCCTGAGATAAAGAAGTAGCGACAGGCGCTTTGCACTATGCTCTCTGCGCGTAATTGGTTATAATTACGCCCATGAAAACATTAAGCGTCAAAACAAGCTCGCATGACCAGATGATTGATATCACAAGAGATATCAGGACCGCAGTTGCGGAACTTGGCATCGAAGACGGGACAGTCACTATCTACACTCCGCATACAACCTGCGGTCTGACAATCAATGAAAATGCTGACCCCGATGTGGTCCATGATTTTCTAAAGCAGCTTGAGCTTATGGTTCCCTGGCGACAGCCCTTTTACAAACATATGGAGGGCAACTCCGCCGCACATGTCAAGGCCTCCATGATGGGCTTTGCCCTGACCGTAATTGTCGAAGAGGGCATATTGCAACTGGGTACCTGGCAGGGAATTTATCTCTGTGAGTTTGATGGTCCCCGCACCCGCTCAGTATTTGTGAAGTAAACCTAAAGCTGCTTTCAGCCGCAACACAATATCCTGTCTATCCTGTCTATCCATGTTAAATTTTTATTGGGTTGCGGCTATGCTGAGCTACGAACTTCGTGGTTAAAAAAAAACCGACAGGATAATCCCGCCGGTCTTTCTTTAAATTAAGGCCTTTTCAGACGTAGCCTGCTGATAAAGCAACCCTCCTCGATTCGATTCCGCGTAGCGAAATTAAATAACTCGGTGCGCCGAATTATTTCTTTTTATCAAAACCGTTAGCTTTAATAATCTTAAGCATTGCAACTTTCAGCGGGAATGTTTCAGGAACAACCTTGTTGCGCGTAAGCACATCACATTTTTTCTTCATAGAAAGAACATCACCCTTGTTTGACTTGATCTGATCATCGCTTAAAGCATTCAACTCCGCAATATAGGCGCTCGAGAGCTCATCAACAATCTTCATGTATTCAGCAGATTTGTCATAAGCGATAACCTCAAGCATGCGCTCCAGGGCCGCTTTCTTATTGGCATCTACAGGATTGGCCTTGGCAAAGAGAGCTTTGGCTGTTTTCTGACGCAGTGCCGTCACATCCTTCTCGCAAGCAGCAGGCCCACCGTGAGTCGTATTATCATAGCGTGAAGGAATTTCACGAATCCAGATATTACGGAAGCGGGTTGGATTACCATGGTCCTGCAGAGAGAAAGGAAGCTTTTTGTCATGTGATTTGAGGGCCCGACGACGACAGTGAGTTGTCAAACCCTCCATCTCCCAATGATCCTGAGTCAGAACACCGTTATGCAAAACAGTGACGGAACCGGGGTGGACCATCTTATCGCCATCCCAGATCGGCTGATGAAAAACGATATCATATGTCTGCCACTCACCTGAAGGGCGACAGGCATTTACCAGCGGTGGGGTTTCAGCATAAACCGATGAAGCCTGACCATCAGCATAGTTGGGGTTCTTATTAAAACCATCCGGCAGAAGAGCGGTCTCATAGGAGTCCAGAATCTGTATCTCATACATACCCATCAGAAAAACACCGCTGTTACCGCGGCCCTGTCCAAACCCCTTCACCACTTTGGGCGAAGCCCATTCAATATGAAGCTGACAATCCCCGAAAGACTCTTTAGTTCTGATTGCACCGGTTTTAGGAACCACCTCCATTCCACCGTCCTCAACAATCTTCCATTTGGCCGGACCGCCCTCTTTCTTAGTGCTCATCCATGCATCCAGAGTGGTTCCATCAAAAAGAACAACAGCATCTGAAGGTGCTTTACCCGGCTCGGCTGTAATCTTGACTGGGTTAGGGCGATTCATATCATGGACTGCCCATGCATGTTTTGCGTCCGGTGTGTCCCCATACAACCCGGCCATTGAGACCATCGCGCCCATACCGCACGCAGTTAAAATAATAGCCTTACGAAATTCCATTAGTAATCCTCCACTTTATTATAAAAAAATCTTAACAGTTTTTGCCCGCAACCCAGTACGTTTTTTTCTATGCAACGCAAAGCGTTGTTGTCTAAAGCTGCAGCATTTAACACACAACTAGACAGTGAGTGAATAAAGCTTTTTGCTCTATCACTCAAAGCCTGTTTGAGTAGCCTCGCAGCTTTAGCTGTACAGCGGACCGTAGGCAGCACATGCGCGATAGTCAGCACTCTCCGGACAATCTGTACCGAAGAGACCCCAGGCATGCGGACGATAAACATCGGCCTCATCCACATTGCTCATGGCAACCGGAATCCGCAACATGCTGGCCAGTGTCGTTACATCAGCTCCAATATGTCCATAACTGATCGCACCATGGTTAGCACTCCAGTTGTTCATCACACTGTAAACATCTTTAAACGCGCCTTTACCGGTCAAACGGGGCACAAACCAGGTGCATGGCCAAGTGGGGTTGGTGCGGTCCATCAGTTTTTTATGAACAGCTGCCGGCAGTTTTGTTGACCATCCCTCAACAATCTGAAGAATCGGGCCAATGCCTTTGACCATACTGATACGAGTCATGGTCATAGGCATACCGCCTTCGGAAAGCAAACTGGATGAGAATCCGCCGCCGCGGAAGTACTCTACATCGGCAGGGCACCACTCCGTAGCTGCCAGACAGGCATCAGCTTCTTTACGGGATATTTCCCAGAATGGTTTCATGGAGGGCTTGCCCTTTTCACGTTGCTTACCGCAGGAATCCAGCGTGGCAGCTCCTGAATTCAGAAGATGAATAAACCCATTGGCATTGATGCCTGTCATCTTTTTACCAGTCACACGCTTAACAGCATCAGCACTCCAGAAGGTACGCACGTCAGCAAATATCTGTGCCCGATTGGTCAACAGATACATCAACAACATACAGACTCCATTAAGAGAGTCATTCTCTGTAGCCACCATGTACGGAGCACGAATTCCATTCCAGTCAAATGAGCTGCTCAGCATTGCCTCTGCAAAATCACCGTTTGGTTTATAATCGGTCCACTGACGCTGCCCCTGAAAACCGCTGGCAATCGCACCGCGTCCAAGCGCCTCTTCAGGAAAACCCAGCTCAGCCAGTTTGGGGTTTCCAACCATCATATCACGCATGATAATGGCCATTTTAACCACATACTCCCAATCCGCAGTCTTCTCTTTACGGCTCTTCTGGATTGAGCGCTTATTGGTATCCTGACCCTCTTTGCAATGTTTCTTTGTCCAGGCCAAGGCCTTTTTAAACTCCTGAGGGTCATAGATCCCGGCGCCTATCCGACGGTCAATCTCGCACATATCAACATTCTCAGTGCGCATACCAAGATAGCACTGAAAAAAATCGGAGTCCACAAACGAACCGGCAATACCCATAGAAGAGGTTCCCATAGAAAGATAGGACTTACCACGCATTATTGCAACAGCCAGTCCACCTTTAACAAAACGCAGAACTTTAACCTGCACGTCTTCGGGAATAGAGGTGTCATTACTGTCCTGTACCTCTTGCCCATAAATACCGAACGCAGGCAGTCCTTTCTGAGCATACCCAGCCAGTACAGCAGCCAGATAAACAGCGCCCGGACGCTCTGTCCCGTTAAAGCCCCAAACCGCTTTTGGGATAGACGGTGTCATATCCATAGTCTCTGAACCATAGCACCAGCAGGGAGTTACCGTCAGCGATACGCCCACATTTTCACGGGTAAATTTTTCAGCGCAAGCCTGTGCTTCAACACATCCACCAATATTTGTGTCTGCGATAACACATTCAACTGCAGACCCATCAGGATATTTCAAGGTTTTACTGATCATAGCGGCAGCACTCTTGGCCATGCCCATAACCTGCTTTTCCAGCGACTCACGCACCCCGTTACAGCGTCCGTCAATAGTTGGCCTAATCCCCACTTTCGGAAATGATGTTTTATTCCATACAGTTTCGCTCATATTGTTTCTCCTTCAGTTTTTACATTTGTAATGTAGAATAATACACGCCCTTGACCCAAATGTTAATTAAAATTTTTGATTATTATCTTCCCCCATTTCGCTGGTTGGCACGCTTCACGTGATATGCTATCATTTTATCCTTTAGAAAATAAACAAGGATAAATGACAATGACAAACGAAGCTTTGCTCCATCGCGCTCAGGACGTAATAAAGATCGAGACCGAGGGTCTAAAAATTGCAGGAGAGGCTCTTGGCGATGATTTCATAAAATCCGTTCGCATGATTGCTTCCGCACTTGATGCCGGGGGAAAAATTGTTGTCAGCGGTGTTGGAAAAAATCTGCATATCGCCGAAAAGATGTCTGCAACACTCGCCAGCACAGGCTCCACCAGCGTTGTCATGAACCCGATACAGGCAATGCATGGAGATCTGGGAATTCTGGCCGATAATGACATTCTGCTGGCCCTCAGCTTTTCCGGTGAATCCGATGAACTGGTCAAACTGATCCCGGCTGTAAAACGTCTGGGTGTCCCTGTGATCAGCATGGTTGGCAACACAGACAACACCTTGGCGGGAATGAGTGATGCCCTGATTCCGGTAATTATTAACAAAGAGGCATGCCCTTTCGGAATGGCCCCTACCACCAGCACCACCGCAACTATGGCCGTTGGAGATGCCCTCGCAATGGTACTGATTGACGCACGTCATTTTGTAAAAGAGAACTACGCTAAACTACACCCGGCAGGAGCCATTGGGCGCGCCCTGGTGCTACGGGTTTACGACATCATGCGTACTGGAGAAAAATCGGTCGTCCTTCAATTAGGTGCAACCGTGCAGGATGCCATTATGGCCATGAGTTCTGCCAAAAGCGGGGCTGCACTGATCAGTGATGAAAAAGGCATGCTCTGCGGTATTTTTACGGATGGCGACCTCAGACGGCATCTTTCAGAGAGCACTGACATTCTCAAAACCGTAATTGAATCTGTCATGACCACAGATCCGAAATCGGTTAAAGAAGATGCTTATGCCATTGATGTCCTGCGCATCTTTGAACAATACCGGATTGATGACCTGCCTGTGGTCAATGCAGCCAACGAAATTGTTGGATATGTTGACATTCAGGATCTTCCCAAGATGAAGGTGATGTAAACTAATGCAGCCGAGCCGCAACCAAACTTAACCCTTGTGATAGGCAAATTTTTTCTCATTAATTGAACAGTTGTGTAATATGCATCACTGCATTAGTCAACAACGCTTCGCGTTTTAAAGGGTTAAAATAGTTGAAACACTGTTGTCTGTAGTCTGTCAACTGACGACTGTCAACTGACGACTGATGACTGACGACTGATGACTGATGACTGATGACTGACGACTGTAGACTGAACACTGACCATGATTGAAAACATTCATATCTTAATTGCCCAGGCAGCTACCGCCAACCCATCCGATCTTTTCCAAAAAGCTTTTGATCTGCTGGAAAGGGGCGGCCCTGTGATGTGGCCCATTCTGGCCTGCTCTCTCATGGGCGTAACAGTTGCATTTGAACGGCTTTTCGCTTTCTGGAATTACAATACAGCTAATATGTACTTTAAAAAGAGAACTCTTAAACTTCTGGAACAAATTAAAGAGGGCCAATTTAATGAAGCATTGGAGAGCTCAAGCAAACTTCAATCCCCCGTTTCATGCATCATTACGGAAGCTCTCCAAAACAGCGACACCGGATTCTGCGAAACCCTGCAGTCCGCATCTCAAAGAGAGCTCAATAAGCTTAAACGAGGGTTCTCAGTTCTGGATACTGTTATCACAGTGGCACCGATGCTGGGTATCCTGGGGACAGTAACCGGTATTATTGGCACGTTCAACGCATTAAACACATCTGCAATGGGCAACCCAACGGCTGCCACTGCCGGTATTGGAGAGGCTCTGATTACAACAGCCACAGGGTTGGTTGTTGCCATTATCTGTATTTTCCCTTTCAATTATCTGACCTCTCAGCTAACCCGTTGTGCAACAGAGCTGGAACAGATAATGCACAAATTTGAGGTGGCCTATAACTCAGGCCGCATGAGCACAAAATTGAAAGAATAGCAACTAAAGGAAGAGCAGATGAATATGCGTACAGTTTTCGCACCCAACTTCTAACCTCAAACCTCTAACCTCAAACCTCAAACTCATGAAACTTATATCAGGATATGAAAATCGAAAAGCGCGCTTTGAAATGCTGCCGCTTCTTGATGTTATGTTCCTGATTCTGGTATTTTTTATATATTCAATATTCTCCATGTCCGTCCAAAAGGGCCTAAAAGTTGACCTCCCAACCGCTGAAGGCACACTGGAGGTTAATGAGATGAATACTGTCACCATTACCTCAGAAAACAAACTCTACCTCAACAAAGAAGCGATGGATATGAATCAAATTGCCACGGCATCCATTGAAAGTTGGACACAAAGCAAAGTTCCCATCTTAATAAAAGCCGATAAAGCGGCATCAATGGGTACCGGCATTGAACTGCTGGGCAAACTCAAAGCAGGCGGAGTGGAACGCGTCGCCTTTCAGGTTGAAGCAGAAAATGAGAGATAAGCAACTAAC
Organism: Kiritimatiellia bacterium; assembly: GCA_027858965.1. Classification (GTDB taxonomy): domain Bacteria; phylum Verrucomicrobiota; class Kiritimatiellia; order RFP12; family UBA1067; genus M55B167. The sequence continues at coordinate 45,729 of JAQIBS010000244.1, forward strand.
GCACTAACGAACTAACGAACTGTTGATGTTTTCATCCAACCATACACTTTTTTTTCTATTCACACTTGTGATTCATGTGTCCGGGATTCTTTTTATCGCCAACCTCCAGAAAAAAGAGACTGCAATAACCATGGCGCAGCTGGAGATATCATCGGTGATGCTCAACCTGTCAGAGGCCTCCGATGATTCACAGCCGTCACCTCCGCCTCTCCCAACACTGACACCCCCTCCCCCACCTGAAGCGCCGGAACCGATACCGGAGTCGGAGACAAACCCTGAACCCAAACCGGTACCTGAACCTAAGCCGATACCTAAACCTGAGCCGATACCAATACCTGAACCTGAGCCGATACCCATCGTAGAGCCCATGCCAGAACCGGAAGCCGTAGTCCTACCTGAAAAAACACCAGAGTCACCGCCTGCACCCGAAAAACCTATTCCTGAGAAGGTTCAGCCAGAGCCTGAAAAAATAAAACCAGCCCCGAAACCAGAAATTACCCCCCCTCAACCCCCCGTTGAAGAAAAATCTGCGCTCAAGAAGCCACCGGCAAAGAGTGGGTCCAGACCCGCAGTCAAAATGCCGGAGTCTACCACCCCTGAAAGCGGGGCCGCAGCAGCACAGATAAATGTTCCTCCTAAACCGCGCCGGAGCATTAAACCGAGATACCCCTCTGGTGCCCGAAGACGTGGAGAGTCCGGCGCCGTCACTCTCAATGTACGGATCAGTGCCAAAGGAAGAGCCATGGCAGTTACAATTACGAAATCCAGCGGCTTTCCCGAACTCGATCAGGCTGCCAGACAAGCCGTCCGGAAAGCCCGGTTTATCCCAGGAAAAATTAATGACAAACCGGTTATCTCTGAAGCCGGACTCACGATTATATTCAAACTGAAATAACACACTTGAATTGCCGAACTATCATATTCTTGGTATTTATGCGCATTTTTAACTACGAAAAACACGCAAACCGCAGATGGCCGTAGCATGGCATGAATTTGTTAAACGCATATCTCCGGCCCTGCTTCTGATCAGTGTACTGCTCTATTTCTTTTCAAAGCGGAATGTCATCATTGCGCAGGCAGGATGCTTGGGTTACCTTGCATATCAACCACCGAAAAGATACAATTCCAGATATGAAAGGAAAACCAAAAATGATCAGAACCATATTTACCTGTACCTTATTTTCTCTGGCAGCCTTAGTCCCTGCCTCTCACCTTAGTGCCGCAGCAAACACGCAGAACACAGCGGCGCTGGACATCACAGCATGCGGAGCTGTGCCGGGAGGAGAAAAATTATGCACGGAATCCATACAGAAAGCCATCGACAACTGCACTGCGTCCGGAGGCGGCTGCGTAATCGTGCCCGGCGGTAACTGGCTGACCGGCACTCTTGTCATGAAGAACAATGTCGAGCTGCACCTGGCCCATGGAGCAACTCTTATTGCCAGCACAAATCACGTTGATTTCCCGACCTTCCAGCCGGAGTATCGCTCGCACAAGGACATCAACGGATTCAATGCCCTGATCTATGCTGAGAAAGCGGAGAACATTGCTATTACCGGCACGGGAATCATAGATGGACGTGGAGCCTATCAGCGTCCACGTGAAGGAAAGCAGTTTCGCTCCGACAGGGATGGACGGCCACGCAATATTCTGTTTGTCTCCTGTAATAATATCCGAGTAACAGGCATCACCCTCAAAGACTCGGGTGTATGGAACCAGCATTATCTGGATTGCGAAGATGTAATCGTAGATCGCATCCTGGTTTCCAACCACAGCAACCGCAACAATGACGGGATTGATATCGACGGTTGCCGCCGTTTTATTCTCTCCAACAGCATCATTGACTCTGATGATGATGGAATCTGTCTTAAAAGCACTGGTCCCGCACCCTGTGAACATATTTCCATTATTAACTGCATTGTCAGCAGCCACTGCAATGCCATTAAAACCGGAACGGAATCCACCGGTGGATTCCGGCATGTCAATATCTCCAACTGCATCGTCAAACCATCCACATCAAAAGAAAAGGTGGTCTATGGTTTTAAAGAGGGAATCACAGGCATCACAGTTGGCTGTGTGGATGGCGGTATCTGCGAAAATATCAACATCAACAACATCGTGATTGAGGGAACACAAGTTCCTATCTTTATCCGTTTAGGCAAACGCAACCGTTCACATACATCAGGAGCAACGGTTACTAAAGACAGCACCATGAAAAACATCTCCATCAGCAACATAAGCGCAACCGGTTGCAGTGGAGAGGGTTGTGCGATTCTCGGACTGCCTGGTAATCCGATTCACAACCTCAACCTGAACAACATCAACATCACCTTTGCAGGCGGCGGCACGCAGGAAGACACCCAGCGAGTGGTCCCGGAGCTCCTTACCAAATATCCTCAATCAACGGTCTGGGGTAAAATGCCGGCTTACGGATTCTTCATCAGAAACGCGGACAAAGTGAGACTGCAAAGTCTCGATCTACAGGTTGCAGAGAAAGATCTGCGCTCCCCCATCTGGCTTGAGAATATCAACGGTCTTGAGGTCAACAGCATCTCAGCCGATAAGGCCGACACAGAGATGCCGCTGATGATTCAGAAGAACGTGAACTAAGAAAAAGTTATTCTTTTATAAAAGCACAAAATAAGGAAGGCAGTCGCTATGCGGCTGACCAATATGACATTTTGCTTTAACGAACGATGATGATCGTGCCATGAATTTCCCGAATATATCCATCAGCACTCTGCATAACTGATTTACCATCATACGTTACCAATGAAAGCTGACTGGTCGTCAGCTTAGGATCAAAACGCAGACTCGTTGATCCCAACGTGCCGATCAAGTCAAGCTGACCGCTCCAGCCATCACTGCTCTGGGTGGTAAACGAAATTTCGCCGGTACCCAAATCAATCGTGCTGGCAGCTCTCACATTGAGAGTCCCCATACTATTTGTATAGCTACTGTTATTCAAGGTGCCACCATCCAGGATCACGAAGCTGTTTGCCGCTAGCACGCCGTTGGTACCAAGAGTCAAAGTACCTTCGCTAACAGTTGTTGAGCCCGTATGCGTGGTCGGGAATGCGAGCGACAAATTTCCGGTCCCCTCTTTGACCAGCGCAACATCATCCTTTACTGTGCCGCGATAAGTAGTATCTATATTCTGGTCAATCGTCAGCACGGCAGGACGGGAAGCGGAGTTAACAATGGCTGCATTGGCTCCAGTATTCCCGGTATTCATCAATCCGGCAATCCTCTGATCAAAACCTTTCATATCGAGACCTGCATACTCACCATTATTAACCTCCGCAAAGTGTACATTCAGCACCGAAGCGGAGGAAATGGTATTTGTAGCTCCCATAAAGAGAGTGCCACGGGTAATATCGGTACTACCGAGGTAGCTATTATTGCCCCGCAATTCAACTCCGCGGTTTTTATCCCAGGGATTCGTACTGGTTCTGAATTGAATCGGAACTGTAGCATCGGAGATATTTCCACTGATAATCAAGTGGCCGTTATTCTGGGCACCTACGCGCGGTACCGAAGAAACCAGCAGGATGGGACCAGCCCACTCTGCAGTTGCATCCTTAGCTGCTTCAAGAGCACCCCGGTTGCTTGACGATGAAGTTGGCGGTATATTAGACTCTGATGTGATGCCAGCGCCACTCAAAGAGAGGGTTTCGCCACTTACAACCACACCATCCTCAAGTTCCAATTGGGCTCCCTCTTTAACAACCATTCCGCCAGCCGTACTTCCTAAACTCATATTATCTGTGATTCGCAGAACCTTATTCTCAACAGTAGTCACACCATCATAGCTGTTAGATGCACTCATCAGCACTACACCATAGCCAGTTGCAGTAACACCACCTGTACCCACCAGTTGTTTTGCTACGGTCAGAATTCCGGTATAAGAACCCATGAAGAATTTTGCCCCACCAGAGTCAAGCGTCACTCCGCGGTTATTGGCAGCAAACAGGTAGTTGGTATCAGCCCGCAACCAACCGCCATCAAAGGTAATCTGGTCCTGCACAAAAGTTGAAGGATAGAGGCCAAGTGAATCCTCAAAAGGCAGATAAAGCGTACCACCTATAATATATGCTTTTCCTGTAAAAGTGTTGGTCTGCATCATGGTAAAGGTGCCTTCCCCCGCTTTTGTAAAATCCGCCCCATCAAGAATCTGTCCGTTAAATACATCTGTCTGAACACCCCTGATATGCAGAGAAACCGATTGGCCAAGCGCATTGGTCATAACAATATCATTTGTCCCGATCAGACCTCCGAAGTTAATAGCAGTATTATCAGTAAATGAGAGTGTCCCCGCAGACTCACTCGTATTGAAGGTGCTTCCGCCGATTGACATAGAGGATGCAAGCGCCAGAGTGCCCTCCTGAATCACGGTCTCTCCCCTGAAAAGGTTATCCCCGGTAGCCAGTGTAAAGGTGCCGGATCCCTTTTTAATAAGATTTATACGATCGCTCATAATTCCATCATAGGTATAAGCACTGGAATTATTAACCGTCAGCGTAGAAAATTCAGTGGAGGAGTTGATAACCTCACGTCTCATGGTAGTGCCGTCATCGATCAATCCCTTGATCTCCTGATTCTGTCCACCCAGATCCCATTCCGCCCAATCTACATCTGAGCCGTTGCCTAATCTGACAACACTCTGTAGAGGCAAACGGTTATCACCACCTGCCAACCGCATATTCCCCACGATAATACGGGTCTCTCCATCATAAGTATTAGTGCCGGAGATAATAACCGGGCCACCGATACTCTGATTACGGATATTAAGATTGTATGTGACAGGCCCGTCATCGATTGTTCCCGAGACTGTCAGGGATGCAGAAGACGAAGTTGTGCCTAACCGGGTATTGGACCCTCCAAGAATTATCGCACCATCCCAGACATTACTCCCGCTTATAGATTGGATAGCACCGTTATAATTGCCTCCTGCGCCAGTAATAAAAGCCGTTTCGCCTGTAATAACAACCCCGCCTAACAGCTCCATCCTGCGATTAGCATCAACTACGGTAACGCCATCAGTTGTTCCTAATGCCGTATCACTGGCAATGCGGAGAACACAACCTGCTACGGTTGTTTTTCCTGTGTACGTGTTATCCCCGTTCAACACGAGTATCTTGGATGTGGCTCCCAAAGCGGTGATTCCGCCGGCACCACTTAAATCGCCTGTCAAATATACATGTCCGCTGTTGAGGGTGATATCCCGAGTGGCTCCCAGAGCCATATCAAAATTCACCCGGTGAGTACTGTCATCGTTATTAACAATATTTCCGCCGAGGGTAATCCTGTTGCCACCCAGTTCAAAGAGGCCTGCCCCGGAATTAAAGGTTATTCCTGAATAGGATGTATCCGCTGTTGTATCATTAACATTCACCAGACGTGCTGTGCCGGCAAAAACCAGCGGGTCGCCCGCGACAGGAACAACATCACCACTCCAGTTATTGGTAGTGCTCCAGTTGTTATCACTGCCATCACCATCCCATGTGGCAGCTGAAACCGGATTCGCTGTAATAACAAGAAGTAATGCAATCCATGCACAAAGTGCTAACATATTGTTTGTCTTTTTCATAACTGACTCCTCTATTAAAAACCATTTGTTTTGCTATATAATACCAACCACACGACATAAGAGTATTGAAAGTGCCATTGCTTAACAAGCCAAAAATCCAGAGTGCGTCAGGACAAAACATAAAAATTGCTTTTACCTGCAGTAAAACAAAATGAAATTTGCTAATATATTTCTTGGAGAATAATTATGAAATCACCATATTCTATATTTTTTAGCTTACTCTTGATCAGCTCCCTTTCCTTTGCGGCCGACAAACTACAATGCACCCCCGATGGAGTGTGTACAAGTCCGGCAGGCAAAGCATCATCTCTTGTACCTCCTGTGGCAGGAAGCGGTCCCTCTTTCAAACCGGGAACTTCCAGCCACGAAGGACACATAGTCAAACCCTCACAGTTTGAAAAACCCGCAGGCCAAGCTAGTAAGCCTTATCCCAAGCAGCTCTGGGCCAACTCATTCCTTTTCCGTGAACTTCCCTTACTTTCCGAAGAGGGCAAAATAGAGGAAGATCAAAAGCACGACAAGAACCTCTCCGCCGTTGATCGTATCAACGGCTACCTTAAGATAGAATCCTGGTACAACCATAAACCGGCCGATTTCAAAGGTAAATTTGTTCTGATCGAATTTGCAGCCAGCTGGTGCAGCGCCTGCAAACGCAGCCTGAAACACATTGAGCGTATCCATGCAACCTTTCCCACAGAACTGGTCGTAATAAGCATATTCGAAACAGATGCCCTTGCTAATAACGATTTCCCCCGAAAAGGTGAAGGTGAAAACATCAAACACAGTGTTGGAATCGACACCCAACGCCGTTGCGCCAATGCACTGGGAGTATACGGGATCCCGCATGCAGTTCTGATTGAACCGGAATCCGGTGTAATTGTGTGGGAGGGAATGATTCATCAAATCGGTTATGAACTCTCGGATAATCTATTAAAAAAATTCTTCGCCATCGGGTTGAAAAAATGAGTTTTTTGTCCACAAAAGAACACATAGATCACAAAGAAATATTTAGAGTCTATCTTTCTCTGTGTTCTTTGTGTTCTCTGTGGTTAGCTCTGAAGCTACAACAGAGCAAACTACAAGCTACTGGCTACTGGCTACAAGGTGGATTGCGGGCAGAGCCCGCGTTAGGATATTTAATATGAAAATACTGAATAAAAAAAATCTGTGGATATCTTTTTTAGTTCTGCTCATCTGCGGATGTGCAAGCACAAAGGCCATCCCGGACCGCAACCTGATCGAAGACCCTGAATTTACCAACTGGTTTAATATCCGCGGTCTCGGCGGGGATATTGATGACGGCAAAGAGCAAGCCGTATTCCCCAGCTCCGAGCAACTGGGAAATCCATCCTGGTCCATTGCCCAATGGGGTTCGCGCTATAATTTCGCCGACCCTAAAATCACAGAGAAAAAACAAATCTCAAAAAATATATTTCAGCTTAACAACAAATCCAAATCCTTCACGGTTAACAGCAAAACCGGCGAGGTCGAAATGGAACTTTTTGCATCAACCTGTTATGAAAAACCACGTATCAAAGGCGAACCATGGCCTCACCTGCTGATCTCCACCCAGTTCACTGATGTGCGTGCCGCCGCTGGTTTCTGCAAGGTCCAAAATATCAAAAACCTGAAATTGAATATTAATTCACAGCTACTCAGCTTTAAAGACAACCATCCAAACCCCGATCCGGATCTGCATGCCGCCCAGTTTCTTATGCACATCATTGTACAGAACCTTACTCGGGATGATGACGGCTATGGCGACATGCTCTGGTTTGGAATTCCGATCTTTGATAACCGCCATGAAATTATTATGGAGACATTCAGCAAGGATAGCGGCAAACCTGATGCCTCCGGCAAGTTCATCTTTAATCTTGGCCACGAAGCATTACGTCCCACAGATGACACATTTTTCAAAAATGGCAAAATCATTTCCGGCGAAAACACTGAAGTAATACCAACTCAGGTTGACGTTATACCCTGGATTCACTACGCCTTCCAACTGGCCCGTAAAAACGGCTTTATGCAAACAACCTCATTCCGTGACCTGTATGTTAGCGGCATGAACATTGGGTGGGAGATGCCCGGAACCTATGATGCAACTATGCGCATCAGCAACCTCTCGCTAATTGCGGAGTACTAAGTTAGTGCGTAAGTTCTAAAGTGCGCGAATGCGAGAGTGCCTAATTTGAAAGCAAAACACACGTAAATGCGTAGTAGTCGCTCTATGAGCGACATGCCGCTCGCAGAGCGGATATTACAACCAATGCGCCAACGGCGCTACCACTTCAACTCGCGCACTCTCGCATTTTAGAACTCGCGCATTGAGTTAATAGCAGGCAAAACTTGATTAAATTTTCAGCGAAAATACTATGATAATACCTTACTGTTTGAACATACATCCCGGTGAGACGCTGACAGATATCCGCAGCGCCATCACCAATCATGCCCTCAAAGTCAAAGAACGCATTGCTCCGGATAAGCCCTATCCGCTGGGACTGCGCTTCAGCGCCGTAACCGTTGAAGAGTTTTCCGCCCCCGATGCACTTGATCTCTTCAAGGAACTGCTTGCATATCACAATCTCTATGCCACTGGCATCAACGGCTTCCCTTACGGCACCTTCCATGGAACAGCAGTTAAGAGTGCGGTATACGAACCCGACTGGAGCACACCTGAGCGCGTGAACTACACCATCAAACTCGCCTCGATTCTCTCAGCCCTCTTGCCCGAAGGAATGAGCGGCAACATTTCGACAGTTCCTCTGGGATATAAGCCTGACAGCGACGAACACTCTGAGAAACTCTTTATTAAAAATATCGCAAAGCTAGCAGATGCCCTGCAGATCCTCCATCAAGAGACTGGTAAAAAAGTCACGCTTGCCATCGAACCGGAACCGGACTGCGTGATCGAGAACTGTGCTGAACTTATTGAGTGGTTTGAAAAAATTTACGCAGCAAGTAAAACTACCCGCGATTACATCGGGGTCTGCCTTGATACCTGCCACTTTGCCGTTGAGTTTGAGAACCCGCTTAAAGTTATGCAGAAGCTCGAACAGGCCAAGATCCGAATTGAGCGTATCCAGCTCAGCTCCGCGATTTCAACCAGGAGTTCCAAGGAATCGATTGCCGCACTGAAATCTTTTATCGATCCTGTCTACCTGCATCAGACAAAAATCAGAACAGCTGACGGCTCTATCATCTCCCTCCCCGACCTGACTGAAGAAACACTGGCTACAGCTCTCCAACATGCAGGCGCCACCCTGCGCACCCACTTCCATGTGCCCCTCTTCTTTGAGGGAACGAATGTTCTGCAGTCAACCCACGACGATCTCTCGCCAGAATTCTTTACACATGCAACGCAGCGCAACTACCCGCTTGAGATTGAAACCTACACCTTCGATGTCCTACCACCGGAGATCAAACCAAAAAACATCATCGACTCGCTGGTAATGGAACATGAGTGGGTAGCGGAGAGGTTGTAGAATGTGGAATGTGGGAGGTTGTGTCCGGTCGCGACAATAAAAACCCTTATACATAGCTGAGAATCTGTACGGATGAATCGTTGCGCATGTCGACCAGCAGGCAAGCCAGCATTCCATCCTGCGAAAGACATCCCACCACAATGTGTTCTGCCGCATCAAGCACATATTGATTACACCAGGCCGCACGTGCCGCAGAAAAGCCTGTGATCTTTTCTGAAAACGGCGTGATGATCAACAAACGACCGGCATCTATCGCTCGGATGTCCCGTAGGGGCAAATAATCATTTGCCCTTACATTCGCCGGGGAGGGCGAATAATTATTCGCCCCTACGATCTGTATGACCCCATGCACGTGATCCGGCATGATGACCCATTCGTCGATGACGGCATTTGGGAAATGGGCGGGGATCTGACGCCAGCATTCGGCGGCAATACGCCCTACGTCATTCAACCCCATACGCCCATTGGCGATGGTGCCGAACAGGGGACGGCGGTTCTGGGTGCAGATGGTAACAAAATAATATCCGGCTTGTGCATAATCGTGCCCTTGCAGGCGGATTGATTGTCGGTGGTGGATATCGGGGTCATATTTCACAACAACTCCTGCTACTGAATGTAAACCCGCGATCCGCGAAGAGGTCTCGTCTCACGATATCGATCCTGCACTTCTACCGAAGTTAACGCATAGTTGTAAACTCTGACATCATCAAGCACCGCGTTGATTGCCAGGTAGCCGTCAAGGCGGTAAGCGCCAAGCAGCAGGTTGGCGGTATTAGCAAATGACAGATCGTTCACAGCACCGCTGGCCTGTTCTTTCCCATTCACGTACCAATGGCAGGTCTCATTTTGAGTTGCGGTAAAAACCATGTGATGCCAGAGATTCGGAGTCACAACCGCAGGAGTCACAAGGTCACCGGTGAGAGTGCCGATCACCGGCAATCCCCCCTGTTTTGCATAAGCAAGCGCTGTGTTGTTTTCATTGATCCGGACATACCACCGATTGTTATCGTCCTGATATTTTGAAAGAAAAACATCCAGAGCTCCCGTAATCCCCCTGTGCTTGAGCCACATCTCCACCGTCACCGCATTGCTGACAGACTCAAAACCGTTCCCGCAATCAACAACATTGGCCACGCCGTCGAAATACAGAGCACCGGAAGAAACTTTTCCAGGGGTATCGTTGGTCCATGTCGGAGTGGATGCAAAATTAACCAGGGTGCCATTGTTGTCACCTTGTGAATCGACAGCCTCTGTCCCGCTGCTCTCATCAAGCTTCCACCAGGAAACCAGATTCGTCGTCACCACATCCACGTTAATCGCACGATAATTCCGGAGTATTTCGGCCGGACTCAAAGCCCGGTTGTAAATGCGAACATCATCCATCAGCGCCCGGATCGGCAGAGCCGCCCCATCGTATGCACCGACCAGCAACTTGCCTGCATTCGCAAATGAGGTTTGCAGCAATGTTCCGGCTCCTTGCGGTACGCCATCGACATACCAGACACAATTGCTGTCCGCCGATGCTGTCAGGGCAACATGATGCCAGACACTGCTAGCGACTACATCTGTTGAGTAGAAGTTGTCGTTTGGGAAAACCGGCCCACCATTGCTTTTTCCAAAAGTGCTGGGTCTTCCGTCACTGTTCACCCGCAAATACCAGCGATTATCAACGTTCTGATACTTTGTCAGATAGATGTCCCAACTGCCGGTAATGGCCTCACGTTTGATCCACACCTCGACTGTCATCGCGTTGCTGACCGCACCAAAAGCAGTACCACAATCCACCACATCATTTTCTCCGTCGAAAAACAGCGCCCCAGACGATGCTGCTCCGGGGGTATCGTTCGTCCAGCCGGGAGAGTCGCTGAAATTGATGAGCGTGCCGTCATTACTGCCGTGTGAATCAACAGCGGTTAATCCGTCCGTTTCATCAAATTTCCACCAGGCAACCAGGCCGTTAGTCACAACACCAGACTCGACCTTGGCGGTTACACCGGTGGAGTTCATCATTGCATAAGCCAGATCGCTTCCAATCCGCAGCAGCGCTGGTGTGGTATAGTGATATCGTCCCTCAGCAAAGCCGACAGAAACCGGATAATTGCTGCCATCCGCATCGGTTGCAACGACCAATGGATCTGCGGCCGCAACCGCATCCTGGGCCGCTTTAACAATCGGCCACTGCTGCAGCTCATTCGCCGGAGCCCCGGCCAACTGGTTGTTCGAGAGCTTGTTGAGCGCAAAGATAATATTCGTCCCGAATGTAGCCCGTATATCGGCAATGAACCGTGTCAGGTTAGCCGCATATTCGCTGGCATGACCTTCAATTGCATCTGACTCTCCCTGTGTCCACCCCATACCCAGAACCTCGACCTCATGAAAGGGATATTTATTTTTCATGGCGCCGATTGTCCGCCAGGCCGTCTGCTGAAAAATCCGGTATAAAGGGCCGTCTGCAGCTCGGTCGGCAGTGCCATCCGGACGCCAGTCAGCGCTGTCATACAATGTGCTCCCTCCAACGCCAAACTTCATAACCCCGAGTCTCGCATTAGTGGCAGCGATCATGTCGCGAACATCACGGGCAAAACTCAGCTCCGGGCCAAAGCGACTGATCGGCGCGTTGGTCAATGCTGGATAGTGGTTGGGCAGATTTTTGACATTGGTATTTGAATTTCCGGATTGCAAGGGCAACAGAGTGTTTTCAGGAAGATATCCCTCCCCCCCGATGAGGTAAAGCATATCCACATCATCCTGCGGAACAGCCAGCGGACTGCCGGTATCCAGCAGGTACTGATGATAACCCCACCCCATGGAATTGGACTGTCCACCATAGAGCAGCACATAGGCCTTCTGATCAGCGACCGGGACAATATCCGCATCAAAGACTCCCAGCCCCTCCCAGTCAGCATAGCTCTCTGTTCCGCTGACCAGGGTAAAAGTATCCGTATCCGGATCATATTCGTAAATACCCGCCGTACCGCCATCCGCACTGGTGCGTACAAAAAGGTAACGCACACCATCGAAAGCCACATCAAGCCAGGTATCCTGTGGGAATGTCTGGCTCCCGAAGAGCTTCACGCAGGTGTTCTGCGGCTCCTGCGGATCCATAAACAAATAGAGCCCCGGTCCTTCGATCGCCGTCCCATGGTAAAACCCGTAATATACACCGTTGCAGGCCCCGACACCATGCCAGTCGGCAAAATCATAGCTGCCGCTGATCAGCGGCAGCGACTCAACACCATCATATTGATGCAGACCGGGACCGCCAAAACTGGTACCCCGACTAATCACAAAATAAGCATCTCCATCAAAACCCGCTCCCTGCCAGACAGATCCGAAAGCCCAGCCCCCGACACGCGAAGCTGTCGCCAGAGGCTGGGTCAGATCAGTAAAGGAGTACAGCCCCTGATCCATGGCAGCACCGCGATAAAATCCGACATACACAGGCGCACTTGCTTCAGTTTCAGATATAAAAAACATGACGGCTGTGATAAACACAAACCACAGCAATTTTTTAGCTGTAACACAACGATTTATTCGTAATATATTCACTTTACCACCTAAAGCTGGTTTAACTACAACCACACGGAGATGTTGTAATATGCGCAACCCTAAAAATTTTATTGTTTATTTGTGTTTTAACCGTCGCAACTTTAGTAAAAAACGCTCCGCGTTTTAAGAATGAGCAAATATTAGTAGCGCCGGAACTCAGGGGAGGAACGACCAATAAAAATAGATCTGTAGGCCGGGTGCCCTCACCCGGCGCACGCAACGCCCGGTAAGGGTACCGGGCCTACAAATTTAATTCCCCCTCCGCTGGATTGAAACAGGCTGCATTACTAGAACATTCCAATTTTTTCATTTTAATTCACTAATATCAGGGTTCCCGCTGGCGGTCCGGGTATCGTCACGCGATAGTTCTGCTTAACCTCTTCCGCACTCAACGCACGGTCGTAAATACGGACATCATCGATCACCGCATTGATTGCATAAAGTCCCCCTGTATTATAAGCACCGATCAGCAGATCGGCTGTGTTTGAGAACGGCAGATCTTTAACAGAGACACTGACCTGCCACTCGCCATTCACATACCAGTGAGCGGTTCCGTTGCGTTCCGCAGTAAAAACCATATGATGCCAGATATCAACAGGTAAAACAGCGGGAGTATTGAAATTCGCTGTATTGAGAAGGACTGAACCTCCCTGCGCGGCGTAGGCAAGCGCTGTCTCACCTGCATTCATTCGGAGATACCAGCGGGTATTATCAGCAACATATTTCGTCAAGAAAATGTTTACCGGTGACGGCACCCCCCAGTACTTGACCCAGATCTCTGCCGTCAGCGCATTGCTGACCGATGAGAGTTTCGCGGCAGTGTTGATCACATCGTTGTCGCCGTCAAAATACAGCGCGCCGGAAGAGACTTCACCGGGAGTATCATTAGTCCAGGTCGGTGTGGTGGAAAAACCAACGAGTGTCCCGTAGCCCCCCCCCCATGTATCACGCGCTTTTGATCCGCTGATTTCCTCGAACTTCCACCAGGAGACCAGATTCGTTGTCACCACACCCGGATCACCGTTGATCGCACGGTAGTTCTGCAGAATTTCCTCAGCGCTCAGTGCCCGGTTGTAAATACGCACATCGTCCATCAGCGCCCGAATCTCCAGGATTCCTGCGTCGTATGCACCAATCAGCAACTTGCCTGCATTAGCAAATGAGGGCTGAACCAATATTCCGGAGCCTTTCGCCACGCCATCGACATACCAGACACAATTGCTGTCTGCCGATGCCGTCAGAGCGACGTGGTGCCACACATTGCTGGCTACTACCTCTGTTGAGTAGAAGTCGCCACCTGGGAAAATCTGTCCACCGCCGCTTTTTCCATAAGTGCTGGGTCTGCCGTCACTGTTCACCCGCAGATACCAGCGGTTGTTGCCGTCCTGAAGCTTTGTCAGGTAGATATCCCAGTTTTCGGTAATGGCCTCCCGTTTGATCCATACCTCGACTGTCATCGCATTACTGACCGCACCGAAAGCAGTTCCGCAATCAACCACATCATCACCACCGTCAAAGAAAAGTGCCCCGGATGAAGCCGCACCCGGCGTATCATTCGTCCAGGCAGGAGACGCGTTGAAATTAACGAGCGTTCCATCATTGCTGCCAAAGAAATCCGTAGCGGTTGACCCGCTCGTTTCATCAAACTTCCACCAGGAGACCAGCCCGTCTGTCACAACTGCAGCGCTGGCTGTCCCTGCAAACAACATCATTAAGGCAAATATCAAAACCCTACATACAGAATCACTTCGCATCCTCATTTTCATCACCTTTACTTTCTTAATATTTGAATTCCTGCACCATAAAACCACATTATTTTCACATTCATAACTTATTTAAGTATCACCCAAAATTAACTTTGCGTCAAGGAGGATTCGCGCAACAATTTGTCGCTGAACAATTTGTCGCCACAATCAGCATTACTAAAAGCAGCCCAAGCATCCTGCTTGGCTTATTATTGAGGCAAGCCGGGCTACGCCCCGACACGGCAGGATGCTTGCACTACTTTTCCACCGCATCATCCACCACATAGTGGCGGATATACTTTTGTGCCTGATAAAGTAACTCCGCCGTTACACGGTGGATTATTGTAACGGTTTTCAAACAAACCCGAAGGGTTGTAATTATTGTTAACCCATTTCATCTACAATAACATCAGCCCTTCAGTATTAAAATCAGGCGCCTCTATTTACCCCGTGGATTCTGCATCAGGTAGAGGTAGCCATCCTCGGCACCGCAGACAAGTTCGGGAATGCCATCGCCATTAAAGTCAGCAAGCGTGGGGCTTGTGGTGTGACCAGCCAACCTATGTTCTGAGAGATCGCCTTCGCTTTTGAAGAAAAATTTTCCATTCGCAGATTTTGTCTGACGATAAAGAGTCACGTTCTTTGAATTGGCCAGGATATCGACCTTGCCATCGCCATCCCAGTCGGCCAGACAGAGCTTGCGGCGACCACTGCCACCCGCCTTGTTCTTATTGAGTTGCAGCGGTTTTCCCTTCTCATCAAGAAAAATACGTTGCGGCGGATTGAGTATTAATTTGCCATCGCGCTTCTCGCGTTTAAAAAATGCCAGAAAGCCCTCATGATCTAGCATTACAAGATCGGTCAGTCCATCGCTATTCCAATCGGTTGCAAAGGGAGTAGTCCGCCACTGCGTCAACAAGGCCTTGCCCTCCGGACGCAACCACCCCCAGGCCAGCGCCGGCTGTTCACCCTGCCACTCCACCTCAATGGGGCGGGCCTTCTCAAGTTTCAAAGTTCCCTGTTTCCCGCTGTTGCGGTACCAGACAATTTTTCCCCAGATGGAATTGGCAATCACATCCAGCAAACCATCGCCATCCCAGTCGGCCACCTTGACCGTGGTGTAGCCCCACTTACGCTCACAGGGTCCCTGAATGCTACCATTCTCACCGGCCATGATGCGCAGATTTTCGCCATCCTCCTGGAAATATTTTGGCTCGGCCCATTTCGGTTTAGCAACTCCCTTACCACTGAGATTTTCGATAAATCCAATATATCCAGCGGTGTTACCGCAAACCAGGTCCAGATCGCCGTCGCCATCCCAGTCAATTGCATCAGGAGTAACCAAAGCACCAAACTTAACCTTATCTGCCTTCTGACGGAAGTAACGCGGATTTTTGAAGAGCGGTGTCCTGGCGGTGTCAAACTTTCCGATGTTCTCAACAAAGGCCACACGTCCATCTTCATCACCACAGATCAGATCAACATCACCATCTTTATCCCAGTCAATTGCCACGGGAGTAATCATCTCCAGATCCATGGTCACCTTGCAGCCAGCCGTATCCTTAATCCACACCCCTGCGGCATACTTCGGCGCAGTGCGGTTGCCTATATTTTTAAAGTAGGTAAAGCCATCCACAAACTCACCGCAGAGCAGATCCAGATCTCCATCGCCATCAAAGTCAGCAAAGTTTGGATAGGGGTTTCCGTATACATCAAGAGGTTTATCAGCGGCTTGAACTTTAACAGGCTCAGCATACTCAGGCTTTGCTGAGGTTCCTTTGTTTTTAACAAAGTAGACATATCCGTGCAATGCTTCGCGCAGCCAGACACCCTTTTCATCATAGCCATCGGCCCAACCATAGCCCTTCCAATCACCGACACCAATCATAATATCCAAAGCACCATCTCCATCGTAATCTACGTAGCGCCATACATTACCGCGCACCCCGTTCGTATGAACATTGCTTTTAATGCCCTTAATCTCAACTCCATTATCAAGCCCAACGGATCTGTAATCCTTGAACTCCTTACCATTGGTAATAATGCGAACCTCATCACCAACATAACTTGGTGCGATATTATGAGATCCCCTATCAATCCGTTTTCCTACCTCAAAGAGCGGCAGTTTGCAGACCGTGCTACCCAACAGGCCAAAGCTATATTTATATAGCTTTGAAGGTTTTGAAATGTTCTCGAAATAATAGGTTCCGTTATAGGGTTTATCGGGACAGGATACCAGCAAGTCCGTGTCACCATCGCCATCATAGTCCAACGGCATAGGCCAGGCCCAGAGCCCGACACCCAAAAATGACTCAGCGCCCTCACGGTTATAGGCCAGACGTTCAAAGTCCGCTGCATTAGCGGATAAGGTTAAGATCGATGTGAGAATTAACATATTTTTTTTCATATAGCTCTCCAATATTTTAGACAGAATTGCCGCTCCTTGCGGTCACTGCCACCACAAAGGTGGCCTTACTGCTTTTCCATGATTTTATTGCTACGCTAATAATTATCCACAAAAGAACGTAGCACAGCATAGCCGCAACCAAATTCTTTTTTGACAGGATTGTCGCTCCCTGCCTAAATACTTGCTTAGCAATAATCTCTGCGGCCTCTGCGCCTCTGCGAGGGGTCTCCTGTTTTACAACTTCTTTGGATCAACCACCACAAACCGGACATTCTTACGTTTCCAGGTATAGGTGATATACACAAGTCCATCAGAGCCCTGAATAACAGCGGGATAGCTGAACTCACCCTTTTCAGTTTCCAGAGTCAGAACATTTTTCCAGTTCACTCCATCAGTGGAAACACCGACATTAAGAGGAGAACGCCCGCGCGGTGTGTGATTATACACCAGCACATGACGCCCGTCATTCAATGTAACAGCATCGGTGCCGGAGTTGGGGTTGGGAATATCAAGCAACGACATCTTACCCCAGGTAATTCCATTATCCGGCGAGGTAATCGAAAATACCTTTTTCTCCTTGGTGCGTCCGACCGCCATCAGCTTACTACCGCCCATAAACAAAATACTTGGCTGAATGGCATTGATCTCCCGACCGTCATTAACCGGACCGATGCGCTCCCAGGTCTTACCCATATCAGAAGTTTTCTCAAAATGCACGCGCCAGCCGTCAAACTCAGTGGAAGAACCGCAGAGGATACTGCCATCGGCCAGCTGGACCGGCTTGTTCTTTACCGGACCGTCAAATGTTTTCGGAAGACGCTGTGCCTCACTCCAGCTACGACCATTATCATCAGATACCTTAAGCATCCCCCACCATGTGCGCGGATCAGGACCGACCTTATAAAAGAGCATTAAGGGACCATCCTTCGGCTGGAAAAGAACCGGGTTCCAGCAGGGATGACGTGTCAGATTCTGCTGCAATCCGCTGGCAACCGGATGAGCTAGCGACCAACCTCCATCTTTCTTCAACCTGCGCGATGTATAGATGCAGACATCCTTGTTGTGCTCACGGGTTCCACCGAACCAGGCACTCACAAGATAGTCACCACTCTCGGCAATGGTAGATGCATGCACTGCTTTGGTCGGCGTTATTTTATTAACAAACTCCTTCAAGACTAATGCACTGTTATCCGCATTTGCAATTCCTGCCAATAACGCACCGACTATCAACATTTTCATCATAATTTTATCCTTCTGATTCTACGTACCAAAACATCTTGTAGGCCCGGTACCCTTACCGGACGTTATGTGCGCCGGGTGAGGGCACCCGGCCTACAGGCCTGCTTTATATTTCAACTGTCTTTTATCTCTTAAAACGCGCAGCGTTTTTTCCTAATGCAGTGATGCATCTAGCACAACCAGTCAATGAAAAAGAGAAACTTACGCATATCACTGAAAGTAAATTTGGTTGCGGTATCGCTGCATTAGTTAGTAAACCAACTTTCTGAAATCCTTCACCGTATGAAATGTAATCAGGTTACCATCGTGTGAATCCTTAGCGCGGCTGTCGCCGCTACGAGAAACAACACATAGATTCTCTCCATCAATTGCCATGGATGCATAGTGACGTCCCTCACCCGCTGAGTTACCAACGGCCACAAGGCCAGCAAAACACCAATCGACCATATTCTTCGAGAAATGCAATTGCAGGCGATGGCGTTCATTGTTAGGCAGATTGAATCGATTCTTCGGTAGGCGTTCCGCACGAGTCATGGAGTCGGTGGCCTGCGAACTCAACAGCCAGTAGAGCTTTGTGGCTTCATCATAGAGAACATGAAAACGCATCTGACCACCCGGACAGGGAAGAAAGAGAGCGGTTTTACCGGAAGGCACTTTCTCCAGCATCGTTATCATACTGCCATCAGCGTTTTCAACAACCTTGGCAACTGCAGCATAACCGGTGCCGCCCGTATGAGCACGTGCCCATAAATGAAAGGTCTTTCCCTGCGGATCATACCAGTAATGATTCGGATCTTTAAATTGAACCACATTCGTTTCCAACCAGCCGATTGGCGCACTGTTGCGCCCCGAGGCCGCATCGAAACCTCTAGGATAATGCGACGGATAAAAAGGCACTCCAAAGAAGTCGATGGCGGGGTCTTTTTCTACGTTGGGAATGACATCATGAAAAGAGAGTTCAGAGGCAAAGGTCCAACTCTCCCTTTTGGTCAGATCCGCATCCAGCTTAGCACGCATCAATACCGGAGCAAGTTCACCGACCAGCCAGTTTCTAATCTTGCGTGAGACACGTCTCTCCATCACCAAATAGATGCAGTCGTTAGCATAACAGACATTACAGGCGGATTGATGCCAGTTCTGTTTATTTGTAAGTTTGGAAAATTTACTCCATGTATCACCGCCGTCATCCGAGCGGATAACTTTCAGGTCCCCTGACTGTCCAAGAATATACAGCGCTTTACCTGCCACAAAGGGCCGTGCATTACCAAAGGGATATGAGGTTATGTGCTTCCATGATTTTCCATGATCATCCGAGATGAAGGCTCTTCCCACTGGCTGGCTTTTTTTACGACCTTTCCCGTCCACATCCATGGTGACTATCAAACGTCCGTTATCAAGTCGAATGATCCCCGGAGAAAAACAGAATAGATCGGTCGGCGATGGTGATTCATAGACAACCACATAGTCATTAGCCAGCGGACGTACAGGCGAACCTGTTTCAGCAAGACACCAGCCAGATGTGATAACAAATAACAAACAGCCTGATATTAAATTTTTCATATTCCTCATTCTACTTTTTTGACAGGATTGACACAAACGAAAAATACCTTAATCCGGTGTTACAATTCGAACATTCTCTGACACCTCGCCAACAAAGTCAGAAAAACCCGTGACTGTTAACGTCACCGGTTTGGATCGGCTGTTGATGATTCGTCCAGAACCGGATAGCGCCGTAACGATCAGATTCTTTCCATTCAGATCCAAAGTTCCCTTTTTGCCAATACGCACATCCGCCGTTGCGGGTAGTATTCTTTCTGCTTCTTTCCCGGCAGCTTCTGCAGCCTGCACATGCAAAGTCCTGCCCAGCCATTTTTCCGACAGGTAATTTTCAACTGCCTGACGTTCAACCTCCGTCAAAATCCGATTGTATGCCAGCACCTCACCGATGTTACCTTTATACGAACGGCCCTCCGGCCAGAAATACGACCCCAACGCCACCGGCATTGTCAGCTGATCCGTACGATTGCGCTGGGCACACAGGATATGCGCCTGACCTGGAATGAAATGAGTATCCTCCACTCCATTAATACGGTACTTTGCAAAGGTGTTGAAATAATTATGCGGCAGATTTGTGCCTCCCGCCCAGACATTCCCTCCGACACAGCGTATACCGTAATCCGATCCCCGACGCGCATCTTCAGCTCCCCAGATACCGCCGTACTGCGGAGAGCCCTCCGGCAGATTGACAATAAAGACCGTCTGCTGCGTAAACTTCTTCGCCGTAGCAATCCTATTGGTCAATCCATCAAAATAGACGGCTGGCTTGCCATTGATTCCCTTGGCCTGATAAACCGGCAGCGGACACGCAGCGACGCTCTGCTGTAACACGGCTCCGGTCATTTGCTCTTTCCACTCCGTGACACGGCCCTCTTTATCGACTTCCAAAGATCCTTTTTCGGAGGCATCCAGAAAAAATGAGAGACCAGAAATGAACGGTGCCGATTCATCCTGTAAACAAACCACACCACCATCAATATTCAACGGCCCTGTGAATTTCTGTCCATCCGAAAGATACACCACGCCATCACCGATTTTCTGCACCGCCAGAGGAGCACCCGGACCATCTTTCAGCGTTCCGAACAACAAAGCCGTCCTTCCTTCCAGAACCATAGTTTTAACCGCAGACAAACCGCCGGACGCAGCAGAGATAGTTGAGTCTGTGGCCATAGCAAAATCGCCAATCTGCACAAATTCGCCTCCAAAGCGAGCTCCCGCACCGTTGCTGAGTTGTAGCGTTTCAATCCTCTTTACATGCGAATCAAAGGTCACTGCACTGGAACCCTGTAACGACAACGTACCGTCAACACTATCCTGAATCGTAACAGGCGTTGCATTGGTCAACACTCCGACTATCGGCAAGGTAACCACGCCGTGTGTTCCCGGTTGCGCATTGTAGCGACCCATCCATACCCAGCAATCACGGCAACGGCAATCCGCCTGGCGGTTACAGGTGCCATAACGATTTTCATACGGCGGCACACTGAAAGAAGCGCGAACCATCTCTTCCATTCTGCGATAACGCGGATCGTCCTTACCTATATAGCTCTTATCTTCAGCAATCTGACCCCAACCGCCTTTATCAATCGGCAATGGCGCCATAAGTATCCGGCTTTTCTTCGGAAGGGTCATATTCACCAATGCCTCATAGGGCTGCCGGGCCAGCTCATCTCCAAACAGTTCTTTGACGTATTCGCGCAATGCTTCAACACCTGTAGAGAGCTTCGTCGAAAATTCCGGCAGATTCCAGCTGGGATAAGGAAGCTCCTGTGCATTCAGATCCATCCAGACTGTCAGATCCGACCACTCCGCCGATGTAAGTTTTATTTCGTTATGGCCTGCCAACAATTTTTTCGTAAGGCGACTCACAACAGCAAAGTAATCATTCGTCTGGCTATAGCCGGTCTCTGTATACGGATGAGCACGGGCAACGAGAATCTCAGGAGCACGCTTATTATTCCCCGTCTGCGTCAATGCCGCCCAGCCTTTGTAACCTATCAAAGACAATCCGCCAGCCTGTTTCGCTTCCGGGTTCAAACCATGGCAGGAGATACAGTAACGGTCAAAAACCGGACGGGCTTGACGGTCATACCCCACACCGTTTTCTGTATTCGGAATAGGAGCCGGATCAGAGACCGGAATGGCTCTGCTGGTAATTTGTGGCGGTGCCTGCATCTTGTTTTCATGGCATCCCACGCAGCGGAGCTGTTCTCCCTTCTGCACATAAATAAAAGAGCGCATGGTCATCACAGCCATGCCGTTTTCATCCAGCGCCTGCAGCTGCACAGGAACCCCAGCCGGCATCCGAAATGCGACGGAGCCATCCGCATTAACCGGCACCGTACCAATAGGTTTTTTGTAGAGAGAATATCCTTTCAGCGGATTGCGTTCAGGATCGGCTGCAACCCACTGGGTAATAATCTGATTGAGACGCATAGCCTTGACAGATCCTTTTTTGATCGGCACCCGGCAATCGTAGACATTTTCCACCGAACAGATACCTGTGTCCGTCGCTTTTTCAGGAGGAGGCAATTTGGAGGGAATCTCTATGGATCGCTTCAGTTTGCGAATCGGAATCGGAGCAAATGTATTGATCTGCGGATCAGCAAAGATCGGCTCGCGACCACCCAGCTTATCAACCAGATAGACCGTAAAAGAATTATTGGAGGGCCATGCTTCTGACCAACTGTATGAACAATAATTAGTGTCTCCCTTATGAAACCCCATCGGCGAGTAACTGGCAAAAAAAAGAGTGTCGTTCACTGGGAACGGATTGGCATAATAGCCGGTATCCTTCCAGGGACTGCCGGGATAGGTGATCTCCGGTGTTATTTTGGTAATGGACTGCGATCCATCTTCACCTTTGTGTGTATCAATAAGAATCGGACATCCCGCAGAAAAAAAGTGATGTGCCCCACCGATCGCCGCCACTACATGAGTGCCGGGTATGGCTTTAACCTGGCTCTGGACTTTCGGCACAGGTGTGTAGTTACCGAAGAAATGCGCAGTTCCCGTACCATCAGGATTCATCGTCCAGAGGCTTTGCCAAGGCACCGCGTTGCGATCAATATAATCCCAACGGGTATAGGCAATGCGCCCGTCATTCAACACAGCCGGCTCCCATTCATTGGCCTCGCCGAATGAGAGCTGACGAATGTTTGAACCGTCTGCATCCGCACGGTGAATCATGAATGACGGAGCATACCGCCAACCATGACACCGTCCATATCCCTGACACCGTGTGGATGTAAAGGCAAAGCCCCCATCCGGCAGATAACAGGGGTCCACATCTTCAATCAGTACACTCTGGCGGCCCTCCCATGTGGTCATAGGATCTTTTTCCGTTCCGGTCAACTGATGAACCCATGAACCATCCAGAGCCGCCTCATAAATAAAATAGCGCAACGCCGTTGCAGGATGATTAAACTTTTCATTGTCAAAAATCGGATTTGTCGGGTCCACCCGATTCACAGAGCGTCCGATAGAACTTTTAGTGCGGGATATATCTCGGCCCAGCGTATCGCTATGCACTGGTATCAGTTTCTGCAGTGGAGTCCGCCGATCTGTATGATCGCAGAAAGCAAACAGCACCCGATCTCCATCCCAATGCAGATCCGGATTCAAAGTGGTGCCCGGCGGCAACTTACCTTTAAGAAATTCACGTTTTTTCGGTGCGGTTTTCCAATCATCAATAACAATCAGGCCGGCCCCGCCCGGACGGGAGTAACGTCCCAGATACTGGTCAACCATGTGGGTTGCATGAGAATAGGGCAGATTCCGCTGACAGGCCAGCAACCGATCAAAATTCAGATCCGGATGCGAAAAAATGATTTTGCGTCGCAGAACGCGAATCTCTTTTTCCAGCGCTGTCCGGTCCGCCTCTTTTTTCGCTTGTGGCAGACGCTTTATAAATACATCCAGCTCCGCCGCCATGGCAGGACGTTTTTCACTTTTCTCAACATAGGCCAGCGTTCGCTGTGCCAGCGCCAGCGCATCATCAGCGGTATCGGCAGAGCTCACTCCCACCATACATAAAAGAACCGCCATTATATAAAACTTCATCCCCATGAAAGCCCCTTTCAAAAAATATTCCTATTAAAGCTGCAAAATGGTCAAAGAAGCCACTATTGCATTGTTTGCAAAAAAATAAAACGCGCTATCTCGTTTAACGGTCGATCAGCGTGCGCATCTCAGGTGTGATCTCCAGAATCTCGAAATCCTTAAACCACATCTTGCCATTTGCACCACCATGGAGTTGCAACGCAACTTTACCACTCTTCTCACACTGAGGATCAGTGATATCCACAGTTCGCTGACCGTTGAGAATCGAAATAAGACGGTCACCGTATGCAACCGTGCAGGTCGTATTCCAACCTTTAGCCTTACGAACCTTTTCAATGAACTCGTCATCCTGTGCCACCCAGCCACGTCCCTTGGTTTTGTCACCTGCGGTATGCCACAGAGCTGAGTCCTTACAGTTCCCTGCAATCTCATTCTGAAACCCCTTGAGCAGCCAAGGCGTATTGACCTCCTCTGCGCGGAAATAGAGCGCGCTGTTTCCACCAAAAAGCTGATAGGTCACGCGCACAATGAAATCATTGTAATTCTTATCTGACACCACGAGCCCGTCGCGCTTCTCGCCCTCTTTGTGTTGACCGACCAGGACCCCGTCAGCGTCATTGAACGACCAATCCTCAGGCAGCACAAACCGTGCACCACTTAGCACATACTTGCCATCTGCGCCTTTATGGAAGAAAGGTTTCCACTGGCTTGACCCCAGTTCCTTAATACGAATATTACGCCAACGAGCGCAGGGCTTTCCATCCGGTTTCTTGGTCGCATGGACCTGGAGTCCGATAAACCCGGATAGGGAAGCATCATCAAAGATGTTAACCACCGGCACACCATTGAGCCATGTTCTGATCGATGGACCAATGCACTGAATCTCCATCTGGTTCCAATCGCCATTTTTGAAAGTTGCAGACGATTTGGCAGTTACTGCGGCCTCGGTATTATCCAGCCAGGTCCGACCGAACTTGAAGCCGCGTCGTCCCTCATCATAAATACGCCCCGTAACCGAAGAACCTCCGGCAATCTCACATTGATATCCATAAACCGAGTCCGAGCCGTCAGCGTGTTGACGTGCCGCAGAACGGAACTGCACCCCTGAGTTGCCAGCCTCAAATTTGAACTCCAGACGCAGAATAAAATTTCCGTACTCTTTTTCAGTACACAGAAATGAGTTACGTCCCGCGTCTCCGAAACTTCCGACAATCGCTCCGTCCTCAATCTTGTAGGGCGACTTACCGCCCCGTGTGGTCCAACCGTTCAGCGTCCTGCCATCAAACAGCGAAACAAAACCCTCATCACTCATAGCTGCTACCGACACACTCGCCGCTGTCAGCAAGCCCATCATAATTAAGCATCCGATTACACTCTTCTTCATTGTTATTTTCCCTTAATAGTACAGTTTATAAATTCCGGTCCCCATAATCTCAGCCTTACTCGAAGGCCAAGATCCCGCAAAGCGGATCGTCAGGAGGGCAGTCGCTATGCGGCTGACCACGATGACATATTAATTTAACGAACTTGGATTAGTCGGCCGCATAGCGACCGACTTCCTGGCCTACGCTCTTGTTGCTCCACTCAGTGGAAGCCACGTGATCCCACAAGATCAGATTCAGGTTCTATTATGCGGAGCATCGGCGAAAAGAGTCAACCCCGAAAAAATATTTCACTGGAGGGGGGAATCAGGCTTAGTTGCTATCAGGAAGTGTGAACTGAAAAGGAATAACACCATTTTCTTCAAAAAGCTGAACCATCTGAAAATGTTTCCATTCCAAGACAATCAATAAACCGAGACTCACACGCCAACTGAAATTCACTTGCTGCCCCTTGCCAAAAACCTGAATCCTTTACCGCATACTGTTTGCTTATACGTGAAAGATCATATAAATCTTTAACTCTTACTATATCTGTTCTTCTTCCAATCTTCGTAAGATATCCAGGCAAAGAACTTAAAAACGCTCTGAGTTTCTCTCCTGCAATGCGTTCCAAAGTATAAGCAGACACAACACACCCATCAGATAATTTCAAATCAGACACCGCATTAAGGCCAAGTTTTTCTGGTGATGCTATGTCAATTTCAACTCGAGGGAAATTACGAATAACCACTTTACTATCAAAAATATTAATTTTAGCTTTAAAACCTGACCATCCAAAAGGATGTTGACCTTTCGGCGGATTCTTTTTTACTCGTATGTTTTTAACTTTATACCGGACAGGTTTTTGTTTAGAAAAGAATTTTTTTAATGCCGTGAAAAATTCAACCTCTAAAAATTCGCCAATCTTTCCTTCTGGACAATATAACTCATACCCCACATTTAGATTCGAATCTATATCTAACGACTGACGAGATAAGGTCCCAAGTCGCAAATTCAGAATTCGAGCTCCCTTATAAACCAATATAGGCTTTAATCGTTCAGATGATGCTAATGCTTCAAGAACCAGAGTAAGAACGTCACATTTCCACCGATTCTGATCTTGCTTATTCATACAAGCAACCCCCATTCCATATTCTTATTTTGCCCTGGAACTTTCGGCAACAACGGAAGTAATGGCAGATTTCTTTGTTTTATTAATTTTTTTGCATTCACAAAACGTTTAGCTAAACCTTCAGAACAATAATCATACTCAAACTGCTCGAGCATATACCCGACACGTAAATCAAAATCAACCCGTCCAATCTTGCATAAATACTCATTAAAAAGTGAATCATCGATCAGTGGAACTCCATTTTGCCATGCCTCAAAAACAACTGCCGGGCCACCACAACTCCATGGGTTGTGCAATGTATCCAACAGAGTCTGCTCAAGTGTAGTAACCCTCGCTAAAAGCGTTGGTGAAAACTGCACCTCCTGTACACCAGGCACAAGTGTTTGATCGCGAGTAGTTTGATAATACAGAGTACCATCGTAAGTAAAAAGTAAAGTTCCTAATGATGGTTTCACATTTAACGAGTTGCCTACCCCCTCTTGTTTCAAAGAAAGTACCTTCAGGTGCTCTTCTCTGCTACGTTTACCCATATTCTTTAGCCTTGCTATATGATGATATGCTGGTATCTGTGTCGTAAGCTCATGATGACATATGGCAGAAAAGTAACAGATTACTGTCTTTAAAAAATCTGATTGTGTCGTCAAAAGAAGTTCTTCTGATGAAATCTCAGGAACTCCACCAAATTCCAGACAATATACAACATGTGGATTCTTACCTTGAGGAACATCATTAATGATTTTTCGAGTTGCAAGGCTGCTTTCAACCAAAGCTTTCAATAAATATTTTCCGGACAAGTTTGCAGATAATTGCAATTCATTTCTGACTTGAACAAGCAACTTAATAAGAGAATATTCTGACACCCATTGCACACTTGGGTATTTATATGAAGGCTCAGTTAATCTTTGAGATAAAATTCTCACTATTTGAGATATTTCATCCGTCTTTAATTTACTTCCTGATATATTGTCATTCATATGCTTACCGATAACACAAATAAAAAAGGCAGCTAATATGGACACTACTGTAGTAGTGTCCAGGTAAACAAATTGCAAGCGAAAAATAATCCCTCTGTTAAAAAATCAACATCTTAGCGAGGACTGTGGTTCTTTGCGGGAAGCTGATTGTTGTAATATCCGGTATCTTCGTAGTTCTTGATAGGAATATCCCATCCCACCTGACGCAGATGCTTCGAAAATACCAGATTCTCATAGCCGCCTAAGGGAAGTGTTCCCCAGGTTGCATGGGCCGAGCGGAAATAGATCTGCATCATGCTTCTTCCATAAAGATGATGCCAGGTGGTACAGAGCATTCCATCCAATTTCTCCCTCTGTACAGCCTTGCTAAGTCCCCTATACCCCGCCAGATTCTCCCATGGGCATGCCAGTACCGGAAAGCCCTTATCTTTAAAGTAGCGCATCGTAGGCCATGTCCCCTCCTTATTCGGAGCCCCGTAATACCAGTCGCAGATAATCGTATCCCGTGGCAATCCATCCAGCATAAGCTCCGCCTGATCTGATCCGTTGGCATAGAACCCCTTCCAGCGAGGATCACCCCTTTTCAGCAGCATGTCATGCCAGATCATCATCTTACAATCACGTTCAGCCAGCACATCGTGAATATGCCCAAGGAAGTTCTTAACCACAGCCGCATAATCCGTCCGGCGACAGGCCGCACAGGTTCCCATATCTTCGGCCTCATCGCACCCCGCATGAAAGTAAGGCGGCTTTCCGAATGCATCGTGCATCTCCAGGACCACATCTTCTATCAGCTGCGTTGCCTTGGGATTGCTCAGACACCAGGTCCATCCAAGAGGCTCAAACAGCGGCTGAAGTTCAGGATGTAGATCTGTCACGACATGCTTGCCACAACTGCCGCGTGATCCCGAGGCATGACCAAACAAATTGAACTGAGGAATAAGAGTGACACCCAGACTGTTCGCAATCTTCACCAACCTGCGGACCTCCTTGACCGTCATTGTACTCTTTGGCCAAGCCAGCTCCGGATGTGTCTTGGAAACAAAGGTGCCCCAGGGTTCAAGCACAACGGAATTCATTTTGTAGTAAGCGGCCAGCCGGATATACTGTTCTATCTGCACCGGTGTGTTCTCAGGAAACCAGCAGATATGGAATCCGCGGAATGCCATAGCCGGTGCATCATCAATCACCATCTCAGGCACGAAATAAGCTTCCAGCTTACCGGTGCCGCGCACCGGCTCAGCAATCTGTCGCAGAGTACGAATTGCATTGCGCGCACCACCCGCATCGGCGGCTTCAATTGCCAAAGTTCCCTTCTCCGCTGTAATCCGGTAAGCATCCGCTTTTTTTTCAACATGCTCCGGTTTAACAATTTTTATCTCCGGTTTGAAACCAAACCACGCCTTAAAGGTTTTCCGGATCTGCTTTTCAGCAAGCGTCTCATCTTTCCTACAGGCAAGCGTTATCTTGATTGATTTATCCATTACCACATCAGCGCCATCAGTCAGCGAGATAGACTGCGGTGCCGGCACCAGCCGGGCCTTGATAATGTGCGACTCTTTTGTATTCAGCGGTGCTGCCTGCAGTATTCCACATGCGCAGAATGCAAGCATAACAACCATTACTATTCTTTTCATCTTTATTTACCTTTCGTTATTCTGAAATCTCTACTATGAATGTATTTGTGATTTCGCGTATTCATCTGTAGCGTTGGCTCTCAGAGCCAATTTTATATAGGATCTTGGCTCTGAGAGCCAACGCTACAGAAAAAGCCAGAACCTCACCAAGCTCCAAAGTTCCGATACAATCATCTAGCTCCATTTTCCCGCCTGCGGATCAGGATCATGATAAAGTTCCGCACAACTGCCCTCAGCAACGCCGGTAGAGTGCTCCTCCTCAACAGGAGGCAATTTCCACTGACCACGCGGCGACAACGCTGTTTTGAAATTCGACTGCTCAATGACATGCCGTTTTTCAAGAGTTTCCATACAGCCCCGGATACACCCCTGCGCCCCACAGATTGCATAATATCCGACATGACCTAGAATCTGATGATAAAAATCAACGATGTTTCCATGCGGAAATTCCTCTGAAGGAACCCATGTGCCGGTAGCCAGCGTGTAGGCCATGCGATAGGCCTGCTCCTCTGAGAAACGACTCTCTCGAACCTTAAGATCCATTGTCGGAAAATCCTTAGCAAGGAAGGGCGAAGCTTCGCGGTTGAGTCCATGATGTGTCAGCGTACAGCGTCCCATAGCAACATCACCCCACTCATACTCCTGATCATCAATCGTAATACGAATCGGCGGTTTTTCGCCGGCTTTCGGAATAGCACCACCCGGACATGTACTGACGCATTTCATGCAGCGATTGCAGAGAGTCCCCGGTTTCATCAGCGGATCAGGCTCCAGCTCTGCATCCGTCAGAATTGTTCCGATGCGCACACGCGGACCCCATTTCTTTGTCAGAAGGACCTTGGACCAGCCGATCTCACCCAGTCCAGCAGCCACTGCTGCAATACGGACATTGATATTGATATCACGACTGGGTCGTCCCGGCAATACCGGCGCATGCATTCCACCGCGTTCCGGCACCGCCGGATAGAGCGGAACCGCCTCCCATCCATGATCCTCCATAAAACAGGCTAGCTCATAGGTTATGCGAGGACGGAAGAGATTGTTCAATCGGTTGTATGAATAGTAAGTGTAATTCGGCCAATGAGTTCCTTCCGTAATACCGCGGTAGGTCCCGCGCGGAAATGGAGCAACCACGGATATCACCGATTTACACTCCGGAAAAATATTAGCAGGATGCATCTGCCGGGGCGCATCTTCAAATCGCCCGATATCCGCCACCCCCACCTGGCATGGACGCCCAAGAGAAGCAGCAAAATCTTTAATCATCTGTGAAGTCAGTTTCATAAATCACCTTTCAGTCTAAACACCTAACAGCCTACTTGGAAAAGACCTGACCTGTAGCATGAACAGAGACAACACCGGTGCCTGTAGAGGTGGTATCCCCCACATCAACAAGTTTCAACCCACCGGATTCATCGCGCACCATCGGACGTTTGAATGCATCCAGTTGCCAGGGTTCACGCTTACGGAAGGTATTTTCAAACTTATTGTCCAACTTGCCGGACTCTTCCAACCGCACCATGCACTCGCGTCCACAGGCCGCTGCAATACGATCAGGTTCGTTGCCGCGTCCACTTGCCAGAAAAGCCCCATTCGGACAATCCCTGCACAGAGCAATATCTATCTCAGCCACCTGCATGATAGCCCCCTCCACCTCCAGTGTCCGGTTCTTATCCAGATGAATCGCACCGAAGGGACATGCGGCTGCGCAGGCTCCGCAATCAGTGCACAGACTCTTCTGCCGAACGTCATCTCCGTCCAGCTCTGCATCCGTCAGTATAAATGAGAAACGCTGGCGGGTGCCGTATTCAGGGGTGATGATAAATCCACCCAGGCCAACTTCACCTAGGCCAGCTGCCATCACGGCAATGCGCGGATCAATAATCACATTCGGGGCAGGTTTATCAGGAGCAACCGACACACCCTTGGGCATACCGGATTCATTATATCCAAAAAGCGGAACCGCCTCGAACCCCTGATCCTCAACCCATAAAGAGAGATCGTATGAGCTCTGCGACAGAAAGTTATCTTCCACCCAGGTATATCCAAAACATTGATAAGTGCTGGCAAAGTTGGTTCCCTCCTCCACACCGCGCAGTGACCCGCGACATATCCGACGTGCCAGCACAATCACCGATTTACACTCTGGAAAAATCGAAGCTGGATTCTGCTCTGCCGGCAGATGACTGAACCGGTCCACGGGAGCTATGCCCACTAAATCAGCTCCGCATGCACGGGCTTTATTTTTCAACTGTTCTGTATTCATAAGCGTTCTCTCATTTACTCAAAATTTTATGCACATTCCATCCGAGGTCACGGACCTCGGCTACAGTTGTAGGACGTGCCTCTCCAGCGACTGCGGGAGGGCGCGTATCTGCAGGGTAAAAACCAAGCCTACGCCTTGCCCGCAATTCAATATCCAATAACCAACACGGAACTCCCAATTCCCAAGTTTCGGCTTATCAGGAAATTGGCCATCCCACACTGCGCGAAGCGCTACCTCTCATTCGATGTTCGAAGTTCGATGTTGGATGTTGGACGTTCGTATTTGTCTTAATGCAGCAGTGCATTTTCCGGTGGCACCTGCCAATGGGAAACACCGGTATCGCGATAATGTTTAATCGGCATATCCCAACCAACCTGCCGCAGGTGCTGGTTGAACGCGGAGGCCGCATTCCATCCAGTTCCATCATATCCCCACACAGCATGGGCATCGTAGTAAAGCATACGGTACATATCACGGCTATGCATGTAATTCCAGGTGGTGCACAGCATGCCGGCCATACCTTTTTCGAGAACGAGTTTCGACTGACTCTTGATGCCCTTTGGATCTTTCCACGGACAGGCCAGAACAGAGAATCCCTTACCATGAAAATACTGCATGGTCGGCCACTGCTGTTCCTCTTTCTTCGGCACAGTGTAATACTGCCAATCACAGATTATAATATCGCGCGGCAGCACATTCAGCAATGCCTCTGTTCCGATCTTCTCTGAACCCATGGCAACATAGCCCTTCCAGCGAGGATCACCTTTCACTACCAGCATATCGTGCCACATCATAATCTGAGCTCCACGTTCTTTGAACAGCTTGCGGAAATATAGCAGATGATCTTTCAGCAACGCGGCATAGTCCGCCCTGCGGCAGGTCAGACAAGTTCCCATCGAATAGGCCTCATCACAACCGATGTGAAAATAGGGCGGACACTCAAATGCTTCATACAGCTCAAGGGTCATCTCTGTCAGGTAGCGACGGGTAGCAGGATTACTCAGACACCACGTCCAGCCATCCGGTTCAAACAAAGGCTGCATCTCAGGATGAAAGTCCAGCACAGGATGTTTGCCGGAAATGTGCCGCGAAGCCGGTGCATGTCCAAATAAATTGAGCTGCGGAATAAGTGTCAGCCCCTGGCTGCGTGCCAGTCTCACCAGCCGGCGGATTGTTTTCGTCTTCACTTTTTTCTCTGCCCAGGAAAATTCAGGGTGCGATTTGTAATCAAAGACAGCCCAGGGTTCCAGCACCACATAGTTGAACTTATAGTAAGCCGCCATGCGAATGCACTTCTCAATAAATATCGCCTCACTCTCAGGGAACCAGCAGATATGCATTCCCCGGAATGCCATCGCCGGAGCATCCTCAACCGTCATCTCAGGCAAAAAATAGTAACTCAGCTTCTCAACTCCACGTTCCGGCTCAGCCAGCTGACGCAATGTCTTGAGCGCATTCAGCACTCCATTCTCATTGGAAGCACTTATCGAGAGCCCGCTCGACTTAGAACTTTTAAAGTGATACCCATCTTTCGGAATATTAATGGTTACATCGCTCTTGAATATCAGATTGGGCTTCACATTGAAATACTCTTTATAAAGCTTAGCTACACGTTTAACAAATGAACCGGCATCACCTTTCATTGTCACATTCACCACAAGCCGTTTGTCCATAATAACAACAGGCCCATCGCTAAGCGTTACTTTCTGAGGATAGGGAATCATCCGCGATTTAATAATCTTTTCTTCATCCTTATCCATTGGTTGGCCATCGGCCAAAGCGCCGAAAACCAACCCCGTCATTATTGCACATATCCACAAGGCTCTTACTTTCATCTATCGTTCTCCGTTTTTCTCTTTTGCCTGCTCTTCAAATAAAATCCGCACTTACTATAAGACCAATCCTTAATCCAACTCCGCGTACCCTATACCAAGTTTTGTAGGCCCAGCGGCGTCCCGCCATAGTTCTGCTTGCGGGACGATGGAGGATGCCCCACCGGGCGATGGGTTCGCCGGGTGAAGGCACCCGGCCTACAGTTAAAAGATATATTCAAAAGCTCAGCTACCAACTTTAGCATTCTCGCACTTTAGAACTTTAGCACTTTAACACTTTAGAACTTTAGAACTTTAGCACTTTAGAACTTCTTAACTTCTTCACTCTCTCATCCAAACTTAATCCTCGGCACCAACCGCATGAGTATCACTGTTGCAATCACACTCACAGTACCCAGTACCGCTGCATAAATCCAGCGTCCATAAAGTATATAACCCAGCGTAAACAGAAGACCCCAAACCGCAGCACATCCCAGCATCATGCAGAGAATACCCAGTGGCAGACCTGAATTTTTGGCATCTATACCGAGTGGAGTTCCCTGTCCTGCAGCGTATTCCTCAACTTTGCGCCAGCCGGGTCCACCTGCACGGATTTTACGACAGAAGGAAACCAGCACCGACATCTCTTCCGGCGGAGTAAGCCAGGTAACCAACAACCATCCCACCGTGGTGCAGCTAATTCCTATAACCAATTTCCAACCACTGAATGCCATGATCTTCAGCAACCCGGCATCTGCCAGCATTGATTCAACACCTAACGGTTCAGCTACAAATTTAAAGAGTATCGCAACAGCAAATGAGATCACCATAGCCGCAATCTCGCTGTAGGCATTGATGCGCCACCAGAACCAGCGCAGGATGTAGATCAAACCTGTTCCCGCACCAACCTGTAACAGCACATCAAAGGCACCCTTGGCACCCTGGAGTAACAGCGCCGCCCCACTGCCCGCCAGCAACAGAAGCACCGTCGCAATACGTGCCATGCGCACCTGCTGTTTCGCTGTGGCTTTGGGTTTAAGAAATCGCAGGTAGACATCGTTAACCACATATGAGGCACCCCAGTTCAGATGCGTAGCCACAGTTGACATATGCGCGGCAATCAAAGAGGCCACCACTAAACCCAGCAACCCCGCCGGCAATCTGGCAATCATGCCCGGGTAGGCAATATCATCACGCAGGAAAGAATCTTCAACCTCAGGAAAGGCCTTTGCCAGCGATCCGTGTCCCCGCACAGCCGCCGTATGATAACGGATCTCCTGATGGATTTCCGGAGTCAGATTATCACCCGCCTCATTATAATTCTGCACCAGGGCTGCATTCTCCTTCAGCCACATTCCGGATTGCGCCTGTTGGGCCGGTGTCTCTTTCGGCAGCACCACTATGGAAACCAGAGCCACAATCAGCCATGGCCAGGTGCGCACCCCGTAATGCATGAAATTAAAGAGCATTGTGGCACCGATAGCATGCCGCTCATTCTTGGCTGCCAGCATTCGTTGCGCGATGTATCCCCCACCACCTGGTTCAGCACCGGGGTACCAGACATTCCACCACTGCACCGCCAGCGGCAGTACCAGCACCGTCACCAATAATGAGAGGTCACCCCCTTCCACACTCGGAAAGAAGGTCAGCTTCTCAGCCGGAATCCGTTCCCAGAGAGTTGCCAGCGAGGTTACTCCCGTGCCTCCTACATTTGCTTTAACAACATAAACCGCGGCGGCTATAGCTCCACCCAGAGCCACCGAATACTGATAAAAGTCAGCCCAGATTGAGCCCGTCAACCCGCCCAGTGTTGCATAGATACCCACACCTACAGATGCCGCCGCCAAAGTCTGCAATGCTGTCAGCCCGAAGATCACCTGACCGATCTTGATTGCAGCCAGAGAACCAATTGCCAGAGACATGATGTTAAAGAAGACACCCAGATAAACCGCCCGGAAACCTCTCAACACCGCCGCCGGTTTTCCTCCATAACGAATTTCATAAAAGCCAAGATCGGTATCAAGCTCCGAACGTCGCCACAATTTGGCATACACAAATACCGTCAGCATACCGGTCAGCAGAAACGCCCACCATACCCAGTTACCCGCCACTCCATCATTACGCACAATATCTGTGATCAGGTTGGGCGTACCGCATGAGAAGGTACAGGCCACCATTGATATTCCCAGCAACCACCATGGCATGGTGCGTCCGGAGAGAAAGTAATCGGATGCACTACGGCTGGCACGACGTGCAGCTGCCGCACCGATCGCCACTACCGAAATCAGGAATCCGATAATAATGACACTATCTATAAGTGAGAGTTTAAGCATGGTCCAAATCCTAATACAAAAAAATGATTAAACTAAATTAAAATGTCTCTCACAGAGGCGCGAACCTTAAATTTTTGCTCTGTGAACTCTGTGCCTCTGTGAGAGATGACTTTAACTCAAAATATTCATTGCCGGATTGCAACTCTAAATGCGACAAAATTCATTATGCTTGACAGCCGCTCAACTCTCCCTCGAATACATCCTTCGCGGATGTGTAGTCCAAGATCCGGCGCGGATAATTATTTATC